>NZ_JTLB01000044.1:0-329 GCF_000798975.1 Exiguobacterium sp. ZOR0005 | reverse complement strand
CGCATCGTCGACGAGAACCAAGTCGTCGTGGTCGAGACGCTCCGAACGAGGGAGATGATGCAGGACCGCCGCCTCTCGAAGTCGATCGGGGACGCCGGATGGGGCGAGTTCGTCCGCCAACTGGAATATAAGGCGCGGTTCTATGGACGGACGCTCGTCAAGGCCGACCCGTGGTTCGCCTCGACCCAGGTCTGTTCGGCCTGCGGCGAGAACGGCGGCAAGAAAGACTTACAAACCCGGGAGTGGACATGTGCCGCGTGCGGCGCGCACCACGACCGCGACGTCAACGCGAGCCTCAACCTCTTGTACCTAGCCGACTGAAACAACCA
>NZ_JTLB01000043.1:0-7053 GCF_000798975.1 Exiguobacterium sp. ZOR0005 | reverse complement strand
GGTTTAAGGGAACGGTCTTGAAAACCGTCAGGGGTGTAATAGCCTGCGTGGGTTCGAATCCCACCACCTCCTCCACTTTCTTTTTTTTACACTTTTTTAAGCCTGGAGTTGTACCCAAGTCCGGCTGAAGGGGACGGACTCGAAATCCGTTAGGAGTCGCAAGGCTCGCGTGGGTTCGAATCCCACCAACTCCGCTCGATTTGGCATCTGCATAGGCAGATGCATTTTTTAATGGTCGCAGACTTTATGTCTGTGGCTTTTTTTGTGGCAAAATTACGAACGACAGCTATCCTCGGTTAAAAACGGGAATTCTAATACGGTAGGGTCTGTTCGGGTCGATCGGAAAGGAGGTGGACGTGGTGAACTGGATAGACGCGTATATAGAAGAAGTGGTCAAACATGTTCCGGCTAATCGGCGGGAGTCGCTAGCTGAGTCGCTTCAGCAAGAAATCAAGACGAAACTACCGGCTGATCCGACGGAGACGGAAATGAAGCGTGTATTAGAAGAAATGGGACATCCTGCTGCCGTAGCCGCGCAGTATAAAGAAGGTCAGTACTTGATTGGACCGGGGATGTTTCCGCTGTATGTGTCCATCGTCAAACTCGTTGTGCCGATTGTGATGGCCGTCGTCTTTTTCGGTCTCGTCATCGCGAGCATCCCGACCTTTTCGGGACCGATCTTGCCGACTGTCGGCACGTTCCTCACGAACGTATTCGACACGTTATGGAACGTCGGGATTCAACTTGTGTTTTGGATCACGCTCATCTTCTTTTTAGTTGAGCGGTACGCCCCTCAAGGATCGAAAGCACCTGTCATGAAATGGGATGTGAATACGTTGCGCGAACGGGAACGGGGCGGCCGGATCAGTAAGTTTGATGCCGGGTTTGGTTTGTTTTGGACGGCGGTTTGGTTTGGGGTGTACGTGAACGCTGAACGATTGATCGGGATTTATGAATCGACCGCGGAAGGGTTCACGATGGTCACGCCGGTCTTTAATCAATCGTTCCTATTTGACGTGATTTGGCTATTTCTTCTCGTCGTGTTGTTGCAAGTCGTACTCGGTGTGTGGAAATGGATCAAAGGACGTTGGTCGTATGCACTTGCTTCCTATAATCTGATTTACAATGTGGCTTCGGCAACATTCATCATTTGGATGGCGAGTTCCGTGCGATTGCTAGATGCCCGATTCGTAAACTGGATGGAGGCGAACGTCCCAAACGGCGTCTTCTCATTCAATTGGGTGTTCGGACTCGTCGTGGCAATCACGATCCTTGCAGCCGTGTTTGATTCAATCGACGGCTTTCGGAAAGCACGGAAAGCACCGACGTACCGCAAACACCATATCGCTCACACGTAAAAAAGAAGGTGCGACGCCATTGAGCGTTGCACCTTCTTTCATTTATCTAACTTTCGCTTCACGAGCGATCGTCAACTGCTTTTCGATTTTTTCCAAGATCAGCTCAACTGAGTCCGGATCGTTGATCAAATCGTATTCTTCAATCGAGAGACGAAGGACCGGGCAGAGGTTGAAGTTGTTGATCCACTCCGTATAGCGAGCGTACATTTCTTCCCAGTACGTGATCGGTGTTTGTTGTTCCATCTCACGTCCGCGCATTTGAATGCGATCGAGCACTTGGTCGAATGAACCTTCGAGGTAAATCAATAGATCAGGATGCGGGAAGAACGGTGTGAGCACCATCGCTTCGAACAGGCTTGAGTACGTCTCATAGTCTGTCGGCGACATCGTGCCTTTCTCGTAATGCATCTTCGCGAAGATGCCCGTATCTTCATAGATCGAGCGGTCTTGAATGAATCCGCCGCCGTATTGGAAGATTTTCTTCTGTTCTTTGAAACGTTCAGCCAAGAAGTAGATTTGAAGGTGGAAGCTCCAACGCTCAAAATCGTGATAGAATTTATCGAGGTACGGGTTCGTATCTACTTTCTCGAGTGACGTCCGGAAGTTGAGGGCGTCCGCGAGCGAGTTCGTGATGGTCGATTTACCGATTCCGACCATGCCGCCGATCGTGATGATCGTGTCGTTCGGAATGTTATATTTTTCGTTCAGCGTCATTTTAGTTGGGCTCCTTTAGTCAATTCTAGTTCACGTTCAATCGTCGCGAGGACGTGCGTCAAGTCATCCGGATTATGGACGAAGTCGAGCTCGTCACCGCTAAACGATAGAATCGTCACTTCGGGGTGGGTCGCCCGATACGATTCGACAAACGTCTCGTAATCGTGGGCGAGTTGTTCGAGGTAGTCGCGCGACATATTCTCTTCTACTTCTCGTCCGCGTAAGGCGACGCGCTTCATGAGCGTCTCGATACTGGCGTGTAAGTAGATGACGACATCAGGTTTCGGCATATCATGTGTCAAAATCTTATAAATCTGCTCATACTTGTTCAAGTGCGCCGGTCGTAACGATCGGTGAGCAAAAATCAAGTTCTTGAAAATATGGTAGTCTGAAACGACGGATTGCTGTTGACTCAAGTGGTGTTTGTGGATATCGTCTAGTTGCTTGAATCGATTGCACAAGAAGAACATTTCCGTTTGGAAACTCCATTCTTCGATATCTTCATAAAACTTGCCGAGAAAGGGGTTCTCTTCTACAATTTCATTCAGCATCTGCATTGAAAAGTGCTGACTGATGATATGGGCCAGTGACGTTTTCCCGACACCAATCGGTCCTTCTACCGTTATAAACATATGATGTCATCCTCCATTATCCAAAGTGCAAGTTCCATTCTAGCACACAATGAGTTGGATAGGGCGAGCGAAATGATTTTCATTTTTTTTCATAATAAGTGACGAGAAACGGAGTGTTAATATGGAACGTGATGAACGATTTATGCGGCTCGCCATTGCTGAAGCGAAGAAGGCGGAAGCGATCGGAGAGGTCCCGATCGGATGTGTCATTGTCAAAGGAGACGAGGTGATTGCCTCGGGGCACAATCGACGAGAGACCGACTTGCTTGCGGCCGCACACGCGGAAATGATTGCGATTGAGGCGGCGAACGAAACACTCCAGAATTGGCGGCTTGAGGACTGTGAGTTGTTTGTCACGCTAGAGCCTTGCCCGATGTGTGCGGGCGCAATCGTGCTTTCACGTGTAAAGCGGGTCATCTTCGGGGCGTATGATCCGAAAGGTGGATGTTGCGGCACGCTAATGAACCTCGTTCAAGATGAACGCTTCAACCATCAAGCTGATGTAACCGAAAATGTTTTAGCAGAAGAGTGTGGAGCGCTACTGACTGATTTTTTTCGGGACCTTCGTGAACGGAAGAAGCAGGCCCGGCTTGAACAGAGAGGTTGCAACCCTACAGATTAAACAGTATAATGTAATAGCACTCAAAGAAGTGCTTAACTTCATTTACCCATTTGCCGTGCTAGGCGGGGAGGTAGCGGTGCCCTGTAACTCGCAATCCGCTATAGCGAGACTGAATCCCGATTCGAGGGAGTGCATTGGTGTGGCCCGTCCTCGTGTAAGTGGCGTTGACGTCTGAGTCCTGCGCAACGGTCACCCATGAACCAGGTCAGGTCCGGAAGGAAGCAGCCTTAAGTGGTGACGTACCGTGTGCCGCAGGGGTGCTTGGGCCGAGCAAACTGCATGAGTAACGCACATTGACGTGCTTTCAGAAATCGGTGCGCGGCAGATTTATTTAATAACTTTAATCTACGGCCCATGGGTTGTAGATTTTTTTGTATGATGAAATAGAGAAACGTAAGGAAGAAAGGAGGCGGGGACATGGCGTATCAAGCATTATACCGAGTCTATCGTCCGCAGTCGTTCCAAGAGGTTGTCGGTCAAGTCCATATCACGCGTACGATTCAAAACGCGTTGCTTGAAGAGCGGGTTTCGCATGCTTATTTATTCTCTGGACCTAGAGGGACGGGGAAGACGAGCCTTGCTAAAATCATTGCGAAAGCAATCAACTGTGAGACTGCACCGACGAGAGAACCGTGCAACACGTGCCCGACTTGTGTAGCCATTACAGAAGGGACGAGTCCGGACGTCTTCGAGATCGATGCGGCTTCAAATAACGGTGTTGACGAGATTCGAGAAATTCGGGATAAGGTGAAGTATCCGCCTTCACAAGCGCGCTTTAAAGTGTATATCATCGATGAAGTGCACATGTTGTCGACCGGTGCGTTCAATGCGTTGTTAAAAACGTTAGAAGAGCCGCCGCCGCATGCGATCTTTATTTTGGCAACGACAGAACCGCATAAAATTCCGGCGACGATTATCTCGCGGTGTCAACGATTCGACGTGAAGCGCCACGAGGTCGGTCAGCTGCAGACGCGGATGGCTTACATTTTAAATGACCAAGATTACGATTACGATCCGGAAGCGCTCAAGTTGATCGCGCGTGCCGCGGACGGTGGGATGCGGGATGCGCTCAGTCTGCTTGATCAAGCACTCGCCTTTAGTGATGACCGATTGACGGAAGCGGCTGTTCTTGAGGTGACAGGCGCTGTGACCGATGATGCGCTTCTCGACATGGCGTATGGGCTACAGCAAAAACAGCTGGACCAAATCCTTAGCACGCTAGAAACGATGTTACGTGAAGGGAAGGACTTAAAGCGTTTCGTGGAAGATCTCGTCTTTATTCATCGTGATGCGTTACTATTGAAAGCTTCTCCGCAAGCTGTCGATTTACTGGAAAGAGCCCGGCCGAATGAACAATTCCGTGAGTTCGTCGAAGCAACCTCGACCGATGAATTGTTCCAAGTCATTGAGGAGTTGAATGACTGCCAACAACAAATGCGATTATCGAACCATCCGAAAGTGTTGGTGGAATTGACGTTTATCCGGATTGCGGAACAAGGCCGTACGATGAGCGAACAGATGCAGCAGCTTCAAGACCAAGTACGCGAATTGAGTCGAGAGCTGAATGAAGTGAAGAAAAATGGTGTAGCTACGACAGCGGTTGCTGCTGAGAAGCCGAAAGCGGTGAAACGGACACAAATCCGGGTTCCGAAAGAACGGATTCGTCAACTTCTACAGCGGGCAGAACGTCAGCACTTGAACGCGATTCGCGATAGCTGGGAAGATATCATGGGGAATATTCGAACACAAGATGGTCCAATCTTTGCGTTGTTCTATGAGAGTGAGGCTGTCCTTTGTGCAAGCGACACCTTACTGGTACAATTTAAAGATGGGATGACATGGCATTATGAACAAGTCAGTTCGAATGGCCGCACCCGTGACGTAATCGAACAAGCATTGTTTGAAGTAACGGGGATCCGTCGAGAAATTATGGCTGTCCTTGAAACAGATTGGCTTGAATTGAAAAACGAGTTCATCCTTCAGAAACAAGCGGAGCGCACGGATGCGAAAGAAGAAGCGAAGCCGACAGAAGAAGATCCGCTTGTCGCACAGGCGTTCGAACGTTTCGGTGATGTCGTCGAAATCGAAGAAGTTTAATAAAGGAGGCGCTTTATATGCGTGGAATGGGAAACATGAACAATATGATGAAACAAATGCAGAAAATGCAGAAAGACATGGCTAAAGCCCAAGAAGAATTGAAAGATTTAACGGTAGAAGGAACGGCCGGCGGTGGCATGGTGAAAGTTGTCGTGAGCGGGCATAAAGAAGTATTAGATATCATCATCGCTGAAGATGTCGTCGACCCGGACGATGTTGACATGTTGCAAGACCTTGTTCTTGCTGCTGTGAATGATGGGATGAAACAAGCTGATCAACTTGTAAACGATAAGATGGGACGTTTCACACAAGGGATGAACCTCCCAGGCTTTTAATGAAGAAAGGAAAGATGTGAGTTGCAATACCCTGAAGCGATTGGACGATTGATTGAGAGCTTTACAAAATTACCAGGCATTGGTCCGAAAACGGCCATTCGACTGGCCTTTCATGTACTGGACATGGAGGAGGACGATGTGTTGACATTTGCGAAGTCTCTTGTCAGTGCCAAACGTGATATTAAGTATTGTACGGTTTGTGGGCATATCACGGATGTCGATCCATGTTCGATATGTACAGACTCCCATCGTGATACAACGGTAGTATGTGTGGTGCAGGATTCGCGAGATGTCATCGCCATGGAGAAGATGCGGGAGTATAGAGGGAAGTATCATGTCCTTCACGGTGCGATCAGTCCTATGGAAGGTATTGGACCAGAGGATATTAACGTCTCGAGCTTATTGACGCGTCTTCAAGAAAACGAAGAGATTACCGAAGTGATTTTGGCTACGAATCCGAACATCGAGGGAGAAGCAACTTCGATGTATCTATCTAGGTTGCTCAAACCAACAGGGATACGCGTAACGAGACTTGCGCATGGTCTCCCGGTCGGTGGGGACTTAGAATATGCGGATGAAGTGACGCTTTCTCGTGCGATGGAAGGCCGAAGAGAGTTATGAGATGGTTTCGAAAGTCGCTTCGAACTGAATACGATCAACGATTTCTTACGGAACTGTTGGATGCGAAAGCAAAGTTTGAAGCGAAACGACATATGCTGGACGTAAGCATTGAAGATACAGGAGAGCTAGCAGCGCAAGTGAAGCAAGCCGAGACGCTCTATTTCTTTTATTTGAAGGAAGCGAAACGTCGAAACGTCTCTCTCTCCAATTTACGTTCTTAAAACGAGGCGGAAGCCTCGTTTTCTATTTGTACTCACGTCATATAGTGATAACGATATGATCTTATAATTTTAAAGCAGTGAATGGACGGCGCGGAGCGTCTAACACTTTTTTAATGGTAAGTTTGTCGGGTGGGACATCAGGTTGTGATCACCGTATGTCTGAATACTTGTTAAAAAACTGGCTATATAATGAAGGAATTAATCTCGTAGAACGAAAAAACTTAATACATGATAAAAAAATAAAAACTTTTCTAGAAAAGTTATTGCGTTCGATAAATTTTACTGATATATTAATAGACGTCGCCGAGAGCGAACGAAAAAGAATATTTTAAAAAGCTATTGACCAATCGTTAATAACTTGGTAAGATATTTAAGTCGCCAAGAGCGGCAGACGAACTTTGAAAACTGAACGATGAGGCAAAAATAAGTTTTACAAGTTTTGATTGAAGCGCA
>NZ_JTLB01000042.1:0-1156 GCF_000798975.1 Exiguobacterium sp. ZOR0005 | reverse complement strand
ATGCCGAACACGGAAGTTAAGCGCTTCAGCGCCGAAAGTAGTTGGGGGTCTCCCCCTGTGAGGATAGGACGTTGCCAGGCGATTTATTTTTTTGAAAAAGTTATTGACTTATCTTCTTTTGACATTTAAAATAGGTAAAGTCGATACAATTATTAATGTGGTCCTGTGGTGTAGTGGTTAACATGCCTGCCTGTCACGCAGGAGATCGCGGGTTCGAATCCCGTCAGGACCGCCATTTTATTTAATTTAATATGTTGTGGCTTTGTAGCTCAGTTGGTAGAGCAAAGGACTGAAAATCCTTGTGTCGGCGGTTCGATTCCGTCCAAAGCCACCATTTACAGCGCCGGTGTAGCTCAGTTGGTAGAGCATCTGACTTGTAATCAGAGGGTCGAGGGTTCGAATCCTTTCGCCGGCACCATTTTTCTCATGGCGGTTGTGGCGAAGTGGTTAACGCACCGGATTGTGATTCCGGCATTCGAGGGTTCAATTCCCTTCAGCCGCCCCATTTTTTTAAAATTAATGAGCCATTAGCTCAGTTGGTAGAGCATCTGACTTTTAATCAGAGGGTCGCAGGTTCGAGCCCTGCATGGCTCACCATTTCTCATTAATTATTATACTTAAATATTTATGCGGGTGTGGCGGAATTGGTAGACGCGCTAGACTTAGGATCTAGTGTCTTTGACGTGGGGGTTCGAGTCCCTTCACCCGCATCTCCTCAAATTGTATAACGCGGAAGTAGTTCAGTGGTAGAATACGACCTTGCCAAGGTCGGGGTCGCGGGTTCGAATCCCGTCTTCCGCTCCATTTAATATGCGGTCGTGGCGGAATCGGTAGACGCGCTAGGTTGAGGGCCTAGTGGTGGTTAACACCGTGGAGGTTCAAGTCCTCTCGACCGCATTTTATTGCACCCTTAGCTCAGCTGGATAGAGCGTTAGACTACGAATCTAAAGGCCGGGAGTTCGAATCTCTCAGGGTGCACCATTTATTACGGGAAGTAGCTCAGCTTGGTAGAGCACTTGGTTTGGGACCAAGGGGTCGCAGGTTCGAATCCTGTCTTCCCGACCATTTTAATTATTTTGGTCTTTGAAAACTGAACGATGAGGCAAAAAAAGTTTTACAAGTTTTGATTGAAGCGCAAGCTTCGTCATTTTCAAGA
>NZ_JTLB01000041.1:0-1303 GCF_000798975.1 Exiguobacterium sp. ZOR0005 | reverse complement strand
CCCGGTGGAATACCGGACCCAGGTTCTCGAAGTCGCCTGACAAATTATTTAGTGTCTAACTTTTTTGGTTCAGTTCAGAAAAGCGGTTTTTTGTTGTCAAATTGACACTATATTTTACCGAAAAACTATCCTATATTTTTTTTTGCGAAGGTTAAACATATTCTACATAACTCCGATATACTCATAAACCATACAGCACTATACCTTTCGTCATTTCATGAAAAAGGAGGAGTTGGGACAAAAACCTCAATTTACCCTCATCGTCCGTCACCACGTTTTGTTAGTCATCAGGAGAGGAATAGGTAGTGAAATTGAAAAAGTTAATGTTGTCTCTAACAGTAGTGTTGTTCGTACTTAGTTTGAACATGTCAAAAACGGGAGCGCAAACGATGAACCCACTCGACGGTGTGAAAAACTATCAAGTATATTACGGTCATCCGAACGAAACGATCATCAAAGACATGCAAAACTATGATCTCGTCATCATCGAGCCGCTTCATTACACGAAAGCTCAAGTTGAACAGATCAAGTCACGCGGTACGAAAGTGCTCGGTTATATTAGTGTCATGGAAGTCGCGACGTGGAACACCGGTCTCATGTCAAAACTTCAGTCAGGTGATTTCTTCACGCGTAACGGACAGCGTGTCCATTACCCGGAATGGGATTCGTACTTGACGAATATCGCCTCGACACATTTCCAAGGGCTGTTGCTCACGGAAATCCAAAACCAAGTCGTGGCCAAAGGGATCGACGGCGTGTTCATGGACACGGTCGGCGATATCGACAACGAACATTTGAACAACCCGACCGTGCTCAAGCAGCAACGTGACGGACTTGTCAACTTCTTGAAAGAGGCCCGTGCGCGTTACGGCAACATCGCCATGGTCCAAAACTGGGGCTTTGATACATTGGAGACGTCGACGGCGACGTACGTGGACGGCATCATGTGGGAAAGCTTCAACGCCGACACGATCAAGAGCGACGCCTGGTCACAAAACATGATCAAGAAGTTGCAGGCGGTCGACGCCAAGCATTCGGTGAAGACGCTCACGATTTCGACGCGTCAAAGCGCGGAGAGCCATAAGCTCGCGAAAGACTCAGGATTCATCCACTTCCATGAAGCGGACGAATACGTGAATTGGAACGCCGGTCTCGTGACGCGTACGGCGGACGCGACACCGACGGCACCGGTACAGACTCAACCAGTTACGACGACAACGGCCAAACCGGCCGCTGAGACGACGACTGCGCCGAAGACGGAAACAGCCGTAAAACCAGCCGCTGAGACGACGACTGCACCGAA
>NZ_JTLB01000040.1:0-7556 GCF_000798975.1 Exiguobacterium sp. ZOR0005 | reverse complement strand
AGACGCGACAACGTTGAACGTTCCGTCGCCGAGTCCGACGAGGAGCGGCGACTTGTTCTTGCCGATATAGAGGCGCTCTTGGTCCTCTGAGTCAATCATCGCGATCGCGTACGAGCCGTGAAGTTCAGCGAGCGTCTTCCGGAACGCCGATTCGACGTCGCCGAGCGCGACGAAGTTCTTCTCCATCAACTGGACGATGACTTCCGTATCCGTTTCCGAGAGAAACGGGACGTCGAGCGTCGCCTTGAGCTGCTCGTCGTTCTCGATGACGCCGTTGTGGACGAGCGTGAAGCGGCCCGTCGTGCTCTGGTGCGGGTGGGCGTTCGGGACGCTCGGCACCCCGTGTGTCGCCCAACGTGTGTGGCCGATTCCAATCGTGCCGTCTACTTCTGCTGGGACGATTTCGCGTAGCGCGGCGATGCGACCGACTTCCTTATGAACGTTGACACCATCTTGCATCAACGCAAGGCCAGCCGAGTCATAGCCGCGGTACTCGAGTTTCTCAAGACCTTTGAGAAGGATTTCCTTCGCTCCGGCATTCCCAATCATTCCTACAATTCCACACATAAACAATTCTCCTCTATATTCGATTTCTCGAAAAAGGAAACGGGCTTTTTCAAAGAGCTGTCATCGCCTTTCACTTTGTCCGTCCGGTCGCCCGGGCGTTTTAATGAAAGACTCTTAGTCGTGACAGGCGACTAGAAGGCATCCGCCGAAAATCTCGATCACCTTCGTCCTCGTCAACTCCGCAGAGTTCTGGCGCTTTCTCGTACTTTGTGCCCCTCCGTTTCTAAGGTCACGCTCTTAATAGTACAAATCACACCCCCATTCGTCAAGAAAATCACAAGATTTCGCAGTGACAAAACGGAAACAAAAAGGGAACCCAAAGTTGGATTCCCTTGTGTTATTCCCTGTTTGGATAAAATTATCCTTCTACACCGTAATCTTCGCGCACGACTTGTGCGATTTTCTCGACGTAGCGTTCACATTCTTCTTTTGTCGGTGCTTCCGCCATGACACGAACGAGCGGCTCCGTGCCCGACGCACGAACGAGGATACGACCGTTCCCGTTCATTTCTGCTTCCGCGTCTTGTATCGTCGCGAGGACACGCTCACCGTTCATCGCATCGTTTTTATCCGTGACGCGGATGTTGACGAGTTTTTGCGGGTACACTGGCATCTCCGCTGCGAGTTCAGACAGCTTGCGTCCTGTCGATTTGACGATTTGGGCAAGCTGGACGCCTGAGAGCATCCCGTCGCCTGTCGTCGAGTGATCGAGGAAGATGAGGTGACCCGACTGCTCGCCACCGAGCGTGTAGTTGTGTTTCTTCATCTCTTCGACGACGTAGCGATCGCCGACCGCTGTTTGAAGCGCCGTCATGCCCGCTTCTTCAACTGCTTTGTGGAAGCCAAGGTTGCTCATGACCGTCGCGACAATCGTATTGTCTTTCAAACGGCCCTGCTCGCTCAAATACTTCCCACAAATATACATGATCATGTCGCCATCGACGACGTCACCGTTCTCGTCGATCGCAATCAAGCGGTCGCCGTCGCCGTCAAACGCAAGACCCATATCCGCACCTTTTTCACGTACGAATTCAGCCAAATGTTCCGGATGCGTCGAACCGACGCCTTCATTGATGTTCAAACCGTTCGGCGAGTTCCCAATCGTCGAGACGTTCGCTTCAAGGTCTGCGAACAAACGAGCAGCAAGTCCGCTCGTCGCGCCGTGGGCACAGTCGAGGGCGATATGGAGACCATCGAGGTCTTCATCGACCGTCTGTTTCAACATTTGAAGGTACTTTTGGGCGCCTTCATAGTAGTCAGAAACGAAGCCGAGGTCTTTCCCGACCGGACGCGGTAACGTGTCTTCCGCTGCGTCTAAAATGTCTTCAATCTCCGCTTCGGTTGCGTCATCGAGTTTGAAGCCGTCGCTGCCGAAGAACTTAATGCCGTTATCGGCGACCGGGTTGTGTGACGCTGAAATCATGACACCCGCAGTCGCGTCGAGCGACTTCGTTAAATAAGCGACACCAGGTGTCGAGATGACACCGAGACGCATCACTTCCGCCCCGATCGACAAAAGACCTGCGATGAGCGCCCCTTCAAGCATGTGGCCAGAAATACGTGTGTCTCGGCCAATTAATACTTTCGGCTGTTCACCGGCCGGTAGGTGCTTTGATAACACGTATCCACCGGCTCGTCCTAAACGATATGCTAGTTCTGCTGTCAATTCTGAGTTCGCGACGCCGCGGACTCCATCTGTTCCAAAATATTTACCCATGTATGCATTTCCTCACTTTTGTATGATTGAACGTCTTATTGTAGCGAAGACGTCTCTGTTTCGTCATCGACGCTCTTCAGTTCGACATCGATTGTTTTTGGCGAGACGACGGTCACACCTTTCGGCACTTCGTAGTCGACGTCAACCCCATGCAACCCGCTCGGAAGACCAGTCAAGTCGAGGGTGACGTTTATACTGTTTGACGTGATGCTTTCTAGGAGCGAACGCTTGCCGGATAACGTCACACTGACGACATCCGGGACCCGGAGCGTATAGTTTGTCCGGTCATAGCCCCTCACCGTCACGGGAACCGTTAAACGCACCCGCTCGGTCAGTTCACCCGTATCATCTCGCGTGTCATCGATGCCGCGAATAAGTAATTGAACGTCAACTTCTTTTTGATCGAGCGCCGTTGCCCCTTCCGGTAGTCGAAGCGTCGTCGTCACTTTACCACTCTTGTCCAGTTCATCCAAATCAATCGGCGCCGTTTCGACGCTTTCGATTCCTTCCAACACTTCAAGAGGCGCAAATACTCGTACTTCCGTATCAGCGAGCAACGTATCAACGAGTCTGAATTCATCAGCGACTTCTCCGGTCGTGACTGCCTCGATCGGGATAATCGCACTTTGTTCGTATACAGGGACGGTCACACGAATGATGTTCGGCTCCACCGTCACGTTTAGCGGGTTGCCGTTCGCATCTAAAATCGTCGGTGACAATTCCCGGGTAAACGTTTGGCCCTGATTGGCGACATCGACGTTCAACGTGATCTCTTTCACGTTTTGGATTCGACTCGCTCCTCCTGACACGTTCACCGTCGTCGGTTCGATTTCGGCATCCCCGACGACAAGCCCTTCCGGTAACTGATCCTTGTTCAACAAGTTAACAGACACCGGCACTTCAACCGTCTGTTTGCGGTCGATATAAATTTCAACGGTGTCGCGTTCAAGCTTGACGTTCACATCCCCGCCAAAGCCACGTGCTTCTACTGGGACACGATGAAACCCGGTGCCAAGGTTCGTCAAATCGACGAACACTTGATAATCTTTCACCAATCGCGTCATTGTCAAACTACTAGATGGACCTTGGAGCTCGACACTCATTTCTTCCGGTACGTTGTACGCCACGTACTGGACCTCATCGAAGAACACCTCTACCGGCACATCGAGCGACATCGAACTCTGTCCGACAATCGGTAAGGCGCTCGACGAACCCGTCGACGAACTCGTCTCGGCGACCATAAAATAGAGGAGGATGGCTAAAGCAAGTGCAATGATGCGGAGAAACCATTTATGTTGTAACCACTGATCAATCACTTACTTGTCCCCTCCTTTCTTATTGAAGAACGAGAGCGTCGTCTCTTTTTCTTCGATGACGAGTTCTTGAATTAACTTGTTACGGAGCGCCTCCTCGTCTAATTCACGATAAAGACGTCCCGCGATGGCAAGTGAAACCGCTCCTGTCTCTTCCGACACAGTCAGCGTCACACTGTCCGTCACTTCACTCACACCGATGGCAGCCCGGTGACGTGTCCCGAGTGCCTTGTCGATGTGTGGACTTTCCGATAGCGGCAAATAACAAGCCGCCGCTGCGATTTTTCCGTCTTGAATGATCATCGCCCCGTCGTGAAGTGGGGTGTTCGGGATGAACAAGTTGATGATCAGTTGTGACGTGATATGCGAGTCCATGCGGATACCGGTCTCGACATACTCATTCAACCCGGTGTCGCGCTCGATGGCAATCAACGCCCCGATCCGTCGTTTCGACATGTATTGCGCCGAACTGACGATCGCTTCAATCATTTGACGTTGCTTATCCTCATCGCTCGTGCTCGTCCGACCAAACAGATTGCTCGTTCGACCTAAATGTTCAAGCCCGCGGCGGAGTTCCGGTTGGAAGATGATAATAATCCCAAGTAACCCGTATGTGATCACTTGATTCAGTAAGAACTGTAACGTCTTCAGTCCAAAGAACCCGCTGAGGAACCAACTGACGAGGATGATCGAGATCCCTTTGATCAGTTGTACCGCTTTTGTCCCACGGACGATCATCATCAATTTATAGATGACGTACGTGACGACGACGATATCTAAAACGTCATTCAAATAATCGTACCAATGTACGTTCTCTGAAAGACTAAAAAATGATAAGAATGAAACCTGTTCAAGTAGCGGCAAATGCTCCCCTCCTCAACTACCTAGCCAATTATGCAAACTTCATTATATCACATTTCCAAAACGACGCATCGCCTCGTGATAAAACGAAACTAGATTGAAATGAATAAAAGACGCCACAACGGGCGCCTTTAGAACAACTGTTTGATGGAATACCAAATCCACTCGAAGATCCGATCGATTTGTTCGAGTTCACCCGTCACTTCTCCGGCACTCGCCAAATAAGCACGACCATGGACGGCCGTCGCATTGCCCTCGACTTTTCCTTCTACTCGAAGGTTGCCGCCTTGGACGGTGATGTCTCGTTCGATCGTGACACCTTCCGGTACGATGACCTCGTTCGCCGTCACGACGATGCCAGGCACTTTCGTATACGTCATCGTTTCCGTTGACCCGTTCCAAAGTCCGAGCGTCGCGCTCGACATCAAACTGAAGAAAAGTACAGCCGCGATTAGTCCAGGATGTTTCCGGAACCACGTCATCTGTCTTGAATGCCCACGCCTTACTTTCTTTGTCGGTGGCCGCTCTTGTGGAGCAGGCGCGACGTGCAGCGGGCGCGCTTTCGCATCAGGCAAAGCAGCCATCACCCGAGCGGTGAAATCTTCGGACAACTTCGGTCGCGGCAGTGCTTTCAGTTCGGCATCTATTCGTTCGTACTGGAGGTAAGCCTCGTATAAGGTATCGTCCTCGAGTAATTGACGTAATTCGTCAGATTCTTCGGGCAGGATGCCATCTTCCAAATATTGTTGCAGTTTTTCTTCAGGAGTCAATTGAACCCCTCCCTGTTTTGAAAGATTGTTTTTAACATTTCTCTTCCCCGGAAGATCCTTGTTTTAACCGTTGCAACCGGCATATCGATCATCACGCTAATTTCTTTGAGCGATAAATCATCCACGTACTTTAACAGTAACGGGATTCGATACTTATCAGGCAATTGTTTGATCGCCTCATGCATCTCGCCTCGAATTTCGCGGTGTACGACTAGGGCGTCGGGTTGAGGTGCGTCGTCAGCTAAGTGGTCTTGATATGTGAGACCCTCGGTACCAGCGATTTCAGCATCCATCGAATACTCCGGTTTACGTTTGCGGAGGCGATCGATGGCGACGTTCGTCGCAATCCGGTACAACCACGTTTTGAACTTATATTGCGGATCGTACGTCTCAATCCGTGTGTAGGCTCGAATGAACGTCTCTTGGGCAGCGTCCTCGGCTTCGCCACGGTCAAAAAGAATCTTATAGGCGACAGCAAAGACACCATCCTTGTACAGTTCTACCAGTTCAGCAAACGAATCGTGATTCCCCGACCTCAATTCGTCGACCAAACGGGTGGTCAGCCGTTCCATCGATCCACTCTCCCTCTCCGCGACTATGCGGTTATCCCTCTATACGTGCCACTCGTCCATTAAGTTTCAACTTCACTAAAAAAAGTTTCCAAACCCATTGTAACAAATGGATTTGGAAACCGTAAGGGAAGTTAAGCAATTCAACTTTCCAGTAACAGGTTTTCTTTGGATTTCACAATCGTCTCGCAAAGTGCGAACGCCAACTGTGCCGTCTTGTCTTCTACGTCAAGGGACGGGTTCAATTCAACGAGCTCGATCGCAATCAATTCGTTTGCCGTCATCGCCTCGGCGACGATCGCCTTGCCTTCTTCGGTGGTCAATCCCCCATCGACCGGTGTCCCGGTCCCCGCGACGAGGCTCGCATCAAAGCTATCCATGTCAAAGCTGACATAAAAACGACCGACACGTTCACGTAAATAGGCGATGGCCTCTTTCATGGTCACGTCCGCACCGCGCGTGCGAACTTCTTCGACCGTGATGACTTTAATGCCGAGTCGGTTGATTTCACGGATTTCCCCTTCATCGATATCGCGAAGTCCGATATAGACCAAGTGCTCCGGCGCAAGTTTACGGTCTCTTCCCCCGACCTCCGTCAACCGAACATCGCCCATCCCCATGGCGGCCGCAAGCGGCATCCCGTGTATATTGCCCGAAGGTGATGTCTCGCCTGTATTCAAATCCGCATGGGCATCTACCCAAATAACGCCATATGGTCCAGTTTGTGCGAGACCCGCAAGCGTACCGATCGCCATACTATGGTCGCCCCCGACAATCAACGGGAAACGATTCGCTTGAATTTCTTCATGGACTACTTCCGCGAGTTCATTGACCGTGTATAACACCCCATCAACCCGTTTCAAGTGCTCTTCATTCTCACGAATCTCTGATTCTGGCAACACACGAACCGATCGTTTTTGGGTGCCTTCAGGCAGTAACGCCTCTAATCCGAGCTCCCGTAGCTTTGTCGGACCTTGATCGACTCCGTGTTTCCCCTGTCCATAACGGAGCGGTACTTCAATATATGACCATTGCATAGCCATTCCCCCTTGACCGATTAATGCCTTTATTGTAAACGCTATCAATCGCATGGTTCAACTGCACAGGAACGTGTATAAACATACAAAAAAGGCAGCCTGAATGGTGGCAGGCTGCCTCTCTCTGTACTCTTAAGTGAATGGTTCATGGTTTTAGGCAAAAAAAAACTTAAGTCGTAAGTAACTTAAGAAAAAAACAAATGGTGGAGCCTAGCGGGATCGAACCGCTGACCTCCTGCGTGCAAGGCAGGCGCTCTCCCAGCTGAGCTAAGGCCCCGTAAAGGGAATAATATGGAGCGGAAGACGGGATTCGAACCCGCGACCCCGACCTTGGCAAGGTCGTATTCTACCACTGAACTACTTCCGCAAAAAAATGAGCCATGCAGGGCTCGAACCTGCGACCCTCTGATTAAAAGTCAGATGCTCTACCAACTGAGCTAATGGCTCAAACCTGGTGGGGGGGGGCGGATTCGAACCGCCGAACCCGAGGGAGCGGATTTACAGTCCGCCGCGTTTAGCCACTTCGCTACCCCCCCAAGGAGTGCCGGCGAAAGGATTCGAACCCTCGACCCTCTGATTACAAGTCAGATGCTCTACCAACTGAGCTACACCGGCATATATGGTTTGATTAGTTAATGAAAAAAATGGTGGAGGATGACGGGATCGAACCGCCGACCCCCTGCTTGTAAGGCAGGTGCTCTCCCAGCTGAGCTAATCCTCCA
>NZ_JTLB01000039.1:0-17661 GCF_000798975.1 Exiguobacterium sp. ZOR0005 | reverse complement strand
GCCCGGTGGAATACCGGACCCAGGTTCTCGAAGTCGCCTGACAAATTATTTAGTGTCTAACTTTTTTGGTTCAGTTCAGATCAGGGCTTTTTGTGTGTGTCGTAATAGGCGACGACTTGCGGCAAATAGTCTTTTAAGTCGGGACAGATGATACCGGTACCGTTTAACGCCCGCATCGTCTGTGTCGTGTCGAAATGGACTTGATGTTTGAAGTAGTCGAGGAGTTCACGAGGTACTCCGTATCGTTCCGATAATTTCATGGCCGAAAAACCGGCTTCGGCGGCAACGTGAGGAATCGTCCCACGAGGAGGACGACGGAACATCTCTTCGTGAATCATGCGATACACTTCGCGCGCACCGTGCGGAAACGGATCCGTCAGATGAAACGTTCGGCCCAACCCGGCTGGTGCGTGTGCGAGATACGCCGTCGCTTCGACCACATAATCGTACGGCACGAGATTCACTTCGATATTTTGGCGTCCGATGTAAGGGAGCGGGGCGGCTTGACGCAACTGGTCCATCAATTTCAAGACGAAATAGACACCATCAAACTTTTTCGTCTCACCGGTCAGGCTATGACCGATGACGATGCCCGGTCGAATCACGGTCACCGGCATCGAGCCGAACTCACGTGAGACGATCGCTTCGGCTTCGTATTTTGTCGCCTCGTAATGGTTTTTGAAGGCGACACGATGCCACAGTTCGTTCTCGTACACCGTCCCTTGCCGCCGTCCCGACACGTAAGCGGTGCTGAAATAGACGTACCGCTTCAAATGCGGGGCTCGCTTCGCGAACGAAGTCATATGTTTCGTGCCGAGCAAGTTGATTCGATAACCGACTTCGTAAGGAATGCTCAAGTCGTAAGCGGCCGCCAGATGAAACACATAATTCACGCTACGCTCGATGACCGAGCGCATAATCGGGTCGAGGATGACTTCCGGGAGCGTGATGTCCGCCTCGACGAGGACGAGTTGTTCGTCTTGGAGTGACGTCGTCGCCAACAGTTCTTGTTTTAATGCGCTAGCTTCATCGTGTTGCGTCGGGAGATGAAGGGCGTAAATCGTTCCGATTTGATTCGGTAAAGAAGCGAGATGGGTGATCAGCTTCCCGGCTAAAAAACCGGGGAATCCGGTAAAGACGTAATGGTTCATATCGTTTCCTCCGCTAAGTCGAGCGTGAATGTGAACGTCGATCCGACACCGACCGTCGATTCGACTTCGATACTGCCGCCATGTGACTCGATGATTTCTTTACAAATCGAGAGGCCGAGCCCGGTCCCGCCGATTTGACGAGTGTCAGAATTATCGACGCGATAGAATTTTTTAAACAGTTCCTCGAACGCATGCTCCGGGATACCGATACCGAAGTCTTGAATCGAGACGTGGGCTTGGTTGTGTTCCCGGCGTACCCGGACTTCGATTTCCCGGTGGTTTGGTGAGTACTTGATGGCGTTTGACAGCAAGTTGATGATCACTTGCTCAATCCGGTCTTGATCGGCGATGAGAGGGAGCGTTTCATCCGCGTCATCAAAATGAATCGAATGATCGTTCGTCTCCCGGAACCGCTCGACGACGTCGCGGACGAGGTCGTTGAGGATGAAATGGTCTTGTTTATACTCTTGATTGCCGTCCTCCATGCGTTGAATGTCGAGGAAGTCGTTCAATAAATCGGTCAACCGCTTTGCCTCTTTCGCCATCGTCTTCAAATAGCGCTCCCGCTTGTCAGCAGTCAGTTCGCGGTTGAGCATGAGTTCGATATAACCGGATAAGGAAGACAGTGGCGTTCGTAGTTCGTGGGAAACGGTGCTGACGAGCTCATTTTTGATTTGGTCCATCCGTTCTTCTTCGGTCCGATTACGGAAAACGAAGAGAAAGCCGCTGTCGACACCGATTTGGCGCTTCGTATCCATACCGGTCGCATACATCTCATAATATTGCTCATCTCGATCGTTCGGTTGCGGGATGGAGAAACGCATCGACACTTCTCGAGCCGATCCGTCCAGCAACAGGTCGATTTTCTTTAACATCTCGGTCCGGTCACGGGGACGGAACGTCGTGAGGAGCGGGATCCGTTCTTGCATTTTGTTAGGAGCGATTCCAGGCAAGTCGAGCAAACGACGGGCGTGGACGTTCATAAAGAGGACGCTTCCGTTCGACTCGGTTAAGACGAACGCCTCGTTCGACGCTTGAAGAATGGATTGAATGATATCGCGCTGACGGGCGATGGCATTCTTTTCACGTTCAAGCATGCGCTCGACTTTTTTCCGGTCACTAATATCCCGCATGACGGCGACACGAAGCGTCTGCCCTTGGTACGTCACTTCTTTCGGATAGACTTCCATCTCGAGGAACGTGCCGTCTTCCCGGCGTCCGATGACTTCGTAAGGTGTTTGGATGTGGTTGCGGATACGGCGCAAGACGTCGGCGCGGTACCCTTCCGCGATGAACTCGATCGTCTGGCGCCCGACCATCTCTTCAGACGGGATTCGGAAGATCGTCTCGGCGGCTTTGTTGGCGTCAAGGATCGTACCGTCCTCATGAAACAAGACGGCTTCGATAACCGATTCGGCGAACATTCGATACCGCTGTTCTTTATGCAACAGCTCTCCTTTTAACGCGATCTCTGGACTGACGTCGAAGACAAAGAAGAAGAATCCGATGACGCGTGCCTGTTCATAGACAGGGTGCATAAACAACTTGCCGACGAAGTGGGTCCGGTCTTTTCGTTGGAACTTCCATTCTCGGTCTCCTCGATCGAGCGCGACGCGCAACATTTGCTCGAACGATAAGAGACGTTCGGTCTCGTCTTGGTAGTGGGTGCGTTTTTCGCTCAACTCACGCGATTCGAAAAGCGCGAACGGCGTCATCTCATATAACACTTCATGAGGCGCGTAACCGAACAGTTCGGTGGCGCCTTTATTGAATCGATTGATGAGCAAGTTCGCATCGGTCATGATCATCGCCATGTCGAGTTCGGTGTGCATCATCGCCTCAAAGGCGTTGTGTTGGACGGTGACACGCGTGTCGAGCGGGAGCGGTTCGATCGACAGGATATAGACGTCCCCGTTCGGGATCGCATGGATACGGATCGTCGGCATCTCATACGTCCATGGAAGCCCTTGCTCCATTCGGCGGGACAGTTCCATCGTGATTGGGGACTGGTTGACCATATGAAACACGTTGGAACGTGTCTGTAAGTCCTCAGGGAATTGCTCTAAAAACGGGCGGTTCGCTTGAACGATCGTGCCGTCTGTTTGAATTAAGGCGACACCGTAAGGCAAGGCATGCAACAGGTCGTTCTGGAGATGCACTCTTTTCTCCATCAACGGGTGATCCCTCCTTCTATAAATCAAACGGGTACATCTTCATTACATTCGACAGATGTGCCTTTGTTTTCCTGCCTTCAGACGGTAAAGTAATAGTGAACAAATGATGGAGAGGACGATGGATGTGAAAGGATTGGGGTTTAGTCTAGTACTCGCGTTCGGACTGTGGTGGTGGGACGCACCGTTCTGGACTGTCATCGCTGTCGTCGGGCTCGGGTTCGCTTGGGTCATTTGGCGAAAACGGCTGTCGACGATCGACCGGGTCGATCGGATGGAAGGGCGTGAGTTCGAACTGTTTTTAGAAGACGTGTTCACTGAGCTCGGTTACACGGTCACCGTCACACCGGCGTCCCGCGACTTTGGGGCCGACTTGTTGCTCGAGACGCCGGAAGGGTGGTCGATCGCCGTCCAGGCGAAGCGTTACGAAAAAGTCGTCGGTCTCGAGGCGGTCCAACAAGTGGCGGCAGCTGTCCCGTATTATGGAGTGAACGAAGGATGGGTCGTGACGAACTCGTCCTACACGGACAGCGCGTACGAGTTGGCTGAGCCAAATCAAGTTCGTCTGATTGCAAGATCAGAGCTTGAACAGCTGTTAAAAGAAGCCGGTTTTAAGCGGTAACGACGCGTGTTTTCACATGTTTGACAAGATGACGGATTGTGTCGAAGAAAAAGGGGTTGTCTTTTTGTTCAAACGGTGCAATAATCATCTTCGTCATATGAAATATGTAGTAGTTGAACAGAGAGATTCGGCTGCTAGAAACTTTTTGGGGTTTCACAGAATGCCCAACCGGACAAACAGAAAAATCGTGGTTGGAACGTATTAGGAGGAAAAGCGGTGCGCAAATTAATTTATGTAAAAGGTTGCGTCTTTACGCAAGGCGAGGCGACCATTTATGACGAGACAAATGATGCGATCGGATCTGTTCACCGCGACGCGGAAGGCAGTGTCCAAGTGCACAACTTGTCTGGTCGACAAATCGCTCTCGGGAAGTACATCCCGAACTGTCAGAAATGGGTCGTCATGAACCATGACGGGCAAGCGATTGGTCAATTGAAAGACAAATTCTCGTTATTTGGGAAAAAGTGTGAGTACAACGTCTATGAACGCGGACTCTATACGATTCAGTACGATGTCGAACGCTACAAGTTCAGCGTGCGCGACAAGGCTGGGAAGCTTGTGGCGGAACTTCGTCGCCAAGAAGACGATTCTTTCTGTTTGACGAAAGAAGCCGATCAGCTTTCGATGTTCGAACTGTTGTCAGTGTTGAAAACGTTGAGTGTGAAGTCACGGATGCCGCTCGCGGTCTCTGTTTAATCGATATGACGAACACCAGTCACGGGACTGGTGTTTTCTTATACGCAAAAACCGCTCCATCAAATGAAGCGGTTCAAATAATGTTTTGCCTCGAGTTCGAGCGTCGTGACGCGGTGGGCGTATAGACAGAGCTTCAAGACATGGACGATGTTCTGGTGCGTATGGCCCATCTTCTCGATGGAGCGCTTGGCACGCGTGTCGAGCAAATCGATCGGACTCGTCGACTTCGCATATTCCGCGTACAATCGGTAAAAATCGATTGGCGAGATGAGGTCGTCTTCGTCACGGTCCGGGTTGTTGAAGATGAGCGCAAGCAACGAACTCGTCTCCTCAAGAGAGAACAAGTGCTTCAAGTCGTCGAGCAAATAGATGATTGCGGCCTGTTGCAACGAGTATTTTTTGCCGACCCGAGGGACGCCGATAATTTTGCGGACTTCCCGCTTCGTCCAGTTTTGAATCGTCGTCGCCGACAAATGTTCGCCCGTCAACGTGTTCGCCAAAGCGACGATTTGGTTGATGGACAGGCCGTTCTTTTCAATATGAAACAAGTGGATTTTACGAAGTTCTTTTGGGAAGTGTTCACGCACTTCTTCCGGAAACAGGGCGATGGCCCGATCGACGTCGCCAACTTGCATGTAATGCAGGCAGTCCGCCAAAGTTTGAATTGAAGTTGCGTCGCGCATACAGCCACCCTTTCTATAGTCGGCTTCGATCGCCGTCTATACAGTCATTTGACCTCATTCTACCAAATGTTTGAAAAGGAAGCTAGGTTCTGGCCCGATTAAGGTATAATGTAAACGTATAAATTATGTAGCTAAAGGTGGTCTACCGATGAATGAATGGGTCAGCTCCATCCTGTCCATCGTCATAGTCCTAGTGTTCCTCGTCGGGCTCGAACAAGTCGGCAAGCGTCTAGGATGGACGGATGAAACAATTCGTAAAAGTGTACATATCGCGGTCGGACATTGGGCGCTGCTCGCCGTCTGGTTGATTGAGACATGGTACGTCGCAGCCGTTCCGCTCGTCTTCTTCACGTTCGCGAACGCATTCCTTCTTTATAAAAGTCCGTCACCGGTCCATCAAACCGAGCGGAAATCATTCGGCACGGTCTATTATCCGATCGCGCTGCTCGTGATCTTATTCTTCTTCTTTGAGACAGAACCGCTCGCCTTCTTGGCCGGGTCGCTCGTCTTGGCGTGGGGAGACGGATTGGCCGCCCTCGTCGGACGGAAGTATGGGACGGTGACGTACGACTTGTACGGGCAGAAACGGTCGTTCCAAGGCAGTATGGCCATGTTCCTCAGCTCGTATGCTGTGCTCTTTTTATTGTTTTTGTGGGATGATGTTCCGCTTTGGCAAGTGGTAACATATGGGTTTATCATTTCCATCGTTGCCACGCTGACAGAAGCGATTTCTTATCGCGATTGGGATAATTTCACAATTCCTATCGTAGTAGCAGTCGCTACATCATTATTGCTGTAAACCTTTTCTTCCATTGTAAAGAAAACGTTGCTTGTCACCTCTGTCAAACATTTGTATACTGTGTTTCGTACTGAAACCATTCAGCGACGTGCCCGGACGAGTCCGAAGCACCGATAAAAATAGAACGTAAAGGATTGAGTGAACGCATGAGCTTTTTAGATCAATTAGTAACAATCATCCCGGCCGATCGCGTCAAACAAGACGAGCCTTTATCGGCACACACGTATACAAAGCTTGGCGGCAACGCCGATTATTTCGTGGCTCCACACACGTATGAAGAAGTACAGGCGGTGCTCGAGCTCGCCCACCGCGAGCAAGTCCCGTTCATGATTCTCGGATTCGGCTCGAACTTGATCGTTCGGGACGGGGGTCTCCGAGGGATCGTGTTGAACTTGAACGAGTTGAAGACGATTCGCCGGGAAGGCGATCGAGTCATCGCTCAAGCCGGTGCCGCCATCATTGATGTGTCTCGTCAAGCGCTCACAGAAGAGTTGTCTGGTCTCGAGTTCGCTTGCGGCATTCCTGGAACGGTCGGCGGCGCAGTGTACATGAACGCTGGTGCTTACGGTGGCGAGACGAAAGACGTCATCTTGAGCGCGGTCGTCTTGACGCCGGCAGGGGAGCTGTTGACGCTCACGAAAGACGAGCTCGAGCTTGACTATCGGACGAGCCGGATTGCGACAGAAGGGCTCATC
The DNA here is from genome assembly GCF_000798975.1 of Exiguobacterium sp. ZOR0005. Lineage (NCBI taxonomy): Bacteria > Bacillati > Bacillota > Bacilli > Caryophanales > Exiguobacterium > Exiguobacterium sp. ZOR0005. The sequence continues at coordinate 10,844 of NZ_JTLB01000039.1, read as the reverse complement.
GTGCTCGAAGCGACGTTTGAATTAGAGCCGCTTCCTTACGAAGCGATCAAAGCAGTGATGGACGATTTGACGTACAAACGTGAATCGAAGCAGCCGCTCGAATATCCATCGTGCGGGAGTGTGTTCAAACGACCGCCGGGCTACTTCGCCGGGAAGTTGATTCAAGACTGCGGTCTGCAAGGGAAGCGGATCGGCGGGGCGGAAGTATCGCTCAAACATGCCGGCTTCATCGTCAACATTGCCGACGCGACGGCGACGGAGTATATCTCGCTCATTCGTCACGTCCAAGCGACGGTGAAAGAGAAGTTCCATGTTGAACTTGAGCCGGAAGTAAAGATCATCGGTGAAGACATCGCCGTCGAGAACGCCTAAATAAAACGCCCGAACGGAATCAGCCGTTCGGGCGTTTTACTTATGCTTGCAGTTGTTTCGTGACCGCTTCTGAAGCAGGGACGAACGGATAATCGAGGTCTCGGGCGACCGCCTCGTACGTGACCGTCCCATCGATGACGTTCAATCCTTTGAGGAGCGCCGCATTTTCACGGAGAGCCGGGAAGACGCCTTTTTGCGCGCACTCGATAATATACGGCATCGTCGCGTTCGTCAAACCGAGCGTCGACGTGCGTGGGACCGCACCTGGCATGTTGGCAACCGCATAATGTTGAACCCCGTAGCGCTCATACGTCGGCGCGTCGTGCGTCGTGATGTGGTCGATCGTCTCGCAAATCCCGCCTTGGTCGATGGCGACGTCGACGATGACCGAACCAGGTGACATTTGTTGAACCATCTCTTTTGTGACGAGCTTTGGCGCTTTGGCACCCGGGATGAGAACAGCACCGATGACGAGGTCGCTCTCGGCGACTTGTTTGGCGATGTTGTAACTGTTCGAGATGAGCGTGTTGATCGTGTTCCCGAACTGATCATCGATTTGACGAAGTCGGGCCGGGCTAATGTCCATGAGTGTCACGTTGGCTCCGAGACCGATGGCGATGCGGGCCGCGTTCGTTCCGACGACACCGCCGCCGATGACCGTCACGTTGGCACGCGGGACACCTGGGAGACCAGACAAGAGGATGCCTTTCCCGCCATGAGGCTTCTCTAAAATTTGAGCACCGATTTGTGCGGCCATCCGTCCGGCCACTTCACTCATCGGTGTGAGGAGCGGGAGCGTCCGGTCGACTTCGACCGTTTCATAGGCGATGGCGGTCATGCCTGACTCGACGAGCGCCTTCGTGAGTTCCGGCTCGGCTGCAAGATGTAAATACGTGAAGAGCGTCAAGTCGCTGCGGAAATAGCGGTATTCCGTAGGTTGCGGCTCTTTCACTTTGAGTGCTAGCTCGACGTGGTTCCAAACGTCTGCCGCCGTATCGACAATCGTCGCACCGGCATCGACATATTCCATGTTCGTGAAGCCGCTCCCGATACCGGCTTCCGTTTCGACGAGCACGTCATGTCCGAGCTCCGTCAACACCGCAGCCCCCATTGGCGTCAACGCGACGCGGTTCTCGTTATTTTTAATCTCTTTCAATACCCCGATTTTCATGATCCGTTCCCCTTTCGATCTGTTGACACAATTTGTTCACACTTCTAGTATAGACCGTTCCGAAAACGCTGTCTTTAGCCTGCATTCTAAAAACGAAGACCCCCACTTTGTGATAATTCACAAAGTGAGAGTCAGTCGTCTTGACGATATTGTCCGGCTTTGATCGCCAAATAGATGGCGGCCCGTTCCGGGAGGGAGACGCGGGTAATTTGCGTCAACTCTTCGATCCGCCGGACCCGGTACAGCACCGTGTTCGGATGAATGTGGAGATGGGCCGCGACTTGCTTCACGTTGCCGTCGAAATAGAAGTACCATTCCAGCGTCGTCACGAGTTCGGTTTGGTGAGCGTGATCGTAAGCGTGCAGCCGTTCGAGCGTGGGGTGCGTCTCGAGCCGGAGGCCGATCAGGCGCGCGAGGTCGGGAACGAGTTGATATATGCCGATCTGTTCGAACGCACGGGCGGTGGCCAGCTCGAGTGGGAATTTCCGTCGCAGTGAGGTCACACGTCTCGCTTCCACGGCCGCGTTATAGATTGTCTCGCTTTCGAAGAAACGGCGGCTGATGCCGAGTCGGGGTTCCGCTTCTGAAAACTTTTCCTGGAGCTGGGTCTCGAACCGTTCCGCCCACTCCACGAGTGTTGTCTCTTCTTCGGACAGCTCTGACTTCATGTAGTGCCAGACGAGCAACTGTTGTCCGTCAATCGCTTGGAGGACGACTTCAATCGCCTGTTGGGTCGCGAGCACATAAAAGAGCCGTTCCGCGAATTGCGGGGTAATCGGTTGCAGGCAATCGATTACCGTCAACCGGCTGGCCACAGCAATCGGCGCGATTTCGTTCAACCGCTCGTGATGGGACAGGCTCAGTGTCGGCGTGGCCAGAATATCCAAAAAGAACCGTTCGAGCTCAGCGTCGATGCGTCGTTCGTGCATCGCGATCGTCATGAGCAGTTTTTTGGCGATGTTGGCACCTTCTTGTAAAACAGTGAGCTCTTGCTCAGAAAAAGGTTGCGAGCGGGCCAAACTCCAAATATAGCCGAGCACCTCGTCTTGTTGTTTAATGACGACGGCGGCACGTTCCCCGAGACCGACTGAAAGGCGCGCTGGAATGACGACCGGTTCATCGCGATCGATCACGTTTTGTAAGATCCCACTCTCCCACAAGTCTTCGATGACCGCTTCCGGGACACGTCGACCGATGATGGTCGCGATTCGCGCCGGGTCCGTCGAGTCGGGATGCGTGCTATAGGCGATGAGTTGATGGTGGCGGTTTTCGATTGTGATGGGGGCGCGAATCGCTTGACCGATCGCTTCGGCGAGCGTGTCTAGAGACTCATAAGACTTCTGCAAAAAAGGCATGTCGATTCCTCCTCATCTTGAGTATACCGTCTTCGTTGTGAAAGTTCACAAAAAGATAGGGGAGGGCGACATGCCTTATATATTCAGATAGGGAAAAACAAACCGACGACGAGACCGAGCAAGGCGCCGACGATGACTTGGAACGGTGTATGACCGACAAGTTCATTTAAGATCGGGGTCTCATGCTTGATGCCTTTGAAATAATCATTCAACAAACGGGCTTGGAAACCGACCGCTTGGCGGACACCGGTCGCATCGTACATGACGATTGTCGCAAAAATCAAGGCTAGGGCAAACATGCTGGAGTCGAGTCCTTCCATTCGGCCGATGACGGTCGCTAAAGCGACGACGGTCGAGGAGTGGGAGCTCGGCATGCCGCCAGAGGCGAACATGATTTGTAGTTCAAAGTCTCTCGTTTTAATCAGTTCTGTCACTAGTTTTGCCGCTTGGGCGATAAACCATGCAAGGAGGGCGGCGAGTAAAGGTTCGTTAAACAACAATCGATTCACTTCCTGTCTGACAATAGTATCTTCACTATACCCGATTCTCGTCGTGAATAGACGTAAAGATTCTGTCAAAAAAAGCGCAAGGGATAAGGTCCCTTGCGCTTTCTGGTCGATTTTTGTTACCCGACGACGCCTTCAGTCTCCTGAAGTTTGTCCGCGATATTCTCGATGATATAGCGGTTGCGTGGATGCTCCTGGCACTCTTTCGAGCATGAACGCATTTGTTTCGGTTCACACTCTTCACAACAGAAGTGCTGGGCATTACACACCGGGTTGGCACAATTCACGTAACGGACCGTCTTCGTGCCGCAGTGCATGCACTCTGAAACGACCGATGGATTGACCGTGTTGACCGGGACGTTGATGCGCTCGTCAAAGACGTAAAGCTCACCTTCCCAATCCTCGCCTTTCGTGGCTTCGTCTTTGCCGTACATGGCGACGCCGCCTTTTAAGTGAAAAATGTTGTCGTGACCTTGATCACGCATATATGCTGTAAATTTCTCGCAACGGACGCCTCCGGTGCAATACGTGAGAAGTGTTTTCCCTTCGTAGAGGTCCTTATTCTCTTCGAGCCATTCTGGCATGTAACGAGAAGCCTCTACATCGATCTTGATCGCATTTTTAAAGTGACCAAGGTCGTATTCGTAGTTGTTACGAACGTCGAGGATGACGACATCATCGCGATTCATCATCTCTTTCCATTCTGCCGGTTCGAGGTATGCCCCGTGCTGTTTCGGCACGTCAAACTCGCCGTCAAAGCGCCACGTCACGAGTTCTTTCTTATGACGGACAAAAATTTTCGAGAACGCGTGCTCATCGACTTCATCGATTTTGAACTCGATGTCGCTGAAGAGTGGGTTCGCTTTCAAATCAGTCATGTACTGCTCGGTCTGTTCCCAAGTCCCAGAGCACGTCCCGTTGATTCCTTCGGAAGAAATCAAGATCCGTCCTTTGATGCCGAGGTCCTTACAATACTTGAGGTGCTCTTGTGTGAGCGTTTCTGGGTCTTCGATGTTGACGTACTTATAGTACAGCAAGACCCGCATTGATTTTGTTTCCATGGTTATTGCTCCCCTGTGTTCAGTTTTTTGCAGGAAAACGAACGTTGGGTTGTGTCGTTCGACGAATGGGCTTGCCTGCAACCACAAGTCCATTATTATATGATAGATATCACAGCGAAATTTCGCAAATACTTTTTAATTTTTTTTGAACACGGCAGGGGGATGTGTCCTGTGGCACGAATTCGGGTAAAACAGAGTAACGAAAGCCGAAGGTGGAAACTCATATGCTCACATCTCTCGAACAGTGGATCATCCAATTGATTGAATGGCTTCAAGAGTTGCCGGGGGGGCCGTGGGCCGGTCTCGGCGCCCCGTTCTTAGAAGCGATTTTTCCGTTTCTTCCACTTGTCCTCATCATTTCAGCGAACGCGGCAACATATGGATTCCTGCTCGGGGCGTTATTATCATGGGTCGGCAGTTTGCTCGGGACAATTCTTGTCTTCTCAGCTGTCCGCTACGTGTTCCGCAAACCGATGACGCGCTGGCTTGAAAAACATAAGAAAGGCGTCTACTGGCTCGAACGGATCAACCATATGAGCCCGGTTTCACTCGGGTTCTTGTATTCGTTGCCGTTCATCCCAGTCAGTCTGATCACGTACTTACTCGCGCTCATTCAAATGCCGCTTCGGACGTTCATCATGGCAGCCGGGTTTGGGAAACTGCTTGTCGTCTTGATTTTCTCAGTGATCGGTGACCAATGGGAAGAATTTATCCAAAGTCCGTTCCGCTTGTCGATGCTCGGCCTGTTGTTGCTCGTCTTATGGGCAATCAGCCGCGGACTTGAAGAACTTCTTAAACGGCGCGCCTTCAAAAAACGCAACGAACAGCTCAAACGTGAACTCGAAGCAAAAAGAACGACCTTGTGAAGTCATGCTTCACAAGGTCGTTTTTGTCAGGCCCGCTTCTTGAAGCGCGGGAAGTTGAAGGCAATCGCCAGTCCGCCACAGATGAACAAGAGGAACGGATAAAACATGTACGGCACGAGAGCCGGTGATGCCGTGTTCGTCAATTCGGCGGCGATGAGCAATTGGGCTCCGTACGGGAGAAGCCCTTGTACGCCACACGAGAAGATATCGAGCACGCTCGCCGATTTCTTCCGTTCGATGTCATACGTGTCGGCGATGTTCGCCGCGAGCGGCCCGGCGACAAGGATTGAAATCGTATTGTTCGCCGTGGCGACGTTTGTCGCACTGACGAGCCCGGCGATGCTCCACTCGGCGCCGGCCCGTTGTTGGATGCGGGCAGTGAGGGCGTCTCGCAAATAAGTGAGCCCTCCGTTATGCGAGATGAGTCCGACGAGCCCGCCCATGAAGAGCGTCAAAATCGAAATCTCTGCCATCCCGATCATCCCGTCGGCCATCGCCGTGACGAACGCTGTCACGGACAAGGTTCCGTCAAGCAGACCGATGATCCCGGTCAACACGATGCCGCCGAGCAAGACGAGGATGACGTTCAACCCCGTCAAGGCGAGGACGATGACGGCGAGATAAGGGATGAGCTTATACCATTCAAAAGCAGCGACTTCAATCGTCGATTCTCCGCTCGACAAGACGGCGAGGAGAACCGTCGTGATGACGGCCGCCGGCAAGACGATCCAAAAGTTCGTGCGGAACTTGTCGCGCATGTTCGTCCGTTGCGTCCGGACCGCCGCGATCGTCGTGTCCGATATGAACGACAAGTTATCTCCGAACATGGCTCCGCCAACAACGGCAGCTGCGGCGATGGCGATATTGACCCCACTCTCTTCATGGATGCCGAGGGCAATCGGGGCGAGCGCCGCGATGGTCCCGGTCGATGTGCCCATCGCCATTGAGATGAAGGCCGCGATGACGAACAGGCCACTCAAAAGAAGCGATGGCGGCAACAACGTGAGCGCCGCGTTGACGGTCGCGTCAATCGCCCCGATCTCACCGGCAACGTTCGAAAACGCCCCGGCGAGCAGGAAAATAAAGATCATAATCAAAATGCCGGGGTTGCCCGCGCCTTGCGCAATGCGCTCGACGGTTTGCGTGACACTTCCTTTCGTCATCATCGCCGCGACGATCAAGGCGATGAGTGCCGCAATCAATACAGGGAATTTGTAAAAATCGCCATAGTAAATCCCGGCCCCGATAAAGAAGACGAGAAAGACGAGTAAGGGCAACAGTGCCCATTTGTTAGCTGTCGGTTGTTCCAATCGTTTCACCTCATTCATAAAAATAAAAAGAGAGCCTTTTTGAAAAAAGGCCCTCTTTTACAAGAAACACTTTTTTCATCTTTCGAGCAGAGCGCTCGCTGGATTTGGCACAGGTTCCCCGCTGCCGAGACTTCACAGGGCCAGTCCCTCCGTCTCTCGTGATAAAAAAGTCGTATGATTAAGTTATAAGACACGTTCCCTAACCTATCTGTTTCGAATCGGTTTGTCAATAGAAAATCCCCACGCTCTGTGAGCGTGGGGGCGGATCAAGTCGTCAAATAGTTGTAGTGGGCGACTCGGTTGCGCCCGGCGTACTTGCCGCCGACGTATAACGCCCGGTCGGCGTTGCGAATCGTGTCATCGAGTCGTTTGTCACCGAACGCCTGAATCGTGTCGACCCCGATCGAGGCGGTCACTTGAATCGCGATTCCCTCGACATAAAACGGCTTGTCTTCAATCTTTTGGCGAATGCGTTCAGCGATTTCGACGGCCTGGTCGACGTCGCAATGATTGAGCAACAAGATGAACTCTTCTCCGCCATAACGGGCCGCGAAGTCATCGGTCCGCAGCGCCTGACGGATGCGACGGCCAAATTCTTGAAGCACGCCATCGCCGACTTGATGGCCATGTGTGTCGTTAATTTTTTTGAAAAAATCGATATCGAGCATTGCGACCGAGATCGGATACATAGAAGCGTCTGAGATTTGTTGAATCCCATATTCATAAAATGCCCGGGCGTTCGCGAGGAGCGTCAAGCTGTCCGTCCGGCTCTCTGTATAGAGGCGATCCCGTTCGTGGCAACGGCTGATCGTTCGATTGAACGACTTGAGCAGTTTGACGATTTCGCGCTGGATGATCAGCGGATAGCCGTAGACGTGCTCGCCGGCCATGACGATCCACGTGCGAATCCCTTCGATTTCCTCGGAGCGGACAGAGATGAAGCTGTGGTAGTCGTCGTGGAACTCATCTGACATCGGTGCGTCCCACTCGAAACGCATCTCATACTCGACGGACGATTCGTTCGGATACGTCGATTCGAGCAAATCGAAGACGCGGGGACGTTCGATCGGTTGGCGCGTCTTTAAATCGAAATAGAGCGATCGATCGAACACCGTGAACTCGACGAAACCGGCGTCGTATTGATTCAACCGTTCGCATTGACTGAGGAACACTTCGATGGCTTGCGCCTCGCTTTGCGACAGCGACACGGCTTCTTTTGCTTCATCGTACTGTTCGATGAGCGATTTGAACGCGTCTTGTCGTCCTTTTTGAATCAACAGTCGTTTGATGAAGAACGTGAGCGCGGCGGCAATGCTACTGACGACGAGCAAGTTCGTCTCGCGGAAGAAGGAAGCCGCAAAGATGAAGACGAGACTGACGATATACGTATAAAACGCGATGTTCAAGAAGTCGCGGACCGGCACGTCGACCCGGAACCACCAACCGACTTGGTACTTCTGCAGTACCGTATTCAATACGATGGCGGCAATCAACCCGGCGACGGGGAGGAACGAGTCTTGCGTGTAAAAACCGAGCCCCGTCTCACCACCGAGCGCCAAGTAGACGCTCGCCGGAATCGCTAGTTCTAGAAAAGACGTGATAGCGTTCCACGGATACGTGAAACGGAAGCGCCGGAGCGCGACGCGCGGCTTCAAGTTGACGAACTGGAAGACGAGCAACCCGATTTGGTTGACGAACAGAGCTGTCTCAAAGTCAAAGAATAAAAAGATAATCAGGACGATACTTTCAGAAAATGTGAAATAGACGCCTTTGCGCTCGATGGAGTCGAGTTGGAAGATGATGACGAGCAAGGCGATCAAGATGAACGGCAACGGCTCGATGGCCGGCGCGTTCAATACGCCTGTCGCAAACAGTGTGATCGTCAAAAGTACAAAAGCACTCCAAATACCCCAGCCGAGGGCAGACATCTTACGGAAATGGTTCATGGCCCCTCCTATGTGGGAAAAGTCGATTATGTATCGTAAAAAATTCGGCATGATGAGGCGGCAGTCCTGCCTATTCCTCATAATGGCCGAATTCTAGCATTGAGTCTATATGAATTATCCTCTATAATGAAATTGCTTTTCAACCACATAGACGAAAGTCGATGAAAAAGAGAGTAACGATCGTTTAGTCAACAAAGCGACCTAGGGATTGGTGAGAGCCTAGGCTGACAGACGTCGCGAAACGCACTTTTGAGATGCTATCCGAAACGAGTAGGCGTAGCCGGGGGACCCCCGTTATCACCGATAAAGCGGTCTGCGTCAAGCAGGCAAGAAGAGTGGTACCGCGGGCCATCCCGTCTCTTTGCATCTGTGCAAAGGGCGTTTTTTTTATGTAACGATTGATCATTTAAGGAGGAATTGTAATGAGTTATGAACGCAAGTATGCAGAAGCGTTGTCCCGTGTCATCGGCGACGAATTGACGCTCGACCAGATTGAGGCCTTGATTGAAAAACCGAAACACGAAGCGCATGGGGATTTGGCGTTCCCATGCTTCCAACTCGCCAAAGCTTACCGGAAAGCCCCGGTCATGATTGCGACGGATATCGCGGGCGAGCTAAACGATGAACTGTTCACGAAAGTCGAAGCGGCAGGACCTTACGTCAACATCTTCTTGAGCCGTGACGTCGTCTCGCAAGAAATCATCAATATGGTGCTCGATGAATCGGCGGACTACGCGACGCACGCGACGCGCAACGAGACGATCGTGACAGACTTCTCGTCGCCGAACATCGCCAAACCGTTCTCGATGGGTCACCTTCGCTCGACGGTCATCGGAAATGCGATCAACCAAATCGCTCGCAAGAACGGTTATGACGTCGTCGGCATCAACCACCTCGGCGACTGGGGCACACAGTTCGGAAAACTCATGGTCGCCTACAAAAAATGGGGCGACGAGGAAGCGGTACGCGCCAACCCGATCGCTGAGCTGTTGAAACTTTACGTCCACTTCCATGAAGAAGCGAAGACGCAACCGGAACTCGAAGACGAGGGCCGTGCTTGGTTCAAGAAACTTGAAGACGGCAACGAGGAAGCGACTGAACTGTGGACATGGTTCCGAGATGAGTCACTTAAAGAGTTCCAAAAAGTATACGACCTGCTCGGTGTCGAATTCGACAGCTTTAACGGGGAAGCGTTCTACAATGACAAGATGGACCGCATCGTCGGCATGCTCGAAGAGAAGCAGCTTCTCGTCGAAAGCGAAGGGGCGATGGTCGTCTCACTCGAGGACGAGAACTTGCCGCCGTGCTTGATCAAGAAGAAAGACGGCGCGACGCTCTATGCGACGCGTGACTTGGCTGCGGCCGTCTATCGTCACGAGACGTATAACTTCGTCCAGGCGAATTACGTCGTCGGCGGCGAGCAGGCGCTTCACTTCAAGCAACTGTTCTCTGTTCTTCGTAAACTCGGTTATGACTTCGTCGACGGCATGCACCACGTCCCGTTCGGCTTGATTTTGCAAGAAGGGAAGAAGATGTCGACACGTAAAGGCCGCATCGTCCTTCTCGAGGAAGTGCTGAAAGAAGCGATCGAAAAAGCACAGGCGAACATCGCGCAAAAGAACCCGGAACTTGCGAACGCAGACGATGTGGCCCGCATGGTCGGTGTCGGCGCGGTCATCTTCCACGACTTGAAGAACGAGCGCATCAACAACATCGAGTTCGACCTCGACAGCATGCTCAAATTCGAAGGGGAGACAGGTCCTTACGTGCAGTATACGAACGCCCGTGCGAACTCACTCCTTCGTAAAGGCAACTACGACGGTTCGACGTTCGCTGGTGCGGACGACGACCATACGTGGGGCGTCGTGACGATGCTTAACGCGTTCCCGCACGTCATCACGCGTGCCCATGAGCGCCGCGAACCATCGATCATTAGCCGCTATGTTCTCGACTTGGCGCAAGCGTTCAACAAATATTACGGCCACGTCCGTGTCCTTGAAGAAGATGCGGGCAAGCAGTCACGTCTCGCCCTCGTCAAAGCTGTGGCGATCGTCTTGACGGAAGGACTCCGTTTGATTGGCGTCCAAGCTCCAGAAGAAATGTAATTGACGAAACGCCCCCTCTTTTATTCGGTTTGAGCAAAAGAGGGGGCGTTTTCTTGTTTTTGGATTGCGAAAGTGAACTACTCACCACTTGCTTGCTTCGCAACCTGAAGTGGGAGCTTCTTGGGAAGGCCGTGCTTTGATTAGCCACGGTT
>NZ_JTLB01000038.1:0-12956 GCF_000798975.1 Exiguobacterium sp. ZOR0005 | reverse complement strand
ACTATCAGAACGCCGACGGCGACATCGAGCTCACGGAAGGCGTGCGCTCGCTCGTCTCTGAGGCCGACCGCATCTATATCGTCGCGTGCGGCACGAGCTATAACGCCGGGCTCGTCGGGAAAGACATTTTAGAACGGATTGCCGGCATCCCGACCGAGGTGCATATCTCATCAGAGTTCGGCTACAATATGCCACTTTTAAGTGAACGTCCGCTCTTTGTCTTCTTGTCGCAGTCCGGGGAGACGGCCGACAGCCGAGCCGTCCTCGTCGAAGTGAAGAAGCGTGGCCATAAGGCGCTGACGATGACGAACGTGCCAGGGTCGACGCTCTCGCGTGAGGCGAACGAGACGATGCTCCTCCACGCTGGACCAGAGATCGCGGTCGCGTCGACGAAGGCGTACACGGCTCAAATCGCGGTGCTCGCCATCCTCGCCTATGATATTGTCCGCGCGAACGGAAAAGAGCTACCGTTCGAATTGATGCCAGAACTCGCGCGTGTCGCGACGATCATGGACTCGGTCATGTCACAAAAAGAACTGTTCGAAGATTTGGCAGAACGTTACTTGAAGACGACACCGAACACGTTCTTCATCGGACGCGGGCTCGACGCGTCGGTTTGTTTAGAAGGCGCGCTCAAAGTGAAGGAGATCTCGTATATCCAAGCGGAAGGCTATCCAGGTGGAGAGCTCAAGCACGGATCGATTGCCTTGATCGAGGACGGGACGCCGGTCATCGCACTCATCTCGCAGCCGAAGACGAACTTGAACATTCGCAGCAACGTCAAAGAAGTCGTCGCCCGTGGCGCGAACGCCTGCATCATCTCGATGCAAGGGGTCGAGCATGAGGACGACGAGTTCATCTTGCCGCACGTCGAACCGCTTCTCGCCCCGCTCGTGACGGTGCTCCCGGTCCAATTGATGGCGTATTACGCCGCGCTCGCCCGGGGTTGCGACGTCGACAAGCCGCGCAACTTGGCGAAATCGGTGACGGTTGAATAAATTCTAAAAATAATGCTTACGAAGCAAGCCTCCAACTTGCTACACTATGACAATCAGTTCGTAGAGATATCGGTCTCAGACCGAAAATATATGTCGCGAGACACGTCTACCAGCTGAAATCATATGTTGTGTGGAGGCTTACCTATGTACCAAGAAGACCGATTACCTCAAAATCCTAAAGAAGGCGTTTTGTTCATGCTGATTATTTCCATCTTGTCCGTGAACATGATTGCGCCGATCATTGTCGGTATGGACCGCGGTTTTAGCGTCGCCCATTATGTCGTCACACTCAAAATCATCCCGTTCGCTTGGCTTGCGCTCATGATTTTGATTCGCTTCATCGTCAAACCGATAGTTGGGATCCTGTTCAAACGATTGGCCGGAGAAACGGATGGTTTCAACGCCCGCATCTTACTGAACATCGTGTTGAACGTATCGATAATCTCATTTTTCATGACGATTATCGGACCGTGGATTGGGATGGGGGAAATCAATGTTGATACGTTACAGCACTTTTTCCCGACGTGGTTCCGTAACTTCGGCATCGCGTTCTGGGTCGAGCTGCTGTTCGCCCAACCGATCGCCCGGGCCGTCATGAAGTCGATTCATGTACGGAATCGCCTTAAGACCGCTTAACTTTATACAAAGCACCTTTCCGCTTGAGGAGAGGTGCTTTTTACTGCTTGCCGATTTCTTTGCCAACAAGCAAAATAGTAGGTGAAGTAAGCGGTTCCATCGTATGGTTATATAAAGATAAGCGACGAAAGAAGGTTTGACATGAACGTATACATTGCCTGTCCATGCGGCTTCGTCACAAGCGCGATGGCGGCGAAGCTGTTTGCCCAAGCGTGTTCGGGGCGTCTTATGTGCGAAGTGGCACACGGTACAGGTCGGGACATCCCTGACGACGTGAAGTTGGTCATCTATCAAGACGGAACGAACCGACCATCGCATCCAACGGCGTACGTTCGCCCGGTCAGAAACATGTTGTCGCTCGAGGAATATCGACAAATCGTCGAGGAATGGGTGAAGCGATATGAAGCATGAGTGGAGCGCTCGAGAGCGCTCGATTTTACTACATCTATTAGGTACGGAGACGTCGACACCGCTCGCGGAGATTGCGCAAGCGGTGAATTTGTCTGAACGGACGATTCAACGAGAACGCCAATTGCTCGAAGGTGTGTTAAAAGAGTTCGAACTTGAACTATCGTGGCAGCGAGGGCGAGGACTCAGTCTCGTCGGCGCAGCGAATGCGAAACAGCAACTGCGGGAGGATTTGATTCTTTCAGCCGAGGCGATCCCGACGGCGGAGGACCGTATCTTTGAACTGGCGTGGCGGCTCTTATTTGAGAAAGACATGCTGAAACTGCAGGCCGTCGCGAAGCAGATGCACGTCTCTCCGAGCACGCTCACGCAAGACTTGGAGAAGCTAGACCGCTGGTTCGACGAGTACAACCTCGAAGTCGAACGGAAGAAAGGGGTCGGCGCTCAAGTGCTCGGCCTGGAGGCAGAAAAGCGTAAACTCATGATCAATGCGCTCATGGCGCATTGGGACACGCTCGCGTTTTACCGTTTCGTTCGCGGTGAAGACGACTACATCCCTGCCTTCTTGAAGACGGTCCCATGTGATGTCATGCTCGAGGCGCTTCGGGACGGTTACGACTATTTAAAGAATCATTCATTCGAACGGATGGATGATCGGACGATCATGCGCGTCACGTTCGCCTACGGGGTGCAACAAGCGCGACTCGATGCCGGCTTCTTCTTAGAGATGTACACGAAAGGTCGTTCGGACGATTATTTGAAAGTCGCTCAAGAAATGGAAACGGCACTCGGGGTCCCGTTTTCGATGGCTGAGCGTGTCTGGTTTGCGGAAGAAGCGAATCGGCTCCGCTCCTTAAAAGAACAGATGCAAGAAGACGAGGAAGAACGTTGGGTCATGCAGATTCGCGTGCATAAACTAATCCATCACGTCTCCCTCATCCATGGGTTCGCCTTCACCGACGATACCGCGCTCGAGAAAGGACTGCTCGCCCATATCTTGTCGAGCTTGAACACGCAGGCGCTTCCAGATACGGAGACGGTCCGGCCGCACATCGACCGAGACTATCCGAACTTGCGGGCGGCCATCCAACAGGCAGCCGATATCGTTTTCGGGACGAACACGTTCACAGAAGACGAAACGGTGTTTTGGGCGATGCATTTTGCGGCCGCGCTCGTCAAACCAGTGCGTCGTCGCGAATATCGGGCGCTCGTCGTCTGTTCGGCCGGCCTCGGCTCGTCAAAGATGCTTGTCAATCGCGTGAAGCAAGAGTTCCCGGAGATGCAAAATGTCGTCAACTCGTCGTTGTTTGGCCTTGAACAGCACCGGCTCGATGATTACGATGTCATTCTGTCGACCGTCCCGCTGCCGCCCTTAGCGGTGCCGACGCTCATGGTCAATCCGTTGTTGACGACCGAGGAAGTGCAGCGGGTCCGTCACTTGCTGTTGTCGCTGCCACAATCGTTCCAAACAAAAGATGTGAAGTCACGTTCGAAGATGCTTGATTTTCGTGAGCTCGGTGAACTCGTCGAGACGTTTGAGCGGATGGACCGTCAGTTCGACCTCGTCACGCTCGACAATAGTGACCGGCTCGAGGACATCTTATTCGACCTCGGCACACATTTAGAAGAACGCGGTCTCGTCGAGAGTGGAATCCAATTGTCGGCGCAACTGCTCCGCCGACACGAAGTGGCCGGTCTCGGTATTCCCGGTACGAAGCTGGCGTTGTTCCACGGACGTCACCCGTCGATTGAACGGGCGAGTGTGTTCGCGTTCGATTTGACGACGTCGATTCCGCTTCTCATGATGGATCAATCGACGGAACCCGTCTCCCGTCTGCTCGTGTTGCTGGCACCAGAAGAGGCGCGCGACATCGAGCTCCAGTTTTTGAGTGCGGTCAGTGGCTCGCTCATCGAAAGTGAAGAACAGATGACCTTATATAGTACCGGATCAAAGAAAGAACTGCGCCTATTGCTTCATGATTGCATGAAAAACATGATGCAAGACGCGCTGCACGAGAAATGACCCGTCGTGGTCATTTTTTTGTTTGGCACGAAATGTTGCCAAACTATGAACTGGATTGAATTGAGTAAGCGCTTACTCCGGGTCTACAATACAGGTGTAGAGCACAAACCGGTTAGCTACACTACACAACAACCTTTCACAATTAAGGACTGGAGGTTTTATACATGGCGAATACGCAAGCTGGCTCGGGCGGGGTTCGAGTCAAAGTACAACGGTTCGGGAGTTTCCTGAGCGGGATGGTCATGCCGAACATCGGCGCCTTCATCGCTTGGGGGATCATCACAGCACTCTTCATCCCGACAGGATGGTGGCCGAATGAGAACTTGGCCGAGCTCGTCGGTCCGACGATCACGTATCTCTTACCACTCTTGATCGGGTTCACAGGTGGTAAATTGCTTCATGACGTTCGAGGCGGTGTCGTCGGGGCGCTCGCCACGATGGGTGTCATCGTCGGGACGGACATTCCGATGTTCCTTGGTGCGATGATCATGGGTCCACTCGGCGGTTACATCATCCGTCAAGTCGACCGTGCCCTTGAAGGAAAAGTAAAAGCCGGATTCGAGATGCTCGTCAACAACTTCTCGGTCGGGATCGTCGGTGGTCTTCTCATGCTTGGTGGTTTCGAGATCTTCGGGCCGATCATGAGCGGACTCGACAAAGTCATGGCAGCAGGCGTCGACTGGATCGTCGGGGCGAAGTTGCTTCCAATCGCAAGTTTGTTCATTGAACCAGCAAAAGTCCTCTTCTTGAACAACGCCATCAACCACGGGATTTTGAGCCCGCTCGGTGTCGATCAAGTCGCCGACGCTGGAAAATCGGTTCTCTTCTTACTTGAAGCAAACCCGGGACCAGGTCTTGGTTTACTTCTCGCTTACATGTTCTTCGCTAAAGGCGCAGCCAAACGGACAGCTCCTGGGGCAGCGATCATCCACTTCCTCGGTGGGATCCATGAGATTTACTTCCCATACGTGTTGATGAAACCGATTTTGATCTTGGCGATGATCGCCGGGGGCGCGACAGGTATCTTCACATTCGTCTTGTTCGATGTCGGTCTCGTCGCACCAGCTTCACCAGGTAGTATCTTCGCGATTCTCGCGATGGCATCACGCGGTTCACACGTCGGGCTGATTGCAGGGATCCTCTTATCAGCAGCGGTGACCTTCGCCGTTGCGAGCGTCATTTTGAAGTCGAGCGCGGCCGAAGAAGTGTCACTCGAAGAAGCGACACAAAACGTCAGCGCGATGAAAGGCAAGCAGTCTTATGCGTCAGCGCTCGTACAAGACCGTCTCGACAAAGTCGACCACATCATCTTTGCTTGTGACGCCGGTATGGGCTCAAGCGCGATGGGGGCTTCGGTCCTACGCAATAAAGTGAATAAGGCGAACTTGCCAATCAAAGTGACGAACACGTCCATCAGCCAATTGCCGAAAGACGCGCAATTCGTCATCACCCATCAAGATTTGACAGACCGTGCCGAAGAACAGGCACCGAACGCAATCCATCGCTCGGTGACGAACTTCTTGAACGCGGACTACTATGACCAATTGATTGAAGAAATTAAAGCAGAACGTAGCAAAATCTCATAACAACGCAGACAGAGACAAGGTTTAGGTATAGGAGGAACTAAAATGCCATTCATTCAGACAGAGATGATTCGACTCAATCAAACGTTCAATACGACTGCCGAAGCGATCAACGCAGCCGGAGAGGTGTTACACGCCGCCGGTTGCGTATCACCGGCCTATATCGAGGCGATGCATGAGCGTCAAGCGCTCTCGAGCGTGTATATCGGGAACCAGGTGGCGATTCCACACGGGACGGAAGAAGCGAAATCGGCCGTTCAAAAGACGGGCATCTCGATTATTCAAGTGCCTGAAGGGGTCGATTTTGGAGGACAGACGGCGAAACTCGTCATTGGCATCGCTGGGGTGAACGATGAGCATCTTGAACTCCTTTCCCAAATCGCCGTCATCTGTTCGGACGAAGATAACGTCGAGCGGTTAGTTCGTGCCGAGACAAAAGAAGAGATTTTGTCGCTATTCATGGAAGAGGTGGCGTAATGAAAGCTGTACATTTCGGGGCAGGAAACATCGGACGCGGTTTTATCGGGCTCTTGCTCAATCAGAGTGGGTACGAGGTGACGTTCGTTGATATTAACGATACGGTGATTGAAGCGCTCGAGGCGAAACGCTATTACGAGGTCGGATTCGCCGAAGAAGGCGTTGACAACGTCGTCGTCGACCGGGTACGCGGCGTCAACAGCTTGAAAGACCCGGAGCGCGTCATCGCGCTCATCGCCGAGGCCGATCTTGTCACGACGGCGGTTGGACCGACGTTACTTCCAAAAGTCGCTCCGCTCATCAGCATGGGACTACGAGATCGTGCCTCAGACGCGCCAGTTTACGTCATCGCGTGTGAGAACATGATCGGTGGCAGCGCCTCGCTACAACGAGAAGTTGAAGCAGCAGGTGGTGTCGGTTCGGCAGACGTCTCGTTCCCGAACGCGGCCGTCGACCGCATCGTGCCGTTACAGCAACACGTTGATCCGCTCTATGTCGAAGTCGAGACGTTTTATGAATGGGTCATCGAAACGCAAGGATTGGACGTGCGGCCCCCGCTTCACGGTGTGACGTGGGTCGACGAGATTGGTCCATATATCGAGCGGAAGCTGTTCACGGTCAACACGGGTCACGCCATCGCGTCATATATCGGCTCTTTGTTTGAGAAAGGGACGATCGACGAGGCGTTGAAAGATCGTCGCGTCCGCCAAGTCGTGCAAGGCGCATTGTATGAGACCGGTTGGCTGTTGCTTGAAAAGTACGGCTTCGAAGCGAAAGAACATAGCCAGTACATTCAAAAGATCATCAAGCGCTTTGAAAACCCGAAATTAAAAGATGAGATCTCGCGCGTCGCCCGTTCCCCGATTCGTAAACTCGGTCCGAGTGACCGGCTCGTCAAACCGGCCCGTGAACTCATCGACAACGGCATCGAGCCGAACGAGCTCGCCTATGGGATCGCCGCTGCCTTGAACTATTACAACCCTGAGGATTCAGAATCTTCTGAACTCTATTTGTCGATCGAAGAGTCAGGAATCTTGTCGACGGTTGAGAAATATCTCGGTCTCCATGAAGAGGACACGCTAACGACACTGATCCTCGAACAATATCACTTGATTCGCGAGCAAGAAAAAGCGCGTGTCTCGTAACTTGATTCTCCTGTGCCCGAGCGGCATGGGAGGATTTTTGCATACAAAAAAGACTGCAGCGAACTGCAGTCTCGTTACGTCCGGGTCTTGCCGAACTCGATATACGTCGTCACGGATTTGACGTGTTTCACGACATCTTTCTCTCGAAGCGGACGACTGAAGTAATAGCCTTGGACATAGTCGCATCTTTCGTTCAGCAGCCATTCGAGTTGGTCGGACGTCTCCACGCCTTCCATGAGCACTTTCATGCCAAGGTTGTGGCCGAGTTGAATCATCGAGCGGACGATCGCTTCTTGGTTCCGGTCCGTGAATAAGTTGATGATGAATGAGCGATCAATCTTGAGCACTTGGACGGGAAGTTCCCGAAGTTGGCGGAACGATGAATAACCGGTCCCGAAGTCGTCGAGTGAGATCAAAATCCCGAACTGATGGAGTTGCGTGAGCTTCTCTCGTGTTGACGCTTCATAGGAAAGCATCGATGACTCGGTCACTTCGAGTTCGAGGAACATCGGATCCATCCCGGTCTCGTCAAGAATCGATTGCAACGTCTCGACGAAATCCTCACGCGCGAATTGGAGAGGGGAAACGTTGACGGACAAGGTGAACGGCTTCATACCGGCCTTATGCCAACGGACCCAGGCCCGGCATGACTCTCGCATGACCCATGTCCCGATAGGGTGGATCAATCCAGTATTCTCAGCGATCGGGATGAAATCATCAGGTCCGACGTGGCCGAGCACAGGGTGATGCCAACGAAGCAATGCCTCGACTCCTTCAAGTCGATTATGCGTGAGTGAGACTTTCGGTTGATAGACGAGCGAGAACTCTTCGCGGTCAAGTGCTTGGGCTAACGCCTTCTCAATCTCGACCGTACGTAAAATCTGTTGTTTCGATTCATCCTCGAACTCTTTGATTTGATTTTTACCGGTCCGTTTCGACTCATGCACAGCGAGGCGGGCATATTGGACAAGTTCATCCGCCGATGTCGTGTCTTTCGGATAATGACTAATTCCGGCGCTCATCGTTAACTCGACGGTCGTGCCGTCGATATCGAACGGTTGAGAAATCGCCTTGATGCATTTTTCAGCCTTCTGTTTGGCGAGCGTGCTTCGCTTATCGAATAGCAAGATGATGAACTCCGACGATCCGACGCGGGTCAAGACATCGTCCGGATGGATCGTATGCTTGAGACGATCCGCGATTTGAAGCGCCAATTGGTCGGAGCCGTTATGGCCGAGCATATCGCTCAAGAAACGCCAACGATCGATATCGATATATAGACAGGCAACCGGGTCTTCGACGCGGATGTGATCGGCGAGGATACGTTCAAGCTTATGCCGGTTCGGCAAATCCGTGAGCGAATCGTGGAACGCCATATGCTCGACGAGCCGTTGTGAGGCGATCGTCTCGGAAACGTCACGTAAGAACCAAAGCACTTGGTCCATCGTTTCCCCTTTAAGCGGGTAAGACGTCACTTCGATCGTCTTCTCATCGATATCGAGCCGATGCGCTTCATAGAACGGTTGCTGAATGGACAATGAGGCGTGATAGTCTTGGAAGAACTGATCTTCGCGTTGGTCGAACAGACGATAGAACGCCGTGTTCGCATATTGAATCACTCCGTCTTTTGAGGTCGTGACGACCGCGTCCGTCGTCGAATCGAGAATCGTCGCTTGAATCAACTCGCGGCGACGCAAGTGCCGGTCGAGAGTGAGCGACAAGAAGAAGATGGCGAACAAGATGATCGTGATGGCCGTCACGAGCCAGGCGAGAAGCGATGGCTCGATCCCGATGACAGCCGGGTTGTTCCCTTCTAAAAATGTGAACGAAGATGCCATCATGCCGACGTAATGCATCCCGAAAATGGCGACGCCCATAAGTAGGGAGAAGAATACTTTCAGCTCGAGGTCGATCTTTTGTTTCGCGTACTTCGAGAAGAAGCCGATCCATAAGGCGACGAGCGAGGCGAAGATGGCAATGCCAAGTGACAAGACGGCCAACCAAGAATTGTACGAGATGGTGACGCCTTGAATCGCATCCATGCCGATGTAATGCATACTGGCGATACTGACTCCCATCAAAACGCTCGCACCGAGCAAGGCAGGACGAGTCGTACGACGTGAGACGATCAAAAAACCGAGAATACAGCCGGCCATCGCGATCACGACCGACAAGAAGACGAGCGGAATCGAATACGTGACCGGTCGAAGCGTCTCATGGGCGAGCATGGCGATAAAGTGCATCGACCAAATGCCGAGTCCGAGCGTGGCGCCTCCCGCTAAGATCCACATATTTTGCGCGGAACGGTTCGTCGAGTTGACGCGCCGGGCCAGTTCGATGGCGGCATAAGCAGAAACGGCGGCGATGATATAAGAAAGAATCACGAGAAAATAATTATGACTCATTGAGTGTTCGACTACTGGTTCCATAGTTACCTCGCTGAAATGTGATGTTGTTGTAGATTTAATTATACTCGGCAACTAGGAGTCTACCTATCATTATGCTTCATTTATATGAACTATTTTTGTGTGTGAAATAGTTGATGGCGGCCGTGACGTTTCGGCCGAGCGTTACCTGCGGTGATGTGGCGGGTAAAGACTACAAAATGAGAGACAGAAAGAAGGGGTATCCGTGAACTTTCGCCCGATTGGACGAGACGATGTGAAGTCGCTCCAACGTCTTTTCATGGAAAGTTTGAGTGACTTGATTCGCCGCGAACAGTTTGAAGATGCCGATCTGTTGGAAGAAGAAGTCGCGCGTCTCAATACGACCATTCAAGACAGTTTTGACGATGAGTCCGTCCACGTGTATGTCGTCGAACGAGTTGGCGTCATCGTTGGCACCGCAGCCACTTTGCCGCCGAACGAGATTATTACCGCTCACTTAGATGTCGAGCCAGATGCGGTTGAGGTCGGTTGTGTCTATGTCGCTCCAAGCGCCCAACGACAAGGTGTGGGGACGTTCTTGCTCCAAAGTGTGATGAGGGAACTGACATCGACGGGACAGACGACGTTTTACTTGGATGCGGGATTTCCGACGTCTCAGGCGTATTGGGAGCAATTGCTCGGTGAACCGGCACTGACGATCGAACATTACTGGGGACCTGGGGCCCCGCATAAAATATGGCGGATAACAACAAGACCTGGCTGAATTCAGCCAGGTCTTGTGCGGATTAATAGTTGGAGCGCATGAACTGATGGATACCGGAAGCGGTCGCCTCGGCCATCCGTTGCCGATACGTCGTGCTCGTCAAATGAGAGCGGTCATTGGCGTTTGTGATGAAGCCGTATTCGACAATCGTTGAGGGAACACTATTTTTTCCGACGACATATACGTTCTGATATTTCACACCGCGGTTTCGGATCGTCGGGATGCGGGCGCCGAGTTCACGATTGATGGCGGTCCCTAAGCTGCGGCTTGCCGAAATATAAGGATTCGTCGTATAGCTTTCAGTCGTCGGTACGAGCACTTCATGTCCGTGGAACGACGTGTTCGTCGACGAGTTGGCATGAATGCTGACGAAGGCACTTCCTTTATACGTCTTCGTGAGTGAAACACGGTTGGCGAGCGTCAAGTACGTGTCGGTCGAGCGCGTCATTTTGACGTTGTAGTTGTACGTCCCCGAAAGTGAACTGGCCAGACGATTGGCGATGTCGAGAGTGAGAACTTTCTCTTGGACGGAGCCATATACCGCGCCAGGATCGTTGCCGCCATGGCCAGCGTCGATGACAATCGTTCGTCCTGAACCCGTTGACGTGTTCGTTGTTGTCGTCGTCGCTTTCAAGTATTGCGATGAGACGTAGCCGGTCCGTCCACCGTAGGACACTTTATACCATGAGCCATACGTACCGAGATACGTCACCGTGCGTCCGGCGGGAATGGTCAAAAGGATCGTGCCCGTCGAAGAAGCGCTTCTCCGTAAGTTCAAATTGACAGTCGTAGAGTAGGTTTTCGTAGCGGTCGTCGTCGTTGTGGCTTTCAAATATTGAGACGAGACGTAGCCGGTCTGACCGCCGTACGATACTTTATACCACGCGCCGTACGTGCCGAGATAAGTGACATTGCGCCCTGATGGAATCGTCATGAGAATCGTACCGGTCGCTGACGCGCTCTTGCGCAAGTTCAAGTTGACCGTCGTCGTGTACGTTTTCGTGGAACTCGTCGTCATAGTAGAAGATACTTTCACATATTGAGACGAAACATATCCAGTCTTTCCGCCGTACGAGATTTTATACCACGATCCGTGTGTGCCAAGGTATGTGACGGCCTTACCGGACGGGATCGTCATGAGAATCGTCCCGGACGTCGAAGCACTCTTACGTAAATTCAAATTCGCTGTTGTCGTGTATGTAGAAGCTGCCTCGACTCGGTTCGTGTCGATACCGGTCGAAGAAAGAGTGAACGGAACGACTGCCGTCCCGGTTAGGACGAGAGATGAGCTAATGATTAGTTTAATAGGCCAAGATGGTTTCTTTGTATTCAATCGGGGTCCGCTCCTTTGTTCTGCATCATTAATGAAATAACGAAGAAATGTAATCGTCATCATGTCTTCGTTATTATATAAGGAAACAAGAAAAAAATGGAGGTTAATATGTAATTTATTTATCTTTTTTTGAAAAGCGGATAGAGCGAACAAAAAAAGAGACGCTTGGGCGTCTCTTTAAAGAAGTTAAATAAGGCGTGGGAGTTCGTCAGCGAATTTTTGAATAGATTCATCCGCTTTAACTAATCGAGGTAGCTCATCGGCAAACTTTTGAGCTGGAGCTTCAATTTTAACAAGTCGCGGTAATTCATCAGCAAACTTTTGGACTGGTGATTCGATTTTTACTAAACGTGGTAATTCGTCGGCCAGTGGCTTGAAAGAGCTTCCTAACAATAGAATAGCAGCTGCGATAAATACAATCCCTGTTACTTTTTTCATGATTAAATTCCTCCAATGAGTATAGGTTTATGTGGATAAGCAAAGATCCCTAGTGTGAGGATACTCAGAAGTCAGAGAGTGGGGAATCTAATAGGGCGTAAATCGATTCGGATTGTTGTTCAACCCGTGATTCTAAATCGCCCACATACTGTTGAGGCATGTTCGGTTCAAACAAAGTCACTTTGTCTGAATCTTCTGTTGTTGCAGAAGATAGGATTGGAACATCCGCCTCTTGACTGAGTAACGTGCTGCAAAGAGGAGAAAGTTTGTTTTCAAATTGATTTAATGGTTCAGGGCGCCAACAAATAGACGCTTCAGGTAAAATATACAAGATATGCCCTTCTTTTAAAAGTTTTAAGCACTGATTAATTACATATTTTTGATCTTGTTCAACGTTGATGTACCCAAACTCTTGGAAATGTTTCTCATAGACGGTTTTCGAACTGCGCTTTAGAATAGAAAGAGATAGTTCTGGGCCGAGAACGTATAACTTTTTATAAGAACGATTTTCTTTTAGCATTCTTGTGATGAGCCTAGGTAATGATTGATAGTAATCAATTTGAAACGCATTGAGTATGAATCCTTTAGAGGAATTCAACAACTGGGTCAAGTGATTCAAATCCTCGAATTGATTTCGATCGGTTGATGAATAGATAGCTTTAAATGTTTGATCTTGTTTCGAATGGACGGTTTGTCAAATTAAGCGCAACACTTCCTCCGCGAAGGCCTCGTGTGCGGTCTTCCAGCCGAGACATTTCCTCGGTC
>NZ_JTLB01000004.1:0-201170 GCF_000798975.1 Exiguobacterium sp. ZOR0005 | reverse complement strand
TTCGTCTGCCGCTCTTAGCGACTCATTTATAATAGCATCTGTTATTTCATTCGTCAACTATAAAAATAAAATATTTAAAAATAATAAATAAAGACGTGTTCCCTTCCATCGCATATATAGAAGGAACACGTCTCACGTCTATTGAAAAGCTACGATCCGTACTTCGTTCAACCGAGTTAAATCATACGTTTCTTGAGTCGGTTCCGAGATTACAATCGGTTTTTCCACACGTGGTGTGTAATGTTGAATTGTTCCGCGCACACCGCTACTAAGCAATACGTTGCGCCCGACTTCAAAAAAACCGAGCAAAGTAGCCAACAATGTCAACGCCTCTTCATCGTACGCTTCATTTTGCCACATATAAAAATAGGCTTCTTCAGGAGTCAACGCTTTGCGGAACGTACGAGGCAACGTCAATTGACAAAAGCGGTCAGCGACAATAAAGAGAGGAGACGCCGGATGAAGTTCGCGCTCCTCGAGCCGATTGGGGAATCCTGAACCGTCTAAACGTTCATGGTGTTCCGTGATCAATTTGACAACTCGGGGACGCAACGTTTCATCTTTAGGGAGCATCGAAGCAGATACGAGAGGATGTTGATATAATAATTCCCGCTCCATTTTAGTAAAGTATCGCATGTGCGACCATTTGCGAATCTTTGCGTAGCTTGCATCCGCAAAGTAAGAAGCAATGCCATAATCAAACTGTAGACGATGCTCATCCCCTCGATACTTCGAAAGCGACTTCGCGATCAATGCGCGATAGATCGCATGATGGATCACGTGATTTTTGCGGAGGGGTTGGTCTGTAAAAAATGCGACGACTGCTGACAATGGATAATCATGTTGAAAGAGTTGGTGGACGAACTCTAAAGCTTCGTATGGGTTTAAAGCAATTCGCTCTTCCCACTGATTATAATGGCGTTCGTATTGAAGAATTTTGGAGCAGACCTCTTGTTCCTCGTTTCGTGTGAATCGACGACGTTCGACAGGGTCCACTTCAATCGCTTCAACTTTCAAAAACCGGAGCAAGCGTAAATGTTCGTTCGTCAGTTTGAGTCCTGCTTCTAATGAGGACACCGACCTCTTTAACGTCATCCCGACATGTACGTTCGAAATGGCTAACCGCATGCTCATTCCTCCTCCTATATAAAAAAGATCGAACGGAAGCTCCGTTCGATCTTTTCGTCTCACTCAGTCTCTTCAGACGATGGATCGATTTCCGGTGCTTCACCAACAAATCCATTCTCCATATCGACTGCCGATTCCTCTTCTAGCTCATCTTTTTTCAATTTCGCAATGGTCGCCAAACGATCACCGTCTTCGATGTTCATCACTTTCACACCGCGCGTGCTGCGTCCCATTTGGGAAATGGTTTGCGAGTCAATGCGAATCGCGACGCCGAGCTCGGTCATGAGCATGATATCGTCATCCTCATCCACGACGCGCATACCGACGACCGTTCCTCGATCGGTCTTAATACCGATGATTCCAGAACCGCCTCGTCCTTGTGTACGGAATTGCTCCATGGCAGTACGTTTGCCATATCCTTTTTCCGTAATAATGAGAACGTCTTGCGTCGACCGGACGATTTCCATCGATACGACTTGATCATCGTCTTTTTTCAATCGAATCGCGCGTACGCCTCGAGCGGTACGGCCCATCGAACGCACTTCACCTTCAAGTGGGAAGCGAATCGACATCCCTTCACGAGTCACGATCAACATCTCATCGTCGCTCTTCGCGAGACGAACCGTCACCAGTTCATCTGTTTCATTCAAGCTGATGGCGCGTAAGCCGTTTTTATTGATCCGAGCATAGGCAGATAGCGGCGAACGCTTCACGAGACCTTGCTTCGTAATGAAGACGAGCGACAATTGTTCATCGGCTACTTCTGCTTCCGAATCTTCACTGACCTCTTCCGTGATCGCTTGATCCGCCAAATAGCTGTTAAAGTCGACCGGAATCATCGTTTCGACTTTCTCGCCCTTATCGACTTGAAGCAAGTTGATAATCGGCATTCCTTTCGCGGTTCGACTCATCTCCGGAATCTCGTATCCTTTCAAACGGAAAACACGTCCGAAGTTCGTGAAGAACAAGATCGTATCATGCGTCGAGGCCGATAACAGACGAAGCACGAAGTCTTCATCGTTCGTCCCCATCCCTTGTTTCCCACGACCACCACGTCGTTGCGTCCGATACGAGTCGGTCGGGATTGATTTGATATAGCCTTCGCTCGTGAGCGTGATCATCATGTCACGAACCGGAATCAAGTCCTCATCCTCGAGCTCGACGATATCTGTGCGAATCACGGTACGACGAGCATCACCGTAACGTTCTTTGATTTCAGTCAGTTCGTTGCGGATGATATCGAGAAGAAGCTCTTCATCGCCGAGAATGGCACGGAGTTCTTCGATCAGCGCTTGAACTTCACGATACTCACCTTCGATTTTCTCCCGTTCCAACCCTGTCAATCGTTGAAGTCGCATATCAAGAATCGCTTGCGTTTGATCCGTCGAAAGTCCAAAACGGGCAATCAACTTCTCACGTGCCTCATCTCCAGTGCGTGTGCTCCGGATGAGAGCGATGACTTCATCGAGGTGATCGAGAGCAACGCGTAATCCTTCGAGAATATGCGCACGCGCCTCTGCTTTATCAAGGTCGAACTGTGTCCGTCGACGTACGACTTCTTTTTGGTGTTCGATGTAGTAGTAAATCGCTTGTTTGATGTTAAGTGTCTTCGGGCGTCCACCGACGAGGGCGAGCATGTTGACACCGAACGTCGTCTGCATTGGCGTCTGCTTGTACAAGTTGTTCAAAATGACACTCGCATTCGCATCGCGTCGAACTTCGATGACGACACGCATGCCGTTCCGGTCGGATTCATCGCGTAAGTCAGTGATGCCTTCAATTTTCTTATCCCGAACTAAGTCTGCAATCTTCTCAACAAGACGCGCTTTGTTCACTTGGTAAGGAATTTCATGGACGAGAATACGTTCGCGGCCATTTTTCAACACTTCAATCTCTGCTTTGGCACGCATCGTGATCGAACCACGGCCTGTTTCATAGGCGCGACGGATGCCGCTCCGACCTAAGATTTCTCCTGATGTCGGGAAATCCGGACCAGGAATGTGTTGCATCAACTCAGCGATGGTGATGTCAGGATTGTGCGTAAGTGCGAGCACACCGTCGATTACTTCGTTCAAGTTATGTGGTGGTACGTTCGTCGCCATCCCGACGGCGATCCCGCTCGTCCCGTTGACGAGGAAGTTTGGAAAACGTGCCGGTAAAACGACAGGCTCTTTCTCTTCCCCATCAAAGTTCGCTTGGTAATCAATCGTATTTTTACCGATGTCGCGCACGAGTTCCATCGCAATTTTAGACATCCGGGCTTCCGTATAACGCATCGCGGCCGCAGAGTCCCCATCGACAGATCCGAAGTTGCCGTGTCCGTCGACGAGTTCATAACGATAGCTGAAGTCTTGAGCCATGCGCACCATCGTCTCGTACACGGCTGAATCACCGTGCGGGTGATACTTACCGATAACGTCACCGACGACACGTGCCGATTTCTTATGCGGCTTATCAGCCCGAATACCGAGTTCGTTCATTGCATAGAGAATACGGCGGTGGACCGGCTTTAAACCGTCTCGTACGTCCGGAAGGGCACGTGACACGATAACGCTCATCGCATAGTCCATGAACGACGTCCGCATCTCTTGGCTAATATTTATATCCTTGATATTTTCTTGTTCTGCCATTCGTTATTGCCTACCCTTCTGTTTAAATATCGAGGTTTTTCACGTAGTGCGCATGTGACTGGATAAAGTCGCGACGCGGCTCGACATTGTCTCCCATGAGCGTCTCAAAGATTTCATCCGCCTCGATGGCATCTTGAAGGTCAACCCGCAGCATCGAGCGCGATTCTGGGTTCATCGTCGTACTCCACAATTGCTCCGGGTCCATCTCACCAAGACCTTTGTAACGCTGGACGCTATATCGTGCATTTTCAGGAAGGCGCTTAATCGCTTCCTGCAATTCGCGATCGTTTTGAACGTATACGATTTCTTTTCCGTGCTTCACACCGTAAAGCGGCGGTTGGGCGATATATACGTAGCCGCTCTCGATGAGCGGACGCATGTACCGATAGAAGAACGTCAAGAGGAGTGTCCGGATGTGGGCACCATCGACGTCGGCATCGGTCATGATGATCAGTTTATGGTAACGTGCTTTCGATAAGTCGAATTCTTCTGCAATCCCGGTACCGAGTGCCGTGATAATCGTCCGAACTTCCTGGTTCCCCAAGATTTTATCGAGACGTGCCTTTTCGACGTTGATAATCTTACCGCGGATCGGCAGGATTGCTTGGAAGTGACGGTCACGACCAGACTTCGCCGAACCACCGGCCGAGTCACCCTCAACGATATACAGTTCAGACTTCGATGCATCTTTCGACGAACAGTCCGCCAATTTCCCTGGCAATGAACTGACTTCGAGGATGCCTTTGCGTCGCGTCATCTCACGGGCGCGTTTCGCCGCGAGACGGGCGCGAGCTGCCATCAATCCTTTGTCGACGATCAATCGACCGACCGACGGGTTTTCAAGCAAGAACTGCTCGAACGTATCCGTGAAAAGTGAGTCTGTGGCTGTACGCGCGTCGGCGTTACCGAGCTTCGTCTTCGTCTGTCCTTCGAACTGCGGCGATGGGTGTTTGACCGATACGATTGCCGTCAATCCTTCACGGACGTCATCACCTGACAAGCTGCCGTCGGCTTCTTTCATCAATCCGAAGCGCTTCGCGTAGTCATTGATTGACCGTGTAAGAGCCGTCTTAAAGCCGGTCTCGTGCGTCCCACCTTCATGGGTCGGGATGTTGTTCGTGAACGAGTAAATGTTGCTCGCGAACCCTTCGTTGTACTGAAGGGCGATCTCGACTTCAATTCCGTCTTTCGTCCCGTGAACGTAAACCGGTTCTTCATGAATCGATGACTTCGAGCGGTTCAAGTGCTCGACGTACGACTTGATTCCACCCTCGTAATGATAGTTTCGCTCGATCGTCTCGTCGCCACGTTCATCTTTGGCGATGATGCGCAACCCTTTGTTTAAGAACGCAAGTTCACGAAGACGTGTCGCTAGCAAATCGAAATCATACTCGAGCGTCTCTTCGAAGATGTCGCCATCCGGGAAGAAACGGACCGTCGTCCCTGTCTTGTCGGTCGTTCCGACAATTTCTAATTCGCCTTGCGGAACACCGCGTTTGAACGATTGGTAATAGACGTTTCCGTTTCGACGGACGAACACTTCTAACTTTGTCGACAAGGCGTTGACGACGGATGCACCAACACCGTGTAAACCGCCGGACACTTTGTATCCGCCGCCGCCGAACTTACCGCCCGCGTGGAGGACGGTAAAAATGACCTCAACGGCTGGACGTCCCGTCTTCTTCTGGATGTCGACCGGGATCCCTCGACCGTCGTCCTCGACAACAATCGAATTCCCTGGCTCTACCGTCACGGTGATCGTTTCACAATGACCAGCGAGCGCTTCATCGATCGAGTTGTCGACGATTTCCCACACCAAGTGGTGGAGACCTCGCGAACTCGTTGAACCGATATACATCCCAGGGCGCTTACGGACTGCTTCTAAACCTTCAAGTACTTGAATCTGATCGGCACCGTAGTCTTGCATTTGTTTTTCGTTTTCGTTACTCATCGGTTTTGTTCACCTACTATACATGAATTGGTGTTCGTCTTGATTAGTTCTACGTTTATACAGATTCGGATTCAACTTCTCCTTGTTTCACGTGAAACACTTTGGCTTGCTGAATCGTTTCATGGGCAATTCCATCGATATTCGTCGTCGTAAGGATGGTTTGAACTTTTTTCCCCATCGTGTCGAGCAGATGGGTTTGGCGATGGTCATCGAGTTCTGACAAAACGTCGTCTAACAATAAGAGCGGGTACTCCCCGACTTCTTCATGAATCAGTTCAATCTCGGCTAGTTTTAAAGACAAGGCCGCCGTGCGTTGCTGACCTTGTGAACCGAACGTTTGGACGTTTCGATCGTTCACGTACAATTCGAAGTCGTCGCGATGAGGACCGAATAAAGTCACCCCTCGTCTTCGTTCGTTCTCTCTTATTTTATCAAACTTTTGTCGATACGTTTCAAACATCTGTTCTTTCGTGTGACGTTCTTTTTGGAACGTGTCCGATACGTACTGAATCGTCAGCGTCTCTAGGTTTCGCGTGATGCCCGCATGAATCGGTCCCGCCCATTTTTCGAGTTGATCGATAAAGTGGTGCCGTCTTGAAACGATTTTCACAGCGACTTCAATCAACTGATCGGTTAGGACTTCGAGTAATGTCTCATCCCCGCCTTTAATCGATAACTGCTTTAACAGGGCGTTCCGCTGCTTCAACGTTTTTAAGTATTGATTCAAGTCATGCAGATACACCGGGCTGACTTGACCGATTTCCATATCTAAAAATCGTCTTCGGCCTTGCGGG
Source organism: Exiguobacterium sp. ZOR0005 (assembly GCF_000798975.1). Classification (NCBI taxonomy): domain Bacteria; kingdom Bacillati; phylum Bacillota; class Bacilli; order Caryophanales; genus Exiguobacterium; species Exiguobacterium sp. ZOR0005. The sequence continues at coordinate 194,667 of NZ_JTLB01000004.1, read as the reverse complement.
CTACCTTTAACGATGGCAAGGTCTTCCGGAGCAAACAAGACGACATTAAATGCACCGACGTAATCGCTAAGTCGTCGTTGCTCTAGATGATTCAGCTTCGCTTTTTTGCCTTTTGAGGAGAACGTGAGCGACTGTACCGTCTCACCTGTCCGTTTATGGATCCGACCCTCGATGAATGCGGAATCGGACTCCCATCCGATCAACTCACGATCTTGTGTCGTCCGATGCGATTTGGCCAGTGCAAGTACGTAAATCGATTCGAGCAGATTCGTTTTCCCTTGGGCGTTCTCACCGATGAGAACGTTCGTCTGATCTGAAAAATCCAGCTCGAGGGTTTCGTAGTTGCGGTAGTTTTGCAATCGGATCGACATTAAACGCACGTTAGTTGCCCTCGATTTGGAAATCTCCGAAGCCTTCGACTTCGATCTTATCTCCGTCACGGAGCTTACGCCCGCGACGTTGATCCACTTCGCCGTTCACTTTAATTTGCACGTCTTCCAAGAAAAACTTTGCTTGGCCTCCGCTCGAGATGATATCCGCTAACTTCAAAAATTGTCCGAGTGTTACATACTCGGTTGTAATCGACACTTTGTTCATGTCGTCACTCCCTTTCTTTCATACTAATTACAAAAAATCGCCATACTTATTAGTTTATCGAAAAACGTCGAATAAGGCAAAAACGGGGATGATAAGGCAAAGTACCTTATCATCCCCAATCCGGTTCGTCACGGTCACGATGTGCGAACTGGCAAAATCAACTGGAGGACACTATCTTGTTCGACCGGGCGTAAAATAAACGGACGCATTGAACCGGTGAATTGAATCTCGATTTCAGAAGCATCAAGGGCGCGGAGTGCGTCCATGACGAATTTCGAGTTGAACGAGATTTTAAGTTCTTCCCCTTCAAGCGATAAAATGCTGACACGCTCGGACACTTTCCCGACTTCCGGGGAATGCGAGCTCACTTCAACCGTCGTCGCTTCTTCGGCAACAAACTTGATAACGTTATTGCGATCAGCCCGTGCGAGCAGTGACGCGCGATCAATCGCCTGTAAGAAGTCTTTCGCGTTCAGACGGACTGCAGTTCGATATTCTTCCGGGATCAAGCGTGACGTGTCTGGATATGCACCGTCCAACAGACGCGAGAAGAATGAGATGTTTTTCATGCGGAATAAGATTTGTTGATCCGTCAAGACGATCTCGATCGGCAACTCTTCACGATCGAGCAACTTGGCTAGTTCGTTAAGCGAGCGTCCTGGGACGACAACGTTTTGGAACGTCAAATCATTATCCGTCTCGAAACGGGCACGACGAAGTGCCAAGCGGTGACTATCCGTCGCGACACATGTGAGGAACCCTTTTTCAGCGGAGAAATTCACACCCGTCAAAACTGGTCGTGTTTCTTGTGATGAAACGGCGAAGCTCGTTTGGCGAATGATCGTCTTCAACAAATCAGCCGGCAAATAGAAGCGGCGGTCACTTGCGAGCTCCGGGAGGCGCGGGTATTCGTCAGGATCAAGGCCGTTCAAGTGAAACTCGGCTTGTCCTGATTCGATACGCGTCATAAAGTTCGGTGACACTTCGAGCGTCACTTCATTCGTTGGAAGCTTCTTGACGATTTCCCCAAGGAAACGAGCGTTTAAGACGACACTGCCGGCCCGTTGGATTTGGATGAGCTCGATGCCACCTTCTTCAATTGGAATCAAGCGCTCAATCGAAATCTCAGTATCGCTACCTGTGAGGGTTAACCCATCCGCATGTGCTTCAAGCTTCAATCCTGTAAGAATCGGAATCGTTGTCCGTGAAGCGACAGCTTTTGATACGTCTTGTACGGCTTGCATGAATACATCTCGCTGAATCGTTAAGTGCATGTGGATAATTCCTCCTAAGTGAAATGAGTCGTAGTAGTTAATAATAATAGTATTATTTAAGTCATAATAGTAATAAGGGCTGTGGATAGTGGGGATAAGTGGCTTTAACCACTCGTGTTGAGCCATTTCGCCTGTGAATAACCTGTGGATAACTGAGGGTGTTTATCCACAGGTTATCCACATCGTTTTAAGTCGATTTTAAGACAACGCCTTTTTCAACGTTTGAATCGTCTCTTGCATCTCCGGATCATGTTTTAACAACGTGCTAATCTTCTCGTGGGCGTGAATCACGGTCGTATGATCCCTTCCTCCGAACTCTTCCCCAATTTTCGGTAATGAACTCTCTGTCATCTCACGTGATAAGTACATTGCAATTTGACGAGGGAAAGCGAGCGTTTTCGTTCGTTTTTTCGCTTTTAGTTCATCGACTTCTATATTAAAGTGGCGTCCGACAATCTCTTGGATGTCCCGAATGACGATTTTTCTCGCTTCTTGGACCGGCATGATGTTATGCAGCGCTTCTGCGGCAACATCAGGGTCGATCGGACGGCCGACGAGTTTCGCGTAGGCGACGACGCGGGTCAACGCTCCTTCTAGCTCACGAATGTTCGTATCGATTTGATTGGCGATATACAGCATGACCTCGTTGGAAATGTCGAGTCCTTCGGCTGTCGCTTTTTTCCGTAAAATCGCGATTCGTGTCTCTAGGTCAGGCGGCGTGATATCTGTGATCAGACCCCATTCGAAGCGTGAACGGAGACGGTCTTCTAATGTCGGTATTTCTTTCGGTGGTCGATCGCTCGAGATGACGATTTGTTTCTGGTCATTGTGGAGCGCATTGAACGTGTGGAAGAACTCTTCTTGCGTCTGTTCTTTCCCAGCTAAGAACTGAATGTCATCGATTAATAAGACATCAATATTTCGATAGCGGTTACGGAACTCTTCTGTCTTGTTATCCCGAATTGAATTGATGAACTCATTCGTAAACTTCTCAGATGAAACGTAAGCGATTCGGGCTCCTGGCTTCTGCCCTTTCACATAGTGACCGATGGCATGCATGAGATGGGTTTTTCCTAATCCAACGCCTCCATAAATAAAGAGCGGGTTGTAGGCTCTTGCCGGTGCTTCAGCGACAGCGAGCGAAGCTGCATGGGCAAACCGGTTGCCGGAACCGATCACAAACGTCTCAAAGATGTACTTATCGTTCAATTGTCCGAGACTTGCTTCCTCTTTTGATAGAACTGGTACGGGCTGTTCTTTCGTTTCCGTGACAGCAATCGTCTCTTTCAATGGCAATCCGTCAGCAGGTGCATACTTATGTGCTTGTGACTCCTCAATAAAATGAATTTCAAGCTTATTGTTCGTCACTTCTTCGACCGTGTCTTGCAACAAGGATAAGTATTGACGTTCGAGCCAAGTCACGATAAAACTGGCTGGCGCAGATACGACGAGTGTCGTCCCCATCAATGAAATCCCTTCTGTCGACTTCAACCACATGTCAAAACTTGCTTTTGGTGTGCGTTCTTCTTCTTCGATCAAAGACAGAACGTTTCTCCAAATCTCTTGAGCATTTTTCAATGAAAGACCTCCTTTACCGTTTATATTGGCGAAACTTATTCACACGATATACACAATCACTATTCTATAGTACATACTAGGATTATCCACAGAGAACAAAAACTGTGGATAAAGTTATCCACACGGTGTTGATGGTGGGGATAACAGTTATCCACAGCCTGTGTATATCTTGTTATGACTGAAAGTTCATCCACAAGTTTGTGCACATTCAGTTTATCAAAATAAAATAGACGTGGCAACGCTTTTTGATATTTATCCACAGACCAAGAAAATAATCCACAGGCACTTATCCACATGCTGTGTATATTGTGGATAAACTGTGGATATGTTGTGGATAAACGACTTAACAGGAATTCGCGATGTAAAAAGTTATACACAAAAGAGGGAGAAGGAAATGTGAATAACATTTTTGTAAGAGAGGAAAATGATAAATTAAAAAAATGGAGGATAAGTTTGTTGAAAAAAGAGGAGTTATTCACATATAAGTGTGGATAACTAGCAAATCATGTGGATAAAATGGCTTAGCCATGCTATTTGTAAAGAAAGCGCGAGCGTTACTGTAAACATTGTGTCAATTTTCGGCTACCAACTAAAGCAAATGGTGGTAATCGTTCCCCTCGCCTACTCAAATGGATCGATCGAGCTGGTGCTTGTGGTGGATCATGAAAACCTGCCGAAAATGGATTGACATTCTAAGTCACAGTTTATATAATCTTAAAGACTGCCTTAAATGAAACCATAACTTGCTAATAGAGCGTTAACCTTGAGGAGGTGCTTAACCATGAAACCAACGTTTAACCCAAACAACCGTAAGCGTAAAAAAGTTCACGGATTCCGTGCGCGTATGGCGACTAAAAACGGCCGCAACATTCTTGCAGCTCGCCGTCGTAAAGGCCGCAAAGCCTTGACTGTCTAATAACGATCACAAGATTGCCTAGGGATTTATCCTTGGGCAATCTTTTTTTTGTCACACAATCAAGTTGAAAAAGCTGATTCGCCCTCGTTGAAACGAATGGGATATGATATGATGTTAGTTGACGATTTTTGAACCGAAGGATGGAGTGAGAATTTTGAAAAAAGAATACCGTTTGCAAAAGAATGAAGAGTTCCAAGCGGTGTTTCGCGAAGGACGCTCCGTGGCCAATCGTCAGTTTGTCGTCTACACGCTCAAAGCGGATCAAGCGCATTTTCGGGTCGGGCTTTCTGTCAGTAAGAAGTTAGGAAACGCCGTAGAACGAAACCGGATGAAACGGTTGATGCGTGAGTCGCTTCGCCTACTTGAACCGAACGTGGCGCCGCACAATTACGTCATCATTGCGCGTAAACCGGCAACGGCTTTGTCGCAAGATGAAGTGACGGAAAGCTTGAAGCATGCCTTTAAGCGGGCTAAAGTTTGGAAGTCAAGATAAGTCGAACGTCCACTGCAATCCGGACTCGTTCTTTCATATATAACGTAAACTAACCAAGATTGACCGATAGACGTGAGATGAAACAAAAAAGAATCGATACAGAAAGTGTAGGAGGAACTATGAGCAAACAGCTGAAATTAGGATTGTTAGCCGTTATGACTGGTGCCATTTTGTTAATGGCCGGTTGTGTCGACCCTTCGACGATCCAAGGAGAGCCGATCACGGCTGAGACAGAAGGCTTTTGGGCGAAATACTTTGTTTGGCCCCTTGCATGGTTATTGAAAGAAGCTGCGTACTTGATTGGTGGTACATGGCAGTATGGGTATTCGATTATCGTCGCGACGATCATTGTACGTCTATTAATTTTGCCGCTCATGATCAAGCAGACGAAGAGTATGGGTGCGATGCAAGTATTGCAACCGGAAATGCTGAAGCTTCGTGAGAAGTACAGCTCGAAAGACCAAGAGACACAGCGTAAGCTACAAGAAGAAATGATGAAAATGTATCAAGAGTATCAAATCAACCCGCTTGCAGGTTGTTTGCCAATCTTGATTCAAATGCCGATCCTTTTCGCGTTCTACGATGCGATCCGTCGGACGCCGGAAATCTTTGAAGCTCGTTTCCTCTGGTTCGACCTCGGGGCACCAGATCCGACGTTCATCTTGCCTATTTTAGCGGCCGTATTGACGTATGCGCAGCAGAAGATCTCGATGGCAGGTCAAGAACAAAACCCGCAATTGAAAATGATGCTCTACATCTTCCCGGTCATGATCTTCGTCATGTCGATCACGCTTCCGGCTGCCCTCTCGATGTACTGGGTCGTCGGTTACATCATCTCGATCATCGTGACGATGGCGATCATGCTCCCGATGCGCGAGAAGATGAAAGTGCAAGCTGAAGCGAAAATCGCGGCGAAAGAAGCAGAACGTGCCGCCCTCGTGGAAGAAGAAAAGAAGAACAAAAAGAAAAAACGTAAGTAATGCCAAAAGGCTGTGAATCCGAGATTCACAGCCTTTTTTTCTGTGTAGATATAAGATGCCCAAAGGCGGGAATAGGAGAAGGACGGGCTAAACGCATACGTGGAAAGGAGTCTTTACGATGGAGACGCTCATCAAACGGTTGGAACGCTCGACACTTCTGCAAGCAGGCATCTATCTTTTAATCGGGCTGTTTATTTTATTGAATCCTCGTTTTTTCTTTGACGTCATCGTCTACGTCGCCGCCGGTTATTTGGCGGTCCTAGGGTTGTGGGCCGTCTTTCAAGGGTTGCGTCATAAACGTGCCGGCCTCCCCCCGTCTTTCTTTATGGGCATCGTCTACTTGTTACTGGCGCTCATCGTCTATTTCTTTGCTGAGACGCTCGCAAGCTTGTTGCCGATATTCATCGGGTTGTTATTCGTATTCGGGGGCATCATTCGCCTCATCCAAGCTGTTGGTTACCGGCGGACGATGGCAGACCACTGGATCTACTTCTTCGTGACGAGTCTGCTTTGGATTGGCATCGGACTCCTCATGTTGACGAATCCGTTCAGCAGTTTGCTCGTCTTGTTCCAATTGTTCGGTGGATTTTTGATCGCCGTCGGAATTATCGAGTTAGTCCTCTACTTCACGCTACGTCGCACGAGACGCGAAGCCATGTGAAACGAGCCGCCTCAATGAGGGCGGCTTTTTTCACGCAGGATCAATTGACTACAGAATAAACGGATATGACTGAATCCGGGAATCGTCTCGAAGAACTCCTGCTCTTCCTCGAGCCGAGCGATATAGTGCTTGGCAACGATCGGGTGGCGTGAAGGTGTCAACGCTTCATACCATTCGCGGAGCGGGATCACTTCCCGGGCGGCCACGTCTTTTAGTCCGAGCGAGGCACGGGAAGGGTCATGATGCGCGGCCAGTACGTACGCGAAGTGAGTCATACCTTGACGAAGCATCTCGACCGCCCAGACGTCGTTTCCTCGGTCGCGTGCTTTCGTATATTGAAAGAAGAACCAAATCGAATCGAACGTGTGGTTGAATAGTGCATCGTCCGCCAACGTCAAAGTCGAGCGATGTTCTTTCAGTCGTTGTTTTGGGTCATAGAGGATGGTCACGTCGTCTTGGTCGTTCAACGTCTCCATCGTCACGGTGAACAAGTCGACGTGTAAAAAGTCGTCATACACGACGATCAGTTGCGGGGCGACGATGTGAATCTCATCCGTTAATAAAATCGGGCGATACGCGGCGAGATGTTCGCGCCGTCGCGTTAAAAACGAATCGAGGTGACGGTCGGCGACAAGGACGTACAAGTCAACGTCGGAATGTTCATCCCCTTCACCACGTCCGAACGATCCCTTCAAAAAAATCGCTTCGACCGCGTCATCTTCACGCAACGTCGCCGTCAACAGTTGGATCGCTAGCTGTTGTCGCATCAAACTTCACTCCTTCGTTGGAAATATATTACTTTATTGTACGAAAATGAGTCGATGGAAAGCAACGGAATCGTGAGAAGTCCGACCCTTTCGTTTAAGTCAAATATCGTGTATAGTAGGTTCGTTATGCATATGATAGAAGAAGCTTGGAAGTTTGGAGGGAAAGAATGATGCTAGAGTTTGACACGATTACAGCCATCTCGACACCGATGGGAGAAGGGGCAATCGGAATCGTCCGCTTGTCCGGTGACCAGTCCGTTGAGACGGTGGCGCGCGTATTTTCTGGGAAAAACTTGACGGAAGTCGAGTCACATACGATTCATTACGGCAAATTGAAACGCCCTGACACAGATGAAGTCGTGGATGAAGTGATGGTCAGTATCATGCGGGCGCCGAAGACGTTTACGCGAGAAGACGTCGTCGAAATCAACTGCCACGGTGGGATTGTCGCCGTCAATCGTGTCCTCGAGTTGATCCTTGAACAACCGAACATTCGATTAGCAGAACCGGGCGAGTTCACGAAACGCGCCTTTTTAAACGGACGCATCGATTTATCACAGGCCGAGGCGGTCATGGATTTGATTCGGGCAAAGACCGATCGGGCCATGAACGTGGCCATGTCGCAAATGGAAGGCCGTTTATCTCGCCTCGTGCGCGATTTGCGTCAACAGTTGCTTGAAACGATCGCAGCCGTCGAAGTAAATATCGACTATCCAGAGTATGATGCCGAAGAGATGACGCAGGCGATCGTCGAAGAGAAGGCGGGCGACGTGAAGCGAGTGCTCGAGCAACTGCTCGAGACGGCACGCCAAGGTAAAATCTTACGGGAAGGTCTCGCGACAGCGATTATCGGACGCCCGAACGTTGGGAAATCGTCACTCATGAACACGCTCGTCCAAGAGACGAAAGCGATTGTCACCGAAATTGCTGGAACGACGCGTGACACGATTGAAGAGTATGTGAACGTGAAAGGTGTGCCACTTAAGCTGATTGATACGGCCGGTATTCGTGAGACGGAAGATATCGTGGAACGGATTGGCGTGGAGAAATCACGGAAAGCACTCGCGGGAGCCGATGTGATTCTGCTCGTCTTGAACGGCCACGAAGGATTGACGGTCGAGGACGAGGCACTGTTTGAGGCGATTGCCGGAATGAATGCGATCATCATCATCAACAAGACGGACTTGCCACAAAACATGGATTCTTCTAAGCTAGAGAAACTAGCGGCCGGACGTCCGATTGTTGCGACTTCACTCTTGCTCGAAGAAGGAATTGACGCGCTAGAGAAGGCAATTTCGAACTTGTTCTTCGCTAAAGGTGTCGAATCGCAAGATATGACATACATTTCGAATGCGCGACACATTCAACTCATTAAACGAACGATCGAACAAATTGATGAGGCGCTCGGAAGCGCCTTGATGAATATGCCGATTGATATGGTCCAAATCGATTTACGCCGGGCGTGGGATACACTCGGTGAAATCAATGGGGATACGGTTCAAGAGAGTTTGATCGATCAACTCTTTTCACAGTTTTGTCTTGGTAAATAAGAAGGAGGAAATAATATGGCTTATACGGCAGGCGAGTTTGACGTTATCGTCATCGGAGCCGGTCACGCCGGAATCGAGGCGGCACTCGCATCGGCGCGCATGGGCGCGAAAACGGCGATGTTGACGATGAACCCGGATATGGTCGGATTCATGTACTGCAATCCATCGATTGGCGGCCCGGCGAAAGGGATCGTCGTGCGCGAAATCGATGCCCTCGGCGGCGAGATGGCAAAAGCGATTGACGCGACGTACATTCAAATGAAGATGCTCAACACATCAAAAGGGCCGGCGGTACGGGCGTTACGGGCCCAGGCGGACAAGTTCCAATATCAGAATCATATGAAGAAAGTGCTCGAGGACGAACCGAACTTGCTCCTTCGTCAAGCGCTCGTCGAACGCTTTATTATCGAAGACGGGAAAGTAGCCGGCGTCGTGACGAACACAGGATCGGAATATCGTTCAAAGGCGGTCATCGTCACGACAGGTACGTTCATGCGCGGTCAAATCATCATCGGCGAACTGTCATATGAGAGTGGACCGAACAATCAGATGCCATCGGTCGAACTATCGAAACATTTGGAAGAACTCGGCATCGAGCTCGTCCGTTTCAAAACAGGTACACCGCCCCGCATCGATGGCAAGACGATCGACTACACGAAGACAGAGATTCAACCGGGCGATGATAACCCGTCCCTGTTCTCGTACACGTCGAAAGATCTCGATCCGATTGAACAGATTCCGTGCTGGCTCACGTACACGAGCGAGCGGACGCATCAATTGATCGACGAGAACTTGCATCGTTCTCCGATGTATTCGGGCGCCATCAAAGGAACGGGACCGCGCTACTGTCCGTCGATTGAAGATAAAGTTGTCCGCTTCAACGACAAACCGCGCCACCAAATCTTCTTGGAGCCGGAAGGACGCGACACGGAAGAAATTTACGTCCAAGGCTTCTCGACGAGTATGCCGGAAGACGTTCAACATCAGATGCTACGGACGATTCCTGGACTTGAGAACTCAGAGATGATGCGTCCGGGTTATGCGATCGAGTACGATGCGGTCGTCCCGACACAACTGTGGCCGACGCTCGAGACGAAAGCGATCGAAGGCCTGTTCACAGCGGGCCAAATCAACGGCACGAGCGGATATGAAGAGGCGGCCGGACAAGGCGTCATGGCCGGCATCAACGCCGCGTGCAAAGTGCTCGGAAAAGATTCGGTCATCTTGGACCGGTCTCAAGCGTATATCGGTGTCTTGATCGACGATCTCGTGACGAAAGGGACGAACGAACCGTATCGTCTGCTCACGTCACGTGCCGAGTACCGGTTGCTGTTACGTCACGACAACGCTGACCTCCGACTCAGCGACATCGGTCATGACATCGGTCTTCTGTCGGAAGAACGTCATGCGCAACTGAGCGAAAAGCGGGAAGCAATCGCCAAAGAAGTGAAACGGTTAGAGACGCTCGTCGTCAAACCGACGCCGGAAGTGAACGCGATGCTCGAGGCGCTCGGGGCGAACCCGTTGAAAGAGGCGACGCATGCCAACATCTTGTTGAAGCGTCCTGAAGTCACGTATGAGGCGCTCATGACGGTCGTTCCGGCCCCGGTCGAGTTGCCGCTAGACGTGGCCGAACAAGTCGAGATTCAAGTGAAGTATGAGGGCTATATCTCAAAACAACTTGAACAAGTTGAGAAAATGCGTCGGATGGAAGAAAAACGCATTCCAGAAAACCTTGATTACGATGCGATCGGCGGGTTGGCAACAGAAGCGAAACAGAAATTGAAACAAGTTCGTCCGCTCTCGATTGGACAAGCGTCACGTATTTCTGGGGTAAACCCGGCCGACGTGTCGATCCTTCTTGTCTACATCGAGCAAGGACAATACGCGACGGTGGAGTGAGACGATGAACGAATCCCAATTTATTGAGGCGTTACAGGCAGAAGGGTTCGAATTGAGCGAGAAGCAACTTGCTCAGTTCGAACGTTATTTCGAGATGCTCGTCGAATGGAACGAGAAGATGAATTTGACAGCGATCACAGACAAAGAAGAAGTTTACTTGAAGCATTTTTATGACTCGCTCAGCGCGGCGTTTCATTTTGACTTCAACGACGTCGAGACGGTGTGCGACGTCGGCGCTGGGGCGGGGTTCCCGAGCTTACCGCTCAAGATTTTGTTCCCCCACCTCCATGTGACGATTATCGACTCGCTCAACAAACGCATCACGTTTTTGAACGAGCTCGCGCTCGCCCTTGAGCTCGAAGGGGTCGCTTTCCATCATGGACGCGCCGAAGAGTTCGGAAAAAATAAAAAGTTTCGTGAGCAATTTGATGTCGTGACGGCTCGTGCCGTCGCCCGGATGACGGTGCTCGCCGAGTACTGTTTACCGCTCGCGAAAGTCGGTGGAACGTTCGTAGCGCTCAAAGCGGCGAAAGTTTCAGACGAGCTCGTAGACGCGAAAAACGCCTTGGGCGTGCTTGGTGGAGAAGTAAAAGCGACACACCAGTTCCTATTGCCAGGAGAGATGAGTGAGCGTAATATCGTAATTGTAGATAAATTACGAAAAACGCCCGGGAAATATCCGCGTAAGGCGGGGACACCGGCGAAAGAGCCACTAATCTGAGTAATAGTGTTTCACGTGAAACTAAAAGCAGATTCCGGTGGGAGTCTGCTTATTTTTTTACATAAGGGGTGCCGACGTTGAAGAAAACATTTGCCAAGTGGTTTGGGAATCGAGAAGAAGTGGCCGTTACGGAAATGGCACAAGTCAAACCGCACGACCAAGTCGAAGAGATCCAATTGTCACTTTTGCTTCCGAACCGCTATCAACCGCGTAAAGTGTTCGAGCCGGCCAAGATTGAAGAACTGGCCGTGACGATTCAAGAGCACGGTCTGCTCCAACCGATCGTCGTCAGACGGGTCGAACTCGACCGTTATGAAATCATCGCCGGGGAGCGGCGTTTTCGTGCGGCCAAATCGCTCGGATGGTCGTCGATTCCCGCCATCGTGCGTGATATGGATGACGATACGACCGCCGCGCTCGCGTTGATCGAGAACTTGCAACGAGAACAGCTCAGTCCGATTGAAGAAGCGGAAGCGTACGAACGTCTCTTGGCAATGAACGGCTTGACACAAGCCGCACTCGCCAAAAGTCTAGGCAAAAGTCAATCAACGATCGCAAACAAGCTGCGTCTGTTGAAACTTCCTGAAGATGTGAAGCAATGTCTGCGCGATCGTCAAATCAACGAACGCCATGCGCGCGCTTTGTTGCCGTTGAAAGATCCGCATCTGCAGCTTGACGTGCTCGTCGAGATCATCGAACAGGAATACAACGTTAAAGAGACAGAAGCGCGTGTCGAACTTTTGTTGTCACCGATCGAAGAAGAAAAGCGGAAGCCAAAGAAACGGCATCGCCGGACGAAAAGTTTCGCCCGAGACACGCGTATCGCCATTAACACGATTCGCGACTCGGTCGAACTGATCGGTAAGACAGGTATCGAAGTCGAAACTGAAGAAGTCGAAGAAGACGGGTTCGTCGAGATTCGAATTCGAATCCCTAAAGCACGGCCACAAAAGTGAGCCCGTGCTTTTTTCAATCGTTGTACGAATAAGGAGGAACGCATATGGAACGGCTACCGATCAAGTTCATTCGTCCGAACCCGAATCAGCCCCGAAAACAATTCGAACCAGAGAAACTCGATGAACTGCGTCAGTCAATTGAACGATACGGAGTGCTGCAACCGATCGTCGTTCGAAAGGCGAGCGGTTTTTATGAGATCATTGCCGGTGAACGTCGCTATCAAGCGGCGCAATTGGCCGGAAAGTCAGACATCCCGGCACTGATCGTGACGGCGGATTCAGACCGGGTCATGGAGCTTGCCCTCATCGAGAACATTCAGCGCGCGGACTTGAACGCGATTGAAGAGGCACTCGCCTATGAACAGCTCATGCAGACACTCGGTTTGACGCAACAACAGTTGGCGGAACGTGTCGGGAAAAGCCGAAGCCACGTGACGAACAGCTTGCGCCTCCTTCGGTTGCCGAGTGCCGTTCAGCACGCCGTCATGGTCGGGGAGTTGACGATGGGACATGCCCGCGCCATTACGGGGATGAAGTCTGTTCAAGCGATGGAGCAAATTGCCAGGCGGGTCATCGCCGAGCAGTGGACGGTTCGACGTCTCGAGCGTTTCTTACAAAAAGAGCGCACAGCAAAAAAGACGCTCAAACGCTCGAACGCCGACGTCGAAGCCGTCGAGGCGGTACTAGCAGAACGTCTTCAGATGGATGTCTCGATCCGGCCGCGACGTAAAGGCGGCGTCCTCGAGTTGAAATATTTCTCGCAAGATGACCTTGAGCATCTGCTGACACTTTTGTCACCTCAAGATTTTGACTCATCCCGTGACTGACGGAGCCTCGTAATGGCGGCTTCCTCATGGTGCAGACGATTGACGCGGGCGTCAAATTCGGCGAACCCTTCCGTGATAAAACGGGCGAGCTCATAGACGAGGTGGAGGCGGGTGTTCTGCAGAATCATCATCTCCATAAAGCCGCTCACGTTGACGACGGCCTTAATGTTGTACTCGCCGACCGAAGGCAACTCTTTTTGCACACCGGCACCGGGTGCGAGCGGGCCTTCTGAGAAAAAGACGTAACCGACGCTCGACAAGCGGCCGAGACAAGCATCGATGGCGATAATCAAAGGACGGTGGAACCGTGTTTGAACTTCATGAAGCGTTTCGACCAAGTTCAACGCGTGAACCGGTTTGGTCAACGTCCCGTACACGTATAAGTTGCGGACTGCCCGCTCTTCAAGAAACGTACCGACGAGCGGACCGAGCGAGTCTCCGGTCGAGCGGTCGGATCCGATACAGACGAGGACGATAGGGCGGTGCGCTTCGCTCGCCAACTGGTCGTGGAGTTGATCGGCAAACAGGCTGGATCCATTCCGTTCAGTATGTTCGATGAAGAAGGAATATGGTTTATGAGGTTTTAGGCGAAACGGCATGAATCTCATCCTCTCTTCTGAGCTGCAGGGCGTCTAGTTGTCTTGGCTGAAAGATACCGTATTAATCCATTCCCAAAACAATGAAACTTATAACGTCTAGATGTAGTGTTTGAGAAAAGTCGTGAACTATGGTTTGATGGGTTAGAATCTACGACTTTACGAGGTGAAAACATGGCTTCACAAAATACAGAACCAACTGATTTGACGACGGTGGCGGATCAGACGATTGAGAACGTCAACCGGTTCGTCGCTTATTTCCAAGACACAGAGATGTGGATCGGGTTCGGCTTTAAATTGGCCGGAGTCGCCCTCATTATCTTGGCGCTCTACGTCGCGTCGCGCATCTTAACATCGATGGTGCAGCGCGTCTTCACGTTGCGCAAAATCCATGAAGATAATATCGTCGCCCAACGGCAAAACGAGACGCTGTTGAAACTGGCACAAAACACGATCCGTTACGTGCTCGGTCTCGTCATGATTTTGACGGTACTCGGCCAGTTCGGCGTCAACATCGCTGGTTTGATCGCATCGGCCGGGGTCGCCGGTCTCGCCATCTCGTTTGGGGCACAAAACTTGGTGAAAGACGTCATCACGGGCGCGTTCATCATTTTTGAAAACCAATATAAGAATGGTGATTACGTCAAGTTGAACCAACAAGTCGATGGGACCGTCATCGAAGTCGGGATCCGGACGACGAAGTTGAAAGGGTTGAACGGGCAAGTGACGATTATCCCGAACGGACAGATCATGCAAGTGACGAACTACTCACTTGAAAACAGCGTCGCGGTCGTCGATATCGGTGTCGCCTACGAAGAAGACATGGTGAACGTCGAAAAAGCGTTGAAAGAGATCGCGAAGACGGTCGAAGAAAAATATCATGATTTGTTCATCGAACCGATCACGCTCGCGGGCGTACAGTCGCTCGGACCGTCAGAAGTCGTCTATCGCCTCATGGCCGAAGTGCCGCCGACGCAACACTTCGCGGCCGGCCGCATCTTACACAAAGAATTGAAAGCGGGATTAGACGAGCGTGGAATCGAAATTCCGTATCCACGTACGGTCATGATGTCGCCGACCACATCGACTAAAGGAGCGCCTGGAGATGCAAGCTAAATCGTATGAATTGAACGATTACGTGGAAATGAAGAAACCGCATGCCTGCAAGACGAACCGCTGGCAAGTGACGCGGGTCGGTATGGACATCCGCATCAAATGCCAAGGTTGCGGTGCGAGCGTACTCATGCCGCGGCGTGATTTTGACAAACGGTTAAAGAAAGTGCTTAAAGAAGAAAACGCCGCTGAATAAGTGGCGTTTTTCTATACGTTCATGTGTTGAGTTGCGGTTTAACCGCGGACTAACTATAATTGTGAAGGATGTGACGGTGTGGTGTACTAAAAGTGCCCACTCCACAGACGGATTAATATTTCCCGGGAAAGCCGGATGAGGAGGACATACAAGTGGGATTAACAGCAGGGATCGTCGGTTTACCGAACGTCGGAAAATCGACACTATTTAACGCGATTACGCAAGCAGGTGTGGAAGCGGCCAACTATCCGTTCGCCACGATCGACCCGAACGTTGGGGTTGTCGAAGTGCCGGATGCACGGCTCGATCGATTGACAGAACTCGTCAAACCGAAGAAAACGGTACCGACAGCGTTCGAGTTTACCGATATCGCCGGAATCGTCAAAGGCGCGTCTAAAGGAGAAGGGCTCGGGAACAAATTCTTGGCCAACATCCGTGAAGTCGATGCGATTTGCCAAGTCGTTCGTTGTTTCGAGGATGACAACATCACGCACGTCGCTGGTAAAGTGTCACCGATCGACGACATCACGACGATCAATCTCGAATTGATTTTAGCGGACCTTGAGTTGGTCGAGAAACGAATCACGCGCGTGCAAAAGATGGTGAAATCGAAAGATAAAGGGGCTCCTCAAGAACTTGAGGCGCTCGAGATCGTCCAAGCGGTACTCGAGTCGGAACGTCCGGCCCGTGTCGCTGAATTGACGGATGAGCAACTTGCCATCGTGAAACACTTCCAATTGTTGACGATGAAACCGATGCTTTACGTCGCGAACGTGAGCGAAGACGAAGTTGCGGATTCAGACAACAACCCATACGTCCAAGCAGTGCGTGAGCACGCGGCGACGGAAGATGCGCAAGTGATCGTCATCTGTGCTCGTATCGAGGAAGAGATCTCAGAACTTGAGCCGGAAGAGCGCCTTGAATTCTTGCAAGACCTCGGTATCGAAGAGTCTGGTCTTGACCAGTTGATTCGCGCCGCATACTCGACGCTTGGCCTTGCGACATACTTCACGGCCGGTGAGAAGGAAGTACGCGCCTGGACGTTCAAGCAAGGGATGAAGGCACCACAATGTGCGGGTGTCATCCACTCTGACTTCGAGCGCGGTTTCATCCGAGCAGAAGTCGTGGCGTATGAAGATTTGTCGGCAGCAGGCAACATGACGGCAGTGAAAGAACAAGGCAAGCTTCGCTCGGAAGGGAAAGAGTACGTCTTCCAAGATGGCGACGTCGTCACGTTCCGCTTCAACGTTTAAGTCAATTTGCTGAAACGTGTTGTAAAACGGAGAGAAGTTTGATAGTATATTATGACGTGAGTAAAACAATTGTTTGCTCCTTGCTCCTACAACCGGTAGGAGCCGTTAGTCCAAGAGGAGGTGAAAGATAATGCGTAAATACGAACTTCTTTACATTATCCGTCCATCAGTTGATGAGGAAGCGAAGAAAGCTTTGATCGAACGCTTCAACAACGTCATCACTGAAAACGGTGGTACTGTTGAAAAAACAACAGACATGGGTAAACGTCGTCTCGCTTACGAAATCAACAAGATGCGCGAAGGACACTACGTTCTTCTCAACATCACTGCTGAGCCGAAAGCGATCCAAGAAACAGAGCGTCTCATGAAGATCTCTGACGACGTTGTCCGTCAAATGACAACTAAAGACGAGCGTTGATTCTTGACGCTTCATATTGCGAAAGGGGAGCTTTGAGATGATTAACCGAGTTGTGTTAGTTGGTCGATTGACTCGCGATCCAGAAATGCGTTACACGCAGAGCGGTATCGCCGTAACTCGCTTCACTCTCGCTTGCGATCGTCCATTCACTGGACAAGATGGGAAGCGCGAGGCGGACTTTATTGATTGTGTCGTATGGCGCAAACAAGCAGAGAACGTGGCACAATATTTGAAAAAAGGCAGTATGGCCGGCGTAGACGGTCGCCTTCAAATCAGTAGTTACGAAGGTCAAGATGGCCAACGTCGTTACCGGGCAGAAGTCGTAGCCGATAGCGTACGCTTCCTTGAACCACGCGGTGCTTCAACGCAACGTGATACAGCACCGGCCGGAGATGTATTCGGTGGTGGTGAGTCAAGTGGGTCAGGATGGGGCGCAGCCGCTTCTTCGACTTCATCTCAGTCCTCGAACTCAAACAAAGGTTTTGAGGCCGACCCGTTCTCGGGCGGCGGAAAAATCGATCTATCGGATGACGATCTGCCGTTCTGATCGTACCGATTTAAAACTAACCTAAAAAGGAGGTCTTCACATGGCACGTCGTCCAGGAGGTCGTCGTCGTCGTAAAGTATGTTTCTTTACGTCGAACAACATCACTCATATCGATTATAAAGACGTAGAATTGCTCAAGCGCTTCGTTTCGGAGCGTGGTAAAATTCTTCCACGTCGTGTGACTGGTACTTCAGCGAAATACCAACGTCCACTTACTGTCGCTATCAAGCGCTCACGTCAAATGGCTTTGCTTCCATACGTTGCAGAGTAATCTTGGCGCACGACTTATCCTTCGGGGTAGGTCGTTTTTTTTGTTTACCGTCGGAGTGTAAGTCAAATAGACGGATATGGTATGATAAAGCAGAAACCATTTCGACATCATGAGTCTTTCATACTCATTTTAGGAGGCATACATGCACAGTGGTGAAGCAATAACATCCGTGAAGAACCAATACAGGCGACACGCGGTTCCGTATCTTATCGGAGCGTTCGTCTCGTTCGGATTGGCGTTCTACAGCATCGTGGCAGCGATCACCCTGTTCGTGGGCACGCTAATATTCTTCGTATATCAACAAGCGACGATCCGGCGCGAACGGAAAGCGTGGGAACAATACGTTCACTCGCTGTCGCACCGCATCGAGGACGTCGGGAAAGAGGCGTTGACCGGCATGCCGATCGGAATCTTGGTGTTTGACGAAAACCGTCGCATCAGTTGGTTCAACGAACAATCCCGTCTCATTTTTGAACTCGAGATGGAGCTCGGCATTTCGCTCGATCTGATCCATTCGGCGTTCACCGAGTTGATTGAGGAAGAAGAAGACGAGGCGACGATCGAAGTCGGAGACCGCGTCTATCGCGTCTTATACAACAAAGATTATCAGACGCTCTACTTGTTCGATATGACGGACGAGGCAGAGATCGAACAGAAGTATTCGGAAACGCAAACCGTCATCGGTGTGTTGTATTTGGACAATTACGACGAGATGTCGACAGGCGTCGATGAACAAGTCCGCAGTGAAATCAACCGGCGTGTGACCGTGCTCCTTAACCAATGGGCACAGAAACACCATATTTATATGCGCCGGACGGCGGCCGACCGGTTCTTTCTCGTCATGAACGAGCGGACGCTATCTGAGCTGGAGAACAATCGTTTCTCGATTCTCGATGAGGTCCGTGAGGCGACGAAAGAGCATAAAATCCCGCTCACGCTATCGATCGGGATCGGTTGCGGCGAGACGACGTTGACCGAGCTTGGCAACTTATCGCAATCGAGCCTTGATTTAGGGCTCGGT
This sequence comes from Exiguobacterium sp. ZOR0005, assembly GCF_000798975.1. NCBI lineage: Bacteria > Bacillati > Bacillota > Bacilli > Caryophanales > Exiguobacterium > Exiguobacterium sp. ZOR0005. Next base: position 176,030 of record NZ_JTLB01000004.1, on the reverse strand, counting down.
CGCGGCGGCGACCAAGTCGTCGTCAAACGTCATAACGGGAAAGTCCGCTTCTTCGGAGGCAAGACGAATCCGACCGAGAAACGGACCCGCGTGCGGGCACGCGTCATCTCGAACTCGATGCGTGACTTGATTAAAGAATCGAGCCGCGTTCTCATTATGGGACATAAAAACCCGGACATGGATTCGCTTGGTGCTTCGATCGGGATCATGAAACTGGCTGAATTTGTCGGGCGTGAGGCGTATGTCGTTATCCCGGCCGGCGAGACGAGTGTCGGCATCCAGCGGCTCGTCCATGAAGTCGAGAACGACGAGGAACTGTATAGTCGCTTCTTGACCGAGTTCGAGGCGCAACCGCTCATCGATGACCAGACGCTACTCGTCATCGTCGACACACACCGCCCCTCGCTCGTCATCTCACGCGAGATATTGGACCGGGCCGAGCGGGTCGTCGTCATCGACCATCATCGTCGAGGCGAAGAGTTCATCGAAGATCCAGTGCTCGTGTACATGGAGCCGTATGCGTCCTCGACGTGTGAGCTCGTGACGGAACTGATCGAGTATCAGGCCGGCACACGCAAGCTGTCGATTTTAGAGGCGACATCGCTTCTAGCCGGTATCATGGTCGACACGAAAGGATTCACGCTCCGGACCGGGTCGCGGACGTTTGACGCCGCTTCGTTCCTCCGGATCCAAGGGGCGGATACCGTGCTCGTCCAACATTTCATGCGTCAAGATCTCGATTCGTATATCGAGCAATCACACATTTTAGAGAGCACCGAAATTTACTCGGGTGGGATGGCGATTGCCGTCGCCCCGGATGATGAACCGCACCATCAAGTGCTCATCGCCCAGTCGGCAGATCAACTGCTCAACATGGAAGGGGTCAAAGCCTCATTCGTCATCGCCGTCTTGCCGGACGGACGGACCGGGATCAGTGCCCGTTCGCTCGGTGACGTCAACGTCCAAGTCGTCATGGAAATGCTCGACGGGGGCGGTCACCTGACGAACGCGGCGACCCAATTGAACGTCGGTCGCGATCAGACGAAAGCGATGTTGAAAGAAGCAATCGATCATTATATGACAGATGAAACCGAAGGAGAGGAAACGGAATGAAAGTCATTTTAAAAGTGGATGTAAAAGGACAAGGAAAAGCAGGCGACGTGAAAGATGTCGCCGACGCATATGCGAAAAACGTACTCTTTAAGAAAAACTTGGCCGTCGAAGCGACACCAGGAAACTTGAAGGCGTTCGCGGCGAAAGAACGCCGTGCGGAACAGGCGGCTGAAGAAGAGTTGAAAGCAGCTCAAGCGCTCAAAGACAAAATTGAAAAAGAGACGATCGTCGTCAAGACGAAGTCAGGCGAAGGCGGCCGCGTCTTCGGTTCCGTCACGAGCAAGCAAATTGCCGACGCTTTGAAAGGGATGGGCTATAAACTCGATAAACGTAAGATCGAGCTCGAACATCCGATCAAAGCGCTCGGGTTCACAAAAGTGCCGGTGAAGTTGCACCATGACGTCACGGCCATGTTAAACGTTCATGTTCAAGAAGCGTGAAGGTGAGGTAGAGACGGATGAGTGATGCGATTCAAGTCAATACCCCGCCACATAGCGTCGAGGCGGAACAAGCCGTCCTAGGAGCCGTCATCCTCGACTCCGACCGTCTCATCACGGCCTCGGAGCGGGTCGACCCGGACGACTTTTATCGTGTCAGCCACCAACGGATATTTGAAGCCATGTTGAAAATCAACGACCGCGGCGAACTTGTCGACTTGGTCACGCTCAGTTCTGAGCTGCAAGCGCAAGGCATTCTCGATGAAATCGGGGGCTTGAATTATTTGGCGGAAATCGCTGAAGCGGTCCCTGCCATCGGCAACATCGGGTACTACTTGAACGTTGTCGATCAAAAAGCGGCGTTGCGGCGACTCATCCGAACGGCGACGAACATCGTCTCGGACGGGTATGAACGCCAAGACGAGGTCGATGCCGTCTTGTCCGATGCGGAGCGGAACATTTTAAAAGTATCGCAACGAAAAGGACAGTCGAGCTTTCATCCGATTGGTTCGGTCTTATCTGACGCCTACTCGACGATCGAGAAATTACACCAATCGAGCGGTGAGATCACCGGGATTGCGACCGGGTTCACCGATTTGGATAAGATGACGGCCGGTTTCCAACGAAACGACTTGATCATCGTCGCCGCTCGACCGTCTGTTGGTAAAACGGCGTTTGCGCTTAACATCTCGCAAAACGTCGCCGTCCGTACGGGCGAGAACGTCGCCATCTTCAGTCTTGAGATGGGTGCGGAGCAGCTTGTCATGCGGATGCTCTGTGCGGAAGGGAACATCGATGCCCAGCGTCTCCGTACCGGTCGGCTCGAAGCCGAGGATTGGGGACGGCTCTCGCTGGCCATGTCGTCGCTCTCGCAAGCCGGGATCTATATCGATGACACGCCGGGCCTTCGCGTCAACGAGATTCGCGCCAAATGCCGTCGCTTGAAGCAAGAGCACGGTCTCGGCATGATTATGATCGACTACTTGCAGCTCATCGTCGGGAACGGCAAACCGGGCGAGAACCGGCAACAAGAAGTATCGGAGATCTCGCGGACGCTCAAAGCGATCGCGCGTGAGCTCCAAGTGCCGGTCATCGCCTTGTCACAGCTCTCCCGTGGTGTTGAGAGTCGACAAGACAAGCGACCGATGATGTCCGATATCCGGGAATCCGGAGCGATCGAGCAAGATGCCGATATCGTCGCGTTCTTGTACCGGGATGACTATTATGACAAAGAGAGTGAAGACGCCAACACAATCGAGATCATCATCGCCAAACAGCGTAACGGTCCGACCGGCATGGTCAAACTCTCGTTTCGCAAAGAGTATAACAAGTTCGTCAACATGGAGACGCAAGCGTTCGCGCCGCCGATGTAGAGACGAATCAAGCGACGTCGACAAGACGTCGCTTTTTTTGTCCGACTTTCGACCCAAATGCCTTCGGAAATTCAAGAATTCGAGAAGTGAACGATAAAAGTTAAGTCAATAACGAACGAAAGGTTACAGTGTAAAAGTATCGTTCGGTATTAGGTTGACTTTCTGCGGTAGCAGGTGTACACTTACGGATGGTTTGAACAGAACGTTTATTTACAAGGAGGATTCATTATGTCATCAGTAGTCGTAGTGGGAACGCAGTGGGGCGATGAAGGAAAAGGGAAGATCACCGATTTCTTGTCGAAACAAGCCGACGTCGTCGCGCGTTATCAAGGGGGAGACAACGCTGGTCATACAATCGTCTTCAATGATACGAAATATAAGCTTCATTTGATTCCATCAGGGATCTTCTATTCGGATAAAACGTGTGTCATCGGTAACGGGATGGTCGTCAACCCGAAGTCACTCATCACAGAACTCGCTTACTTGCATGAGCGCGGTGTGAGCACGGATAACCTCCGCATCTCGAACCGGGCGCACGTCATCTTGCCGTATCACCAACTGCAAGACAAGCTCGAGGAAGACGCGAAAGGCGACGCGAAAGTCGGGACGACGCTCAAAGGGATCGGTCCTTGCTACATGGACAAAGCAGCGCGTATCGGGATTCGCATCGCTGATTTGCTCGACAAAGAAGTGTTCGCCGAGAAGCTCAAGACCGTTCTTGAGATCAAAAACCGCATGTTCGTGAAGATGTACGAAGTCGACGCGGTCGAGTTCGATGACGTCTTCGAGGAATACTACGCCTACGGTCAACAGTTCGCCAAGTACGTATGCGATACGTCGGTCGTGTTGAACAACGCGCTCGACGAAGAAGAGAAAGTGCTCTTCGAAGGGGCGCAAGGTGTCCTCCTTGATATCGACCACGGGACTTACCCGTTCGTCACGTCATCGAACGCGGCGTCAGGCGGGGTGTCGAGCGGTGCCGGTATCGGTCCATCGAAGATTCATCACGTCGTCGGTGTCTGTAAGGCGTACACGTCACGTGTCGGCGACGGCCCGTTCCCGACACAGCTCGATGATGAGATTGGCCACACGATCCGTGAGGTCGGTAAAGAGTACGGCACGACAACAGGTCGTCCGCGCCGTGTCGGTTGGTTCGACTCGGTCGTCGTCCGTCACTCGCGTCGTGTCAGTGGGATCACAGACCTTTGCCTCAACTCGATCGACGTGTTGACAGGTCTTGAGACGCTGAAGATTTGTACGGCATATGAATACGAAGGCAAGCTCCTCGATGAGTACCCGCCGAACTTCCGTGTCCTCGACAAGTGTGAGCCGGTGTATGAAGAACTCCCAGGCTGGACGGAAGACATCACAGGCGTCCGCAAGTTCGAAGACTTGCCGGTGAACGCGCAGAACTATGTCAAGCGGATCGAAGCGTTGACGGGCATCGAACTGTTGACGTTCTCGGTCGGACCGGCGCGTGAACAGACGGTCATCTTGCGTGACATTTACGAAGCTTAAGTGAAAGAGCCCATGTGGCTCTTTTTTCATTTCCATGGAAATGAACCACGCTTTCTAACCTATAGAAAAAGAGTTACAATAGGACGTGTACGTTTAATGATAGAGGAGGACTCACTGAATGGATCGTACGATTTTAGTGGTAGATGACGAACAACCAATTGCTGATATATTGAAGTTCAAACTTGAAAAAGAAGGGTACCAAGTCCACGTTGCCTATGACGGGGAAGAGGCGCTCGTGAAAGTCGAAGAGGTCAAGCCGGATTTGATTTTGCTCGACATCATGCTCCCGCTCAAAGACGGCATGGAAGTGTGCCGTGAAGTACGGAAAAAATACGATATGCCGATCATCATGTTGACGGCGAAAGACTCCGAGATCGATAAAGTACTCGGTCTCGAACTCGGCGCCGACGACTATGTGACGAAGCCGTTCAGCTCGCGTGAGCTGTTGGCCCGCGTCAAAGCGAACATGCGCCGTCATGCGACGGCCCCGGCCCCGGAAGCGAAAGGCGCCAATGCGAACGATATCGTCATCGGTGACTTGACGATTCACCCGGACTCTTACATGGTGACGAAGCGCGAAGAGAAAATCGAGCTGACGCACCGTGAGTTCGAGCTCATCCACTACCTCGCCCAAAACATCGGGCAAGTGATGACGCGCGAGCATTTGCTTCAGACGGTGTGGGGTTACGATTACTTCGGCGACGTCCGCACGGTCGACGTGACAGTGCGTCGTTTGCGCGAGAAAGTCGAAGACAACCCATCGACGCCGACGTACATCATCACACGTCGCGGTGTCGGCTACTATTTAAAAGCAGGAGAAGAAGACTAAACGATGAAACGGACGAACTTCTTTAAATCTATCCAGTGGAAGCTCGTCGTCATCTATGCGCTGCTCATTCTTGTTGCGATGCAAGTCATCGGGGTGTACTTCGTACGTTCCCTTGAACGGCAATACATCAACAACTTTTCGCAGTCGCTCGTCGATCGTGCCAACCTTCTGAGCTACAACGTCAGTCAAGGGATTGCATCGAACGGCGGTGACTCGACAACGGATCAGCAGTTGAACCAGGTACTGGATCAACTGCTGTCTGAGTTTACGGAGAGCACGACGCTAGCTGACGACATTCGCGAAGTCCAAATCATCGACACGAACAGTGTCGTGCGGGCGACGTCGAACCCGAACAACCAAAGTCTCGTCGGACAACGGACGGCGAGCACGTTTATCCAAAAATCGTTCGCCACGAGCGGCGCCCAGGAGACGGTCGTCTATGAAGACTCGAACGAACGGATGCGCGTCGTCGCCGTCCCGATCAAGTCCGAGGTCGACGGGACGACGACGGGCATGATTTATATCGAGGCGTCGATGCAATCCATCTACAATCAGATGGAACAAGTGACCCGCATCCTCGCGACCGGGACGCTCATCGCCTTGATCATCACGTCGATTCTCGGCATCTTGCTGTCCCGGACGATCACACGGCCGATTGCGGACATGCGTCGCCAAGCCGTCGAGATGCGAAAAGGGAACTTCTCGCGGAAAGTTAAAGTGTATTCTGACGACGAGGTCGGTCAACTGGCCTACGCTTTTAATGAGTTGACAGATGAGCTCATGGAAGCGAACGCCACGACCGAGGCCGAGCGCCGCCGTTTGACGAGCGTGTTAGAAAACATGTCGGACGGGGTCGTCGCGACCGACCGTTCGCTGCGCGTCATTCTCATGAACGATCAAGCGCGCGATATGATCGGAGTGGAAGAAGAAGAGGCGATGGGGGCGAACCTTCAAAGCTTGCTCGAATTCGATGACGACATCGTCATCCCGGAAGACGGGACGATGCCGCCGAAATTGATCGATTTGAGCACCGACGAAGAACTGTTCCTCGTCCGCGCCTATTTCTCACCGATTCAAAAACATAGCGGTCCGATCACCGGACTCATCGTCGTCTTGCACGACGTCACCGAACAAGAGCAAGTCGAGCAGGATCGCCGCGAGTTCGTCGCGAACGTCAGCCACGAGCTCAGAACACCGCTCACGACGATGCGCAGCTATCTCGAAGTGCTCGCCGAAGGGGCGTATAAAGACGATGAGCTCGCTCCGCGGTTCCTCGAGACGACGCAAAACGAGACGGAGCGGATGATCCGCCTCGTCAACGATTTGTTACAACTGTCGAAAATGGACAGTAAAGAATACACGATGCAGAAAGTGAAGTTCGACTTCATTCAGTTCTTTAACGACATCATCGACCGTCACGAGATGACGAAAGGTGAATCAATCGAGTTCCGGCGCAAGCTCATGAAGCGTCGCGTCTACGTACATGCCGATCAGGACAAGATGACGCAAGTGATCGACAACATCATCACGAATGCGATCAAGTTCTCACCTGAAGGCGGGACGATCACGTTCCGGACGATGCTGCGGGCGAAACGACTCGTCGTCGGCATTAAAGACGAAGGGGTCGGTATTCCGAAATCAAACTTGAAGAAGATCTTCGAGCGCTTCTATCGGGTCGACAAAGCACGGGCGCGCAACATCGGCGGAACCGGACTCGGTCTGTCAATCGCCAAAGAAGTCGTCTCAGCGCACGGTGGTGATATTTGGGCGGAAAGTGAGTTCGGCCGCGGGACGACGATTTATTTCACAATCCCGTTCGATACGATTGTGGAGGTGAATGACTGATGGAACGAAAACGTTTCTGGGCGAAGCCAGAATTAGTGAAATCGCTCGTCTTGCTCACCTTGATCGTCACGTCCATCGTCCAAACGATTATCCTTTGGGATTATCATCCGAAGTATCAGTCGGTCCAGTCGGAGACGCAAGTCGCGACGGTCGACACGTCGCTCCAACGCCGGACGAGCCAGGTTATCGTTCCAGCCCAAACGGTCGTGCACGAGAACAACGCCGTCTTCGCGACGAAAAACACACCGAAACAAATCGCCCGGGTCATTCGTGATACGTTCGAGGCGAACGAGTTCAAACCGCTCGCCGCAAAAAACGTGCCAAGTTTATATTCCGGTATTAACGATGCGCTCGAACTGATCTTGCCGGAGCCGTATTATGCGGACACGCTCGGATACATCGTACCGGGATCGTACAGTTTGTCCGGAAAAGTTCCACAACGGGCCCTTATCTTTAGGGATGGAGACGTTTGGAAGATTCGGGCCATCATGAGCGACCAATCGATTTGGGAAGGACGCTTGGCCAAAATCGGTACGGGTGACGTCAACAGTCTGTTCTTAAAAGACTCAAACCGGGCGATGCAGCGTGTCACTTACGCTGAGGACCGCGTCAACTACATTCCCGTCGTCGGACCAGAAATGAACGAACTGTTCGCGTATGACGTGTCTCAAATTCAAATCGCGGCCCGCCTCGATTGGATGCGCGACACGTTCTTCCCGGGCGATCCGAACGTGCAGGAAGTCGACCCGGCGAGTTCGGTCGGTGCCCTCACGAACGGGATTAGCGTCGCTGAGTATGATGCGAAATTAAATGCGAGCCGTTACCGTAACTTGTCCCGTAACAGTAGCGAGCGTGAATCGGTCATCGGTCTCGACACGATTGTCGATTTCGTCAACTTTCACGGCGGATGGGTCGATGAGACGTCAGAGAGCCAAGGGTTGTCGCTCCGATTTGACGCCATCACGCCGGCGAACAAAGGGTTCGAGACGACCGTCTTCCGGTTTCACGTGAACGGCTATCCCGTGTTCAGTCAACGTGAGGCGTTCATCAACAACGATGCGGTCGATTTATCCACACTGCGTGTCGAAAACGACGGGACGCAAGTCCGGTCGATCACGCGTCATCACCTCGAGATCGATCGCTTGATCTCCGTAGGGACGACACAGCTTGCAGGCGGCCAAGACGTCCTCGACACGCTCGTCAATACGGGCCGATTCGAGAACGTCACCGAGATTCGCCTCGGTTATGAAATTGAATACAATGAAGATACGAGTCGGTACGTCACGTTCTCGCCGAACTGGTTCGTCCGGGAAGCGGGACGTTGGGTGCCGTATGATAAACCGGGAGATTGGACGGAAAGGATGATGTATCGTGGATTGGAGTAAAGCGAAAACGATTCTGCTCTTCGCCTTCCTCGCGTTGAACATCTACCTGTTGTTCCAGCTCTTGACCGAGACGTGGGCAACGGAAGTCGTGACGAACGATAACACGTCGATTGCCCAAATCTTGGACCAGCGTGACGTCGACGCCTCAAAATTGCCACGGATGGGGCGAGACATCGGCTATTTGACCGGCTCGTCCGAACAGATGTCAGCGTCGATGATCACGAAAAACCGGGAAGCGCAACTGGCGACGACACTCGACAACATGCAGCTCGAAGTCGAGTTGAAAGACCCGGTTCCGCTCGACGAGGCCGATTTACGGACGACAGCGGCGACGTTCGTCACCGACTACGTGCCGTTCGGTTCTGAGTATGCGTATTGGCGTTTCGATCAAGAGACACGCCAAATCGCCTTCGTGCAGACGTATGAGAACAACAAGATTTTCTCGAATCCGGAAATCGAGGCCGATACCGAGAAATACATCGGTCCTTCCTTGTTGCTTCTTCAGTTGAACGAGGACTATGAAGTGACCGATTACAAACAGCGCCATTTGACGAACTTGTCGTCGAAGTCGCAAGACGATCTCGTCTTGACGGCGAGTGAGGCGATCTCGCAACTGGCGGCGCGGAAGTATTTCCAGCCGAATCAAGAGATGCGAGCCATCAACACCGGATTTTATAGCCTCCCGCTCGATAGCTCGGGCAGTCTGATTATTATGCCACCGCTCTGGTCGATTGCGATCGACGAGAACGTCTATTTCGTCAACGCGATTGACGGGACGGTCGAGCGGGTCGAGTTTCACACAGTAGAATGAAAGGAGTGATCGAGTGACTTTACGCTATAGTGTGCTCGCGAGCGGTTCGACCGGTAACGCCCTCTATATTGAGACGGACCGGACGAAATTGCTCGTCGACGCCGGATTGACCGGCAAGGCGATGCAGCAACGCATCACCGAGATCGGCCGATCGTTTGAAGGGGTCGACGCACTGCTCGTCACCCATGAGCACTCCGACCATATAAAAGGGGTCGGAATTTTGGCCCGTAAGTTCAACTTGCCGATTTACGCGAACGCGAAGACGTGGGACGCGATGGAGGCGAATATCGGGAAAATCGACCCGTCCTTAAAGTTCCACTTTGAGGTCGGGGACATTAAACAGTTCGGGGATATCGAAATCGAGTCGTTCAACGTCAGCCATGACGCCGCCGACCCGATGTTCTACCAGTTCGCCCATGATGGCAGAAGGCTCGCCCACATCACCGACACCGGTTATGTGTCGGATCGGATGAAGGGGGTCATTCGCGGCGCGGACGACTTCATCTTCGAGTCGAACCATGACGTGTCGATGCTGCAGATGGGCCGTTATCCATGGAGCGTCAAGCGACGGATCCTCGGTGATTACGGACACGTCTCGAACGAGGATGCGGCCATCGCCATGAGCGAGGTCATCGGAGAGCGGACGAAACGGATTTATTTGGCCCATTTGAGCAAAGATAACAACATGAAAGAACTCGCGCAAATGAGCGTCGCCCAGACGCTCGGCATGCGTGATGTCGACCTCGGCCGCATCAAATTGTGCGATACCGATCCAACCGTTCCAACTTCACTCGTTTCTTTATAAGCGAAGTTGGGAAAAGACAGATAACACACTGTCTTGAAGGGGGGACGCGTCGTGAATGAAGAGAGACACCATGAGTATGAACCTCAAGACGTCGAACCTTTAACGCACGAAGCAGACACGATGAACGATCAATCAACTTATCCATCTCGCAGCGACTGGCGTCCGAAAAGCGAGGAACGCGTGCGCCATAAGCCACGGATGAATATAAAACCGTTGTTACTCGGAGGGGTTGGCGGATTCTTAGGAGCGGCTTTGTTCTTTTTGGCGATGATGCTCTGGGATTCCCCGACCTCTCGTTTTGTGACGAATGAACTAATTCGGACGGAACAAGCCGTCACGTTCACCGAATCGGACATTACGACGGCCGTGACGGGCGCAAAGACGTCCGTCGTCAGCATCACGAACATTCAGCGCGCTTTCACATCCAATTCGCAGTGGGAGGCTGGAGCGGGCTCTGGTGTCATCTATAAAGTCGACGGAGACACGGCGTATATCGTCACGAACTTCCACGTCATCGAGCAGGCCGATGAGATCAGCGTCGCCTTCTCGGACGGACAAGTGGCGACGGCAACCATTTTAGGCGAGGACCCGCTCAACGACTTGGCGGTCGCGGCCGTCGATTTGCCAGATAACATCGAGGCGACACCGATCGTCCTCGGCGATTCGACGACGCTTCAAGCCGGGGAGACGGTCATGGCGATCGGCAATCCGCTCGGCGTCTTTTCAAACTCGGTCACCCGTGGTATCGTCAGTGGTGTCGAGCGCACCGTGCCGGTCGACACGAACAGTGATGGGCTCATGGACTACAATGCTGAGGTCATCCAGACCGATGCGGCCATCAACCCGGGCAATTCCGGCGGGGCGCTCATCAACATACGCGGCGAGCTTGTCGGCATCAACTCGATGAAAATCGCCGAAGCGAGCGTCGAGGGGGTCGGTTTCTCGATTCCCGTCAACGTGGCGCTGCCGGTCATTGACATGCTCGAGCGTGACGGTCGCGTCACGCGGGCCCAGCTCGGCGTCACGATTCAAGAAGTCATCGCCGTACCTGGAAACGTGCGGGAAGAGTACGGCATTAGCTTTGACAATGAGGACGGCGTCTTCGTCGAAGAGATCACACCCGGGAGTCCGGCCGAACAGGCGGGGCTTCGGGTCGGTGACGTCATCGTGAAGATCGGTGATCGTGAAATCAAGCGATATGTTGATTTACGTGATGCGCTCTACCGCGACTCGACGGTCGGGGATACGGTATCAATCGAATATACAAGGCGCGGTCAACTGAACAAAACAGAAGCCACGTTAACAGAAGCGACATGAAGAAGCGGCGACGCTTCTTTTTTAAGGAGGAAAAAGCTGTGGAAAAAAAAGTATGCAAGGAACATGTTGAAATCGCTTTAGACATCATCGTCGATGAGACGGGGGAATATCCATTGCTCGAGGAACTATCCACAAGTGGACAAGTGAAATGTGAGTTCTGTGAAGCCGACGCAACATATGTTGTGTCAAGCAAAAAATGATTATCAACATGTGGATTTGTGGATAACTCTGTGGATAACCCTATGGATAACTCCAAAAAATCTGTGGAAAAAGGAAGAATTGGATGAATATTTCAATTATCACGGTTGGCAAACTGAAAGAAAAATATTTAAAACTAGGAATCGCCGAGTATACGAAACGGCTATCTGCCTATGCGAAAGTGCAGGAAATCGAGGTCGCGGACGAGAAAGCGCCCGAGCATTTGAGTGAGGCAGACATGATTCTAGTAAAGCAAAAAGAAGGCGAGCGGATTTTAGCGAAAATCAGTCCGGATACACACGTCATCGCCCTCGCCATCAACGCCAAACAGCGGACGAGTGAAGAGTTCGCACGTGAACTCGACCAACTCGCCACATACGGCAAGAGCAAAATCGCGTTCGTCATCGGTGGCTCGCTCGGCTTATCCGAGGACGTCATGAAACGCGCAAACGATACGATCTCGTTCTCGAAGATGACGTTCCCGCACCAAGTGATGAAGCTCGTCTTATGCGAGCAGATTTATCGGGCGTACCGGATCAATCGGAATGAACCGTACCATAAATAAGATTTGTCGGCCGCAATCTACTTAAGTTGAGTTATAAAGGTTTTCGTTAGAGGTATAGTTACCTGCACAGAGTCGAATGACGGATGTGGAGGGACTGACTATGCGCAATTTAAGCTTAGGATTGGTCGCGTTGTCTGCGATATTATGGGGCATCGCGGGAGGGTTAGGCGGCTTTCTCATGGACAAAGGGTGGGACCCGCTCATCATATCGTTTTACCGAGGTGCGGTCGGATTGGTCTGTCTCCTCGTCTGGTTCTTGTTTCGACCGACGCGGTTGACCAAATTGTTGGTCTTATGGGCCATCGTGGCGGGGATCGGAGTAGCCGGTAACTTCGTGTTCTATTTTATTAGCATCGCCGAATCAAGCGTCGCCGTGGCCGCCACGTTGATGTACACGGCGCCTATTTTCGTGCTCGTCATCTCATTTGTCTTTCGATTGGAGAAGCCTTCGCTCTTCAAGTTCGGCGCGATCGCGTTCGTGATCGTGGGAATCGTATTGCTGACGGAAGTATATAGCATCGACTCAAATCAAGTGACGACGCTTGGACTAGCTGCAGGCTTGGGGGCCGGGCTCGCCTATGCCTTATTCATATTTGGCTTTAAATACGCCTCCGATCACGGGGAACCACAAGGTATTCTGATGATCGCGTTTCTCACATTCACGTTTATCATGTTGTTTTTCGTAGACTTGAAAGACACTGTCTCGGTCGTCTCTTCACCAGACGTATGGTGGATGATCCTATTGGGGGTTTTTGGGGCGGGTTTGTCTTTCTTTTTATATGTAATCGGGTTGAAGCGAACGTCCCCGACCTCGGCTTCGATTGTCGCCATGGTCGAACCGGTCACGGCCTCTTTGTTCGGATTCTTCATTCTCAGTCAACAACTCAACGTCATCCAAATGAGCGGCATGGCGATCATTTTATTGACGGTGACCGTCTTGAGTGTGAAACACAACTGAACGGGCGTAGAAGACCGAGGACGACACGTCAGCTAAACAAAAAAGGGGAGCTTTGCTTAGCGCAGGCTTCCCTTTCGCATTGTTCGGTTACTCGCCCCTGTGAGAAGCAGTGCAGCGATGAGTGTGATCCCAAAAAATGTGTACACGAACAAGAAAGGCGCCCCGGTCGTCACGATGACGACCTCGTCTTGCAAGACGACGACGTTGTCCGCTTCGGCGATGATGTCGGGCTCATACGTGAGTGTCCGGATGAAGCCGATTCCAAACGTCACGATGAAATAAACGAGATGAAGCACGGCCGAAATCAAGGCGGCGCGAATAATTAATTTCATAAAAAACTTTCCTTTCATTCTTTCACAAGTTGGCTGCGTGAAAGCTTTTGTTCCATTTGATCATGTAGTTTTTCGCCGAGAGAGATTGGATGCGGGAGGACAGACAATTCGGCATAAAGCGGAAACATACGGCGTACGTCGTCCGGATAGTAATCCCCAGAACGAGGCGATTCATGACCTGAAATCGTGAACGTCTCTGCCTCACGATCGACGTAGAGGACAAGCGGACCGGCCATGCCCGTACCTGTCTCGAAGCGGTCACCTTCTCGCACATACTCTTGAATGAGCGCCCACACGTAAATCTCATGTTTCGTCGTACTCGTGTCGAGAATCTTATACGTCGTATAAACATCACCACCAAAGTTCGGCGCCATCACTTCTGTCGCCAAGTAGCGCTCCACCTCGGCTTGATCGAGTGGGACGGACTGACTCATCGTGACGAACGATTCGCCCGTCGCGACGTAATAGATGCCTGAACAAAGTGTCATCGTATAAAATGTGGTCAAGATGAGTTTTTTCACATAGCTTTCTCCTAAATGAACACGACGTTTCTTCTAGTTTATCGTATTGCTTCATAATAGTGGGATTTTTTACTAATTTTCTTAAAGGGGATGATGTGATGCAGACGGTATATCTCGCAGGAGGCTGTCTATGGGGTGTGCAGGCGTTCGTCAAGACGTTACCCGGCGTTATCGAGACGGAAGCCGGACGGGCGAACGGAAAGACGACCACGCTCGAAGGAGACTATGATGGATACGCTGAATGCGTCAAAACCATATTTGATCCGACAGTCGTCACGATTGAAGCGTTGATGGGGTACTTGTTCGAAATCATTGACCCGTACAGCGTCAACCGACAAGGCGAGGATGTCGGAGAGAAGTACCGGACCGGGTTATACAGTGAGGATGCGAAACATGTAGAGGCGGCACGTGCGTTTATCCAAAGGCGAAGCGACGCGGACCAAATCGCGGTCGAAGTGTTGCCGCTCACGAACTATATTCCGAGCGCGGACGAGCATCAGGACCGTCTCGCACGCTGTCCGGACGATTATTGTCATATCCCGCAAGCGTTGCTTGAGAAATACAAGCGTTGAACGGCGAAAGAAAATAACGCAGCTTATGTACTGGTGGGACAGATGATATCGTAGGGAAGTAACGATGATCACATCACCACGGAGGACCATTATGTTCACACTCGGCATCGTCGGTGGCGCCAGCTTGCTGTTGGCAGGAGCCATGATTGGGGTCAGTTTCCTTGTTATTCGTGCCATCATCAAAATGGTGAAGTAAGCCCCAACCAAAAAGGAGTCTCGTCACCCAAATGAGGTGTCGCGACTCCTTTTCATTTACGCCCGCTCGAGGACGTTCACGAGCAGTTGATGCACGACGGCGTGGTCCCGCACATCGTGAAGCTTGTAGTCTTTCCCGGGTAATGTATACCATTCGGCGGCGCCGACGTACGTGACCGCGAGTTCGAGCGTGCCGTCTTCTTGGCACGTCGTCTTCAGCTCGAGTTCGCCGCTGATGACACCGACTTCTTCGGTCATGACCCCGTGAGAGGCTTTAAAGATAGACGATTGTTGATCCATAATGTCCTCCTTTTTGAATCAATAGCTGCAGGCGTTGATGGCCGTTTGAAGCGCCGCTTTCTCTGACGATTGGAGAGTGAGACCCCAACGGCTCTTCGTCTCGACCCACATCTTCGCATACGCACACCGCGCACCGGCACGCGGTGGCTGCCATGTCGACGGGTCCTGGTCCCCTTTGGAACGGTTTGATGTGGCGGATACGGCAATCAACTGCGGCCCGTTCAAATCGTTGGCGAAGCTTTGACGCTTCGTCGATGTCCAGCTGCTCGCGCCTGAACGCCACGCTTCAGCGAGCGGGACGACGTGGTCGATGTCGATATCAGAAGCAGACGTGAAGACGAGGCCGTCATAGTAACTGTACCATCTTCCGGTCGTGACCGGGCAGGCGTCGACGACCGAATCGGCATCGCGTTTCAAGACGACGTGACGCGTGTTACAGCCGTTCCCTTGACTGCTCCAATGAGGGAACAAATCACGGCTGTAGCCGGTCATCGCGCCTTCCGCTTGGACGGTCAACGCGTTCAGTTTCGTGAGCGCGTCGGCCTTCGACGGAATGTTCGGCGGCAAGGCCGAAGCGGTCGGTGTACTGAAGTGGAGCGTGGTCAAAACGAGAACGATGGCGAATAAAGAACTGAGCATTTTCTTCAACATGGGTGAACCTCCTCATATGTATGACGACGAAATCAAGCGCCCAATCGGTGGACGCACATCGACTATACAAGGGATAAGATGAAGAAAGTGTGAAATTTACAAAAATGAATAGAAAGATTAGAAAAGTTAAGATGAGAGACATAATATATGACATCAGACGTCCCGGCTTTAGCCCTAGTCATACTCGCGAGAGTCGCAACTATTGGTATAATGGAGTCGGTTCGTAGGAAAGAACGAAGGAGTGGGGATGAATGAATCAAAAAGAAGTCGCGGCAATCCGCAAACATTTCAAATTGAATGCCGAGGCGGTCAAAATCGCCGACATTTATAATATTTATATCCGACAGGACAGCAATGAGATCTTCCATGAGGAGTTGCGCTCGTTCCCGTTTCTCGAGCAGGAACATCAAGAGCTGTTCCTCACCAATTTCAAAAAAGTACTCGGGGGGAAGATGGACGAGAAACTGTTCGAGGTGAAGTTTCAACATCCGGAACCCGGGCAAAGTGACCATACGCAGACGCTTCTTTACGAGGGATTGAAGACAGATGATATCGAAGGCTGGGCATCCTTGATGCAACGGGTCGCCTTGAAGACGGTACAGGACGCCACGTTCGAGAAGGACATGGTCATCACGTTCATCCGCTTCAAATACAATAAACCGACACGCCGCCACTCGGAGGAGACGGAGATCGACATGCGTGACGAGGTGTGGACGTCCCGGTTCATCCTCTGCAGCATCAACCAGACGGAGCTACCGAAACAGTCGCTCGTCTTTGACTTCATCGAACGCGAGTTCAAGTCGAACATTTTCATCAATCCGGTCATCAAGCTCGATGCGCCGGTCGGCGGGTTCATGTTCCCGAGCTTCACGGACAACGCGGCCGACGTCAACCATATCTTGTATGCGGCGCAAAAACCGCATCAACCGGACTATCGCTTCATCGAGAACGTGTTGAATGGCACTGAGATCGTGACGGCCGTCGAGGAGAAGGCGATGTTCGAAGAAGTTGTCAAGACCGTCATCGGCGAAGAGGTCAACTTGGCGACGCTCGCGACTGTGTACGACGAGATTAACCAAATCATTGTCGCCGAGGCCGAGCGTGAAGAAGAGGACCAGACGGTGCCGGTCATGGATGCCCGCACGGTCGAAATCGTATTGAAGGCGAGCGGGGTCGAGGACGTAACGACGGAAAAAGTCGAAGCGGCGTTCCAACAAGTCGTCGATGACCGTCAATACGAGATGAAAGCGAGCAGCGTCATCCCGAAATATACATCGAAATCGATTAAAATCAACACGAAAGTGGCCAATATCGCCATCAGCCCGCAAGACCTGAAATACGTGAAGCAAGTGAACTATAAAGGTAGACCATGTCTGTTGATTGAAGTGGAGGACGACACGGAGATTGAAGGGTTCAAGTTAATCTCGGAAGAGTTGCTCGACTAAGTTGATGTTTACAGAGAGACAGACATCGTTCCTATGAAGTGAGTCCAGGCAATCCGCCTGGGCTTTTTTATGACAATCACGTGAGGATGGTTGAATTTAAGCATCAATATCGGTATGATTTCATTGAAAGCGTTCTCTTGACGCTTCCTTTTTTACATGTTTACGAAAGCGCTTTCGATTAGGTGACGCCAATAAAAAAGCCCGAGAAGAAAGAATCTTCTCAGGCATAGCCGTTTATTTGTGGGCTTTACTCACTTTTAGTTTTTTACCTTTGATCGGTGTCGATTCCATCGCTTCTAAAACGAGCGAACCTTTACCGTTCAAGATGTCGACGTATGTCATCTGATCGGTGATCGTGATGATGCCGATGTCGTCGGCTGTGACGCCTGGGATTTTGGCGATCGTCCCGACGAAGTCGACGGCGCGGAGTTTTTTCTTCTTCCCGCCGCTGAAGTGAAGCTTCATGATGTCTTGATTGATACGTGCCGTCTTGTTATTTCGAACGACGCGGCGTCCGCTCAACTTCTCTTCGAAGGCGGCTTGGTTGCGAGCGACCTCTTTTTCGGTCGGCGCGTCCATCTCCGGGATCTCGAACTTGATGAACGACTCGATGGCGTGGACGAACTTGCCTTCGTGCGGCGTCGCGAGCGTGATCGCTTTTCCTTGCTTCCCGGCGCGTCCTGTACGACCGGTCCGGTGCACGTAGCTCTCTTTTTCCATCGGTACGTCATAGTTGATGACGAGGGCGACATTATCGACATCGATGCCTCGGGCGGCGACATCAGTCGCGACGAGATAGCGGAAGTTGCCCATCTTGAACCCGTTCATAACGGCGAAGCGGTCTTCTTGCTCGAGTCCACCGTGAAGTCGCTCACACGAGTAGCCGGCTTGGTCGAGCTCACTGTACACCGTGTCGACATGTTCTTTCGTCCGGCAGAAGATGAGACAGCTGTCCGGGTTCTCGACGACAGTGACGTCTTTTAAGACCGACAGTTTCTCTTCGCGGCGGACTTCGATCAAACGGTGTTCAATCGTAGAAGCGGTGACGCCGGCTGATTCGATGGCGATGCGGACGGGCTCGTTCATGTGCTGTCGGCAAAGGCGCTCGATATCGTTCGGGAACGTGGCCGAGAAGACCATCGTCACGCGCTCTGTCGGCAACTGCTCGAGAATCGCTTCGACGTCGGCGAGGAAGCCGCGGTTCAACATCTCATCCGCCTCATCGATAATCAAGTACTCGATTTTGTCTAAAGCGAGCGTCTCGCGTTCGATATGGTCCATGACGCGTCCCGGTGTCCCGACGACGATGTGCGTCTTTTGTTTCAATTCTTCGCGTTGCTTCGAGAACGGTTCTTTCCCGTAGACCGCTGCCGCTTTGATGCGCTTGAAGCGGCCAATGTTCGTCATGTCTTCCCGGACTTGGACGGCGAGTTCGCGCGTCGGCGTGAGAATCAAGACTTGCGGCTTGTTCTCGGCCCAATCGATCAGCTCCGTGACCGGGATCCCGAAGGCGGCTGTCTTCCCGCTCCCGGTTTGCGCTTTGACGACGAGGTCTTGACGCTCGAGTGCGAGCGGGATGACTTTCTGTTGAACCTCGGTCGGAGCGACGTACTTCATAATACCGAGTGCGCGTTGGATTTCTTCGCTTAAGCGGTAGTCTGCAAATTGTGGTTGATTCATGTGTTTACCTCGTTTTCATGTAAGAAACTTCTGTATTCGAAATTTTCATTAGCGATTTGGATTACGCCTCATTATACACGAAACGAGGCAGTTCGTCGTTCATGCCTGAAAACGGGACAAGCGGAAGCGTGATAAATCGAATGGTGTCTCGCCGTTTAACGTGAGTTCGCTCAACACTTCACCCATGACGCTACCAAACTTGAATCCATGACCTGAGAAGCCGCATGCGAACAGAATCGAGTCGTGCTCGGGATGAAAGTCGACGATGAAGTCATGGTCGCTCGACATCGTATAAAGGCACGTCTTACCTCGTTTCAACGGACCGTTCGCCGCCGGCATATAGGTGGATAAGAATTGTCGCAAGTCACCTTCGTCCGCGTCGTAGCGGCCAAAGTCTTGCGTATGTATACCCGGTTCAATCGGCTGTCCGCCATCGGTACGGCCGACCTTCAAGCCGGAACCATCTAGGCTTGGGAAACCGTAAAACATGCGTTCGTCGTCCTCGACAAAGAAAGAAGGGAACGCCGTGTCGCTGAACAATGTTTCATCGGCATCGAACCAACCAACGACTTTTCTTGTCGGTTGCAACGGGAGCGAGATATCAGGAAGGAGCTGTTTCGCCCAAGCCCCGACCGTCACGATCACTTTCTTCGCGTGGAACGTCTCGTTCCGTGTCGCGATCGTGATGCCGACGGCTGTCGGTGTGATGGAGACGACCGGCGTGTTCATGGCGAGGGTGGCACCGTTTCGAACAGCACGCTCGCGATACGCCCGAATCGCATTCTCGCTATAGAGCAGGCCCGATTCCGTCTCGAAACAGCCGATATAATCGTCTGGAACCGAAAGGCCGGGCCAACGGTTCATGATGTCCGCAGACGAAAGACGTTGAAGCGACAAGTCATGTTCGTCGGCAGAGGCGATCATCTCGTTCAAGAACACAGAATCGGCTGGACCTAGGCCGAGGACACCTGTCTTTTGGAAAACGGGATAAGCCGTCTCGCAATCGAGTTCTTCCCACAATGTCTGAGCCCGTTTGACGAGCGCGACGTATTGTCGCCCTTCTCCGTAAGCGTGGCGAATCATTCGCGTATCACCATGATGACTCCCCTTATCGTGGGGCGGGTCGAAGGCATCGATGACGAGCGTCTTCGCACCTCGTGCTGTCAAAAACGAGGCGGCCGCCATCCCCATCGTCCCAGCCCCGATCACAGCGACATCATATTGTACTGGTTGTGACATATGGACATCAATCCTTTCTACTAGAGCATTAGTAGAATGGTATGGAAAAGCTGGATACTTGTCAATTTTCGGAAGTTTTATCGTTCTTGAAGCAAACGCTCCATATACGGTTCAAGTTTCAACTGCGGATGGTCTTCCAAACAAGTTGCAAACAATGCGTGAAGTGATTGTTTGGCGCGCCGGATTGACACCAGGTCGACAGAGGCCGGATACGTCTGTAAATAGTCCTCGATGAACGAATGGTTCAACGTATGATACGCCTTGAATTGATGGACCTTTCGTCCTTCTTTCAGCGCCTGAGCTGTCAACGTTAACTCGCGCAACGTCTCGAGCATTTTCAAGGCATAAATGGGATTGTTTCGCTTCAATTCTTTCTCAAGCGCCAGCGAGGCATAGATGAACTCGAAAGGAACGTCACCTGTCTCATACCGGATCGAACTCGAGATGAACCGTTCATGTTCGCTTTCCATGCGTTGGAGGAGTTGTCCGTCCCGGTCGACGACCACATTCCAAAGCGGGGAACGGACCGGTAGGATTTCCAGCGGGGCGATGGAGATGTTAAATTCCAATTGATTCTCGAGCAGGACAATCAATAAAAAGATATCCGCTCCGAACTGCTTCTCTTTGATGAAAACCGGGGATAACTGGAGAAAGTAGGCGGTTAGATGCTGCTTGATGGATTGGGGATCAACGCCAGTGCGGACAGCTACCATTAAATCGATATCAGAGTATTGGTCCTGATAGCCCGCGGCACCGGAGCCGAGCTGAACGACACCTTGAACACCTGTGTCGGTTTGTAGATGGTGAAGCACGTGCTGGAAGTGTGTATCTCTTTCGACTGTACTGTACATAACATGACCTCGTTTTCGTAGATGATACATACTTATTCTACCAATCGAGAGCGAACCCTTTAAACATGTCAGGAGGATGAACGGATGGAACAAACCTATGCACAACTCGTAGATTACTTGAGCCAGTCGCAAAATCGAAATCATAAGGACGGCGTTGAGACAATCATCAAACCTATCCCAGATTCTGAGGTGACCGGAAACCTCGATCCGCGAGTGTTAGCCGTCATCCAAGGTTATGCTGCAGCCGAGCCAGGGACGTCATTCGACTTGGTATCGGCTCGTGCCAGCATGGGTTGGCCGAACCGGGACGTGACGACGACCGTCATCACGTCAGATCATGTGATGATTCCGAGCGCTGACGGCGACATCCCGGCTCGGTTGTATCGCCCGGACACGATCGAGACGTTACCGGTGATCCTCTTTTTCCACGGTGGCGGCTTCTTCGGCGGCACGCTCGAGACGGTCGAGCACCCGTGTAAACGGCTCGCCGAGAAAGCGAACGCTCTCGTCGTTTCGGTCGATTACCGGCTCGCGCCGGAGCATCCGTTTCCGGCTGGACTGAACGACTGCTTCCGAGCGGTTGAATGGGTACACGAGCATGCCGATGAGCTCGGGGTATCACGGGACGACATCGCGGTCGCCGGTGACAGTGCCGGCGGGAACTTGGCGACGGCGTGTTGCCTCATGGACCGAGCGCAAGGCACGAACTGGATCACCTTCCAAGCGCTCGTTTATCCGGTCGTCAACTTGGGCTCGATCCCGACAGCCGATTATAAATGGGATATCGGACAGTACGAGATTCAGCATCACCATGAGCTCATTCGAGGCGTCGTCACGGCGCTCGCCGATTCGGATGAACTGCTGAATGAGGTATACCTGCAAGGCAAGGCCGAGCTGACCAATCCGCTCGTGTCGCCGTTGTTCGCGGATGATGTGACTGGCTTACCGCCCGCTTTGATCATCACGGCCGAGTATGACTATTTACGGCTCGAAGGTGAGGCGTACGCGCGGAAGTTGGCGCTTGACGGGGTGAAGGCGAGATTGATTCAATACCGAGGGATGGATCACGCGTTCATGGACAAACTCGGTGACTATCCCCAAGCAGAAGATTGCATGGCTGAAATCGCAAATGGATTAAAGGAGATGACAAGATGAAGACATACACATTGAACTGGGATACATATAAACAACTGGCACGGACAGCCGTTTCAGAAGGGGCCGTCCTATTAAAGAACGAGCAGGCGACGCTCCCACTAAAAGCCGGGACGACCGTTTCCGTCTTTGGCCGCAGTCAATTCAACTACTACAAGAGCGGCACCGGTTCTGGCGGGATGGTCAACGTCTCTCACGTGACGAGTCCACTCGAGGCGCTTCAAGCGACGGAAGGGATCGACGTCAACGAGTCGCTCCTCGAAACGTACGAGGCGTGGGTCGAGGAGAACCCGTTCGACCAAGGCGTCGGCTGGGCCGGCGAACCGTGGTCACAACCGGAGATGGCGGTGACGGATGAACTCGTTGAGCGAGCGGCTGCCGTATCAGACGTCGCGCTCGTTTTCATCGGACGCACGGCTGGGGAAGACCGCGACAACACGGCCGACCCGGGCAGTTATTTGTTGACCGACATCGAACTCGAGTTGATCAATAAAGTATCGCGGACGTTCTCAAAGACGGCTGTCGTCTTGAACGTCGGAAACATCATCGATATGCGTTGGGCGAACGAACCGAGCGCGATCCTCTACGCATGGCAAGGTGGTCTTGAAGGTGGCACCGGACTTGTCGATGTACTGACGGGAACGGTCAGCCCGTCCGGTAAATTGACCGACACGATTGCGAAATCGATCGACGACTATCCGTCGACGAAAAACTTCGGACATGCCGACAAAGGCATTTATCAAGAAGACATCTACGTCGGCTATCGCTACTTTGAGACGTTCGCGAAAGACGATGTGCTCTATCCGTTCGGATTCGGGTTGTCGTATACGACGTTCGCCACGGACGTCGTGTCTTCAGATGAGACGAACGGGGTCATCACGGTGACGATTGACGTCGTGAACACGGGAGACGTCGCCGGGAAAGAAGTCGTGCAGCTGTACGTCGAGAAGCCGCAAGGCGTGCTCGGCAACCCGGCCCGTGCGCTCGTCGCCTTCGACAAAACAAATCTCTTGGCGCCGGGTGAGCGGGAGACGCTCACGCTGAGCGTTCCCGTCACAGAGTTCGCGAGCTATGACGACAATGGTGCGACCGGTCACGAATCAAGCTTCGTGTTAGAGGCCGGCATGTATCGCCTCTACGCCGGCACCGACGTCCGTTCGGCTGAGGCGTTCTACGACTATGCGGTCGAGGCGCTCGAGGTCGTCGAGACGCTCAGCGAGAATATGGCTCCGGTCACATCGTTCGAGCGCATCAAACCGCGTGCGACGGAAACCGGCTTGACGGTCGGCTACGAGGCGACACCGCTCCGCAGCGTCGACGTCGAGGCACGTTATCTAGCAGAACGTCCGGTCGTGCGTGAAGAGACAGGCGATACAGGCGTGAAGCTCGCAGACGTCTATCACGGGAAAGCAGACCTCGAGACATTCCTCGACCAACTGACGGATGAGGACCTCGCCTGCATCGTCCGCGGTCAAGGCATGAACTCACCACGCGTGACGCCGGGGACGGCCGCCGCGTTCGGCGGGGTGTCGGACCGTCTCGAAACGTTCGGCATCCCGGCCGCCTGTTGTGCGGACGGCCCGTCCGGCATCCGCATGGACATCGGGACGAAAGCGTTCGCGCTTCCGAACGGGACGCTGCTCGCCTCGACGTTCAACACGCGATTAGTGGAAGACTTGTTCGAGATGACAGGACTTGAGATGCGGAAGAACCGGGTCGATACGCTCCTCGGACCAGGGATGAACATTCACCGCAACCCGCTCAACGGCCGGAACTTCGAGTACTTCTCGGAAGACCCGCACGTGACGGGCAAGATGGCGATCGCCCAGTTGAACGGGATGCACCGTGTCGGCGTGACCGGGACGCTCAAGCATTTCAGTGCCAACAACCAAGAAGCCCATCGCCACGACATCGACTCGGTCGTCTCCGAGCGGGCGCTTCGTGAGATTTATTTGAAAGGGTTCGAGATGGCGGTGAAGGAAGGCAAGGCGACGTCGATCATGACGACGTACGGCGCCGTCAACGGCGTTTGGACGGCCGGTCTCTATGACCAGAACACGCGCGTCCTTCGCGACGAGTGGGGCTTTGAAGGCATCGTCATGACCGACTGGTGGGCGAAAGTGAACGCCCGCGAGGACGAGCCGGCCAACCGTCAAAACACGGCGGCGATGGTGCGCTCACAAAACGACTTGTATATGGTCGTCGACCGTCCGGAAACGAACTCGTTCGACGATAACACAGCGGCGGCGCTCGCCGACGGCTCGCTCACACGCGGGGAGCTGCTCCGGAGCGCGGCGAACATTTGCCGGTTCGTGTTGACGTCTCCAGCGATGGAGCGTGAGCTCGGCATCCACGACGGATCGGTCGAGGTGATCGGTCTTGATGAGGAAGCCGGTCAGACCATCGACTTCGATGTGACGTATCGCGACCTCGCGAGCGGAGAACCTGTCAGTTTGAATGATGCCGACACATCGACAGGGAGCATGCACGTCTTCGCCGTATCGGTCGATGAGACGGGTACGTATGACGTGACGATCACGGCCAAATCGGACGCAGGCGAACTCGCCCAGATGCCGGTGACGTTGTTCGCGAACAACATCCCTGGCCCGACGTTCACGTTCAACGGGACGGACGGGGAATGGGTGACGCAGACGAAGCAAGTGTTCTTCTTGAACCAACATAACTACTTGCAGCTCTATTTCGCGCTCGGTGGTCTCGACGTGAAAGACATCACGTTCACGCTCGCCGACTCGTTCAGCATGAAAAACGGATAACGAACGAAGCGCCGTCTCGAAAGAGGCGGCGCTTTTTTATATGCTTTCAATGGATTTTACGAATTGATGACGAAGGCGATGTTGCCAACGATTTGGGTGTCATAAGTTAAGGAATCAATCGTTAGTTCAATTGAAATTTGCACCCCATGATTGTCACACATCCAACTGGAGAATAGCTTTTGTGAACGCTTTGAAATCATCAATGTGTTTCTCAAGAATCGCCTCTAAAATATTTAGTTGGAGCGCTTGATAGTCATGGACCGCGACATTGCGGAAGCCGACCATGTTGATGAGCGTCTTGGCTAGGTCGTGATCAATTGTCGTCACTTTGTTTAGAATCACGTCATTCATCAAACACACTTCCCCTAGATTGAATATTGTTTACTATCATTTGGCGCTGTTCGTTCAACTCGGCATACATTCGATATGCTTTGATCCGTTGCCGGACCCATTCATTTTCGTCCTGCACGAGCAGAGGGATGCCTTCTGAGAAAATCTGCATGGCGAAGACGGTGTCCACTTCACGGATGTTGACCAGATCGACGTCTCGACCGCATAAGAGGGCCACTTCGTTCCCCAACGTGAATCGTTCATAAGGTGAGAGGCGTTTCTGACTGAAATATGCGAGGTCTACGTCACTGTCATCTCGAGCTGTTCCTTTTGCGAACGAACCGAACAACAAAATGAAATCCGCGTCTGTCTTCTGTCGAATCGTTTCGATGACTTCTTGGTTAATCACGTCAGAAACCATGTTCCCACCCCCTTCTCTCATTATACGCCCTTCACGTTTCGTATAAACAGTTGTTTTGCAGCATGAAAGATTGAACCATATTCGGGTAAACAGTCGTATAAAGAAAAGAATAATCAACGAATCGGAGGGATGAACATGAATACGCTCTACATGAAACAGAAAGTGTTTAGTTTGCGCGGACGTTTTACGATCAAGGATGCGGATGAGCACGACATTTATTTCGTCGAAGGAAGCTTCATGAAGCTGCCGAAGTCGTTCACGATCTCGGATACGAGCGGACGTGAGATCACGACGATCACGAAGAAGACGTTCAGTTTCTTGCCGACGTTTTACGTCGACGTCGAGGGTGAAGAGACGTTGACAATCTCAAAAGAGTTCACATTCTTCAAACCGCGCTACACGATTGACGCGGCCGGGATTGAAGTCGACGGCAACTGGTGGGACATGGACTTCGAAGTGAAACAGGACGGCCATGTCATCGGCAGCGTCCAAAAGAAATGGCTGACGTGGGGCGATACGTACGAGATTCGAGTGGTCGATGACGCGATGGAACATTTGCTCATCTCGATCGTCGTCGCCATCGACTGCGTCAAAGCCGACCAAGCGGCATCTTCGAGCGCTGCGACGTAAAGGGGAACACAAGATGGAATTATGGGACGTGTACACGGTCGATCGTGAGAAAACAGGGCGGACATGGCAACGGGGTAACCGTCTCGAGAACGGTGACTATCACCTCGTCATCCACGTCTGTATCTTCAACAAAAACGGACAGATGTTGATTCAACAGCGCCAACCGTTTAAGGATGGCTGGTCGAATATGTGGGACATCACCGTCGGCGGCAGCGCCACGGTCGGGGATACGAGTCAACAGGCGGCGATGCGCGAGCTCGAAGAAGAAATCGGTCTGAAACTAGATTTAACACACACGCGACCGCATTTGACGGTCAACTTTGACGAAGGGTTCGACGACATCTATCTCGTCGAGGCGGACGTCGACCTTGACGAGTTGACGCTGCAGGAATCAGAAGTGCAGGCGGTACAATGGGCGGACGAGGCGACCATTCTTGCGCGCATTCAAGATGGGACGTTCATCCCGTATCATGAACCGATGATTCCACTGCTGTTTGCGATGCGAGGACAATGGGGAGGAATTAACCATGTGGAAACACTATGAATGGATGAATCAACCGAGTGACGTGGAAATGGACGAACGCCTGATGTTTCACACGTTGCCCGATACTGACTTTTGGCGTAACACGCACTACGGGTTCAACCGGATGACAGCCCACGCCCTATTGACGGACGTCACGTCGAAGCGGTTCACATGCCGGGCGACGCTCGAGATGAAACCGAACGCGACGTACGATCAGGCTGGCACCTTGTTATACGTCAACGACGATCATTGGCTGAAGACGTCTGTCGAATACATCCCGGACGGACCGTCGCACCTCGGCGCCGTCGTCACGTCATACGGCTACTCGGACTGGTCGACACGCGATTTTTCGAACGAAGAGATCGAAGGACCGCTGACGTTCGAGCTCGTCTATACGGACGGCGACGTGGAAGTCTTTTTCGAATATGGGGACGGGAGGCGCGAGCAGCTGCGTATTGCGCACTTGCATGACGTGTCGACGCTACGCATCGGTCCGTATGCGTGCAGCCCAGACACCGATGCGCCGGGATTCACGGTCACGTTCACAGATTGGCAACCAAGCATCACCTAAAATGGGTGATGCTTTTTTATATGTCATTTACATGTCACTTCAAGAAAATAGTTGAATTCAAACGGCAGAAAAAAATATAATAGGAATAACGAAAGCGCTTTCGGAAAGCGGTTTCAATATTAGCGCGTAGGTTTAGAGCAAAGGCAGGTACCGTTTGAGTGTGTCTGCCTTCATTTATGTCAAAGGAGGAATTTTGATGAAGAAATGGGTAGCACTCGCACTCGGTACCGGTCTTGTCTTGTCAGGCGCACACGGCGCAGATGCCGCGAAACCGGAGAAGAAAGACAACACGAAATGGAAGCTCGTGTGGTCAGATGAGTTCAACAAATCGGAAATCGATCAAACGAAATGGAACTTCGACACGGGGAACTGGTTGGTCGACAAGGATGGAAATCCAGTGGCACCAGGATGGGGAAACAATGAGAAGCAGTTTTACACGGACAAAAACGAAAACGCTTTCGTAAAAGACGGGAAGCTCGTCATTCGGGCTCTGAAAGAGCAGACGACGGATGAACTTGGGACGTATGACTATACGTCAGCGAAGTTGACGACGAAAGGGAAATTTAATCAAACGTACGGCCGTTACGAGATGCGGGCCAAGCTTCCGATCGGCAAAGGACTATGGCCGGCGTTTTGGATGCTTCCGGAAGATGACCGTTACGGTGGATGGGCCGCTTCAGGCGAGATCGACATTATGGAATCGTGGGGCAGTCAACCAGACAAAGTCGCTGGTACGATCCATTACGGTGAGACGTGGCCAAACAACAAGTATACGGGCAAAGACTATCACTTTGAAGAAGGAAACGGCATCGACAAATGGCATACATATGCCGTCGAGTGGGAGCCGGGCGAGTTGCGTTGGTACGTCGATGGGAAACTGTATCAGACACAAAACGATTGGTACGCCAAAGGCTTGAACCAAGCGACGAAGTTCAGCTATCCGGCTCCGTTCGACCAAAACTTCTACTTGATCATGAACTTGGCCGTCGGCGGTTGGTTTGACGGTGACGTCGATGCGACGACTCCGTTCCCGGCTGACATGGAAGTCGATTACGTCCGCGTGTACGATTTACAGAACCGTGATTACCGCAAGGCGGTGGAACCTGTCTATACGGATGAAGAGATCGTGCTTCCAGACGGAGCGAAACAACCGACTGAAGACGGCAACCTCGTCTACGACCAAGCTTACGAAAAACCAATCACGACGGTGACGAACGGTGCACAAGCACTCGACCCGACGTACTGGAACTATGTGGCGTTGCCAGACTTTGGCGGGGTCGGAACGGTTGACGTCATCGAGAAAGCAGGCTCGCGCTTTGCGGACATCTCGATCAGTCAAGCGGGCAGCCAGCCATATTCACACCAGTTGATTCAAAACGTCGCACTCGGTAAAGGCGGTCACTATAAAGTGACGTTTGACGCGAGCGCCGATTCGGCCCGCGCGATCGCAGTGAAAGTCGGCGGCGGACCAGACCGTGGTTACGCGAAATATTCGGATGAGGGCTCATTCGATTTGACGACCGACGTGAAGACGTATTCGATGACGTTCGATATGACGGAAGATACGGACCTCGCGGCACGCCTCGAGTTCAACGTCGGCCTCAGCACGGCCGGTGTCCAAATCGGAAACGTCCGTGTCGAACAGACTCCGCGTGAAGCACTCGACCCGAACGCGACGAAACCAGCGCTCGGTGACGGTAACCATGTCTACAACGGCACGTTCGACCAAGGGGCGATGGACCGCATGACGTTCTGGCAGTTCGATGCCGGTGCGACGAAAGGAACTGGAACGGTCGATGCGGAACTCCGCCACTTCTTGTTCAAAGCGAACCCGAAAAAAGGTGAGCCGGCAACGCTCGTTCAAAACGGGATCCAATTGCAAGAAGGACACGAGTACGTGCTCCGCTTCAAAGCGAAAGCAGAACGCATTAACACACTTCAAGTCGGACTCGCAGGTCTTGACGGCGCAGCGTATGTACCGCTTCAAGACGTCGCGTTGACACGTGAGTTTGAAACGTTTGAAATCCCGTTCACGATGAACGCGGAGACGGACTTGTTGAGCCAGTTGCGCTTCGTCCTCGGTTCGGCGAAAGGTGAGATTGCGATTGACGACGTCAAGTTGTTCGACGTGACGCCAGTTGAGTTCGACCCGGCGCCGCTCAAGAACGGCACGTTTGCGGAAGGATTGACGCATTGGGGCTCATACGTCCACTATGACGCCCAAGCAGCAGTCGAAGCGGTGAACGAAGCGGCACGTCTCGCCATCACGAGCGAAGGTCAAGAGCCATGGAGCGTATTGATGGAGCAAGGCGGACTTGAGTTGCACCCAGGCCAGACGTACGTCGTCCGTTTCGATGCCTCGTCGACAAAAGCACGGAATATGGAAGTCACGGTCGAGAACGCAGCGTATACACGCTATTTGAGCGAGGTTGTCGCCCTCGGACCGGATACGAAGACGTTTGAGTTCGAGCTCGTCATGCCACAAAAAGACATGACAGCGCTCAAGTTCCTGCTCGGACGCACGGACGGTTCACCGCTCGGTGCGCATGACGTGACGATCGACAACGTGGAAGTGGCCGTGAAGTAAATAACGACCGAAGAGTGGCGCGCACGACTGGCGTCACTTTTTTATTGTGTCGTCAAGACCGCGACGAGTCGCGGAATGTAATAGAAAGTGCAAGAAAGGGGAAAGATGAATTTGTTACAGTAGAAGAGATGAGGGGGATGCAATGAAACCGACCCAACTTATGATTCCAGTCGATCCACCGTTTGACTTTCACCAGTGCCTCACGTTTTTGCGCCGATCGGAAACGGAAGTGATGCACGTGGCGACCGACGACGCGGTGTGGAAACTATTTGATATGAACGGTCGCTTGCGGTTAGGCGAAATCAAAGCGGCGGCCCCCGGTCTTGTCGTCACGTTCGAAGAAGAGGAAATCACAAACGAAGATAAAGCGGACGTGGAACGGTATGTCCGCGAGTGGTTCGACCTCGACCAAGACGTCGCCAGCTTCGAACGATTGGCGGAAACGCATGACTTGTTACGGCCACTCGTTCGCGAGTATGGAGGGCTCAGGTTGATCGGCTTTCCCGACTTGTTCGAGGCGCTCGCCTGGGGGATCATCGGTCAACAAATTACGTTGTCATTCGCCTATACGTTGAAACGCCGTTTCGTCGAACGTTACGGACAATTCAGGGAAGTGGACGGTGTGACGCATTGGACATTCCCACGACCCGAGAGCGTCGCCGTGCTGTCCCCTGGCGACTTGCGAGACATGCAGTTCAGTATGCGTAAAGCAGAGTATATCATCGGCATCGCCCGGGAAATGACGGCTGGCACGTTATCCAAACAACAGTTGCGCTCCTGTTCACCGGAACAAATCCAGAGACGTCTGCTCGAACTTCGCGGCGTCGGGGAATGGACGGCCGACTATGTACGGATGAAATGTTTCCAAGACAAGACAGCCTTTCCCGTTGCCGACGCAGGTTTACATCAAGCGTTAAAATATCACCTCGAGCGAAATGACAAGCTAACGCTAGAAGAAGTACGGGCTATCGGTGAATCGTTCGCCGGTTGGGAGGCGTATGCGACATTTTATCTATGGAGGTCTCTGTATGGAAACGTATAGACGCTTCGTCATCGCAATGGCCATAAGAACGAATAACACGTTAAAACCTAGTAAAAAAACACGTCTCCCCCCATTTCTGATACAATAAAGGAATCCTATCGTGACGTCCGGATCGACGAAATGAACTAGGATGATTCCCGTCACAGAGGAAAGATATTTGGAGGTACTATGATAAAATTACTAGCAGATTCAACTTGCGATTTGTCAGATGAGATTTTAGCCAAATACGAGATTGGGGTCGCTCCCCTCATCGTCACGATTGACAACAAGTCGTACGAGGACCGCGTCGACATCCAGCCCGATGATTTGTACGGAATGTTGGAAGCGCTACCGGAATTCCCGACGACGGCGATGCCGAGTCCGGCCACGTTTATGAAGCTAATGGAAGACGCGGTCGAGGCGGGACATGATGAGATTCTTTGCATCTGTATGTCGAGCGGAACGAGCGGATCATATCAATCGGCGGTGCTCGGGAAAGAGTACTTCGAAGAAGCGCACCCGGACTCGCCCGTTAAGATTCACATCGTCGACTCGCGCTCGATGAGCCACGGGAGCGGTTGGCTCTTGATGAAGAGTGCGCAAATGCGTGAAGCGGGTGCCACGTTCGAAGAGCTCGTTGAGTTCAACGAGGCGTATAAGATGAAAGTGAAACACTTCTTGTCGGTCGACGACTTGGATCATTTGATCAAGAGCGGACGCATCTCGAACGCGGGCGCCATCATCGGCAAGTTGCTCATGGTCAAGCCGATCATGAGTATGAAGAACGGCAAAGGTGCCGTCGTCGCCAAAGAGCGGGGCACGCGCAAAGTGCTCAAGCACTACACCGATCAGTTCGTGAAACGCTGTGATAAAGACATTACGA
Organism: Exiguobacterium sp. ZOR0005; assembly: GCF_000798975.1. Classification (NCBI taxonomy): domain Bacteria; kingdom Bacillati; phylum Bacillota; class Bacilli; order Caryophanales; genus Exiguobacterium; species Exiguobacterium sp. ZOR0005. Next base: position 144,198 of record NZ_JTLB01000004.1, on the reverse strand, counting down.
ACTTTATCATCATCGGTTATACGTCGGACAAGAAAATCGCGGAGAACTTGAAAGCGAAGATCGAGGCAGAGACAGATTTCGATGGAGACATTTACCTCATGCAAATGGGTGTCTCGGTCGGGACACATGTCGGACTCGGCGCCATCTCGATGTTCTTTGTGGAAAAGTAACATACGGAAGCCGTCTCAGTTGAGGCGGCTTTTTCTGTGGATAACGTTATCCACAAGTAGGGACGGGCCAGACGCGTTCCACCGACCAAAAGTTATCCACAATCTCGAGCCGATAAACGTCAGGATTGCTCAAATTTCGCCACGTCTCGAAATCAAATCGGTTATCCACATGTTGTAACAAAAGCGCGAGCAGATTACCGTGTGTCACGAGAATCGTTGTACCGTCCGCTCGCCCCACGACATTTAAAATCCGCGTGGTCGCGTCTTGTCCGGATTCCGCACCGGGTAAAGCGAACGAGTTGTCTTCGAACGAGTGACGGAGCAATTCGAACCAATCGTCACGCGGTTCTAAGGATAGGGTCCGTTCGCGCAGATTCGGCTCTGTCTCGATCGGCAACTCGCTCGCCGTGGCGACCGGGGTAATCGAGGCGACCGCCCGTCTGTAGTCGCTCGAGATGATGCGTGTGACTGGGACGTCTTGAAAGAAATCACGGAGTTCGAGAGCTTGTCGTTCACCTGCTTCCGTGAGCGCTGCGTCGGGCTCCTGTCCGGTGGCCGAGCAGTGGCGGACGAGATAGATGGTTGGCATGATGGATTCTCCTTGAATGTTTGACATGTGACTCACCAAATCGTTAATCTCGTTCTCGAGTCGTTGGCATCGGTGAGGTACGTGACGTCAGCAAATCCACACGCGAGCATATGTTCATAAAGATGATCAATCATTCGTGGGTTCTTGCAGTAAATATCGACGAACATGCTATCCACGATTAACACGGCAAGGTCGCAAGGACTACTGAGAAAAGCCTCATACGTCTCGATTTCTGTGATGGGACCGTTCAGAAAAGCTTTTAAATCGACGAAAATCAAATACTGTTCACCGTGAGTGATCAAATCGGTGAATGGACCACCTTCCATGACGGTCGGTTCTTGAAACAATGGATCGATGCCATCGTTTCCGACGACATATGATTCTTCACCGCCGACTAACCACGTATAACGCTCTACCTCTATCGGACGCAATATTTCTGACAGATAGCTGCCATATGCATTTGGAATTTTGAAACTGACGCCGCGCCTCATGAGCTGTTTCCCCTTTCTAAAAGTTTCATTGATGTTTTCCGTACTTAACCCTTATCAAACATCACAAAAGCGTTATAATCAATATAACGATTATAAAAGGGACTGTCGGTGAATGGGGATTTATACGGCGGTCTCACGCACAAATTCAGGGGAGAAGGATGGGGTTTTCATGAGCAGTGTCCAAAAGAGAACAGACGTCATTTTGATCGGTGCAGGAATCATGAGCGCGACGCTCGGGTCGCTCTTTAAAGAGCTCGTACCAGAGTGGGAAATCAAAGTGTTTGAGAAGCTCGAAAGTGCAGGGGAAGAAAGTTCGAACGAATGGAACAACGCCGGGACGGGACATGCCGCCCTTTGCGAGTTGAACTATACGACCGAGAAGCCAGACGGCACGCTCGATATTTCGAAAGCAATCAACGTCAATGAACAGTTCCAAATCTCGCGTCAGTTCTGGGCGCATCTCGTCAACAAAGGCTTGATTCAGCAGCCGGAAGATTTTATCCGGTCGATTCCGCATATGAGCATGGTGCAAGGGGAGAAAGACATCCGCTTCTTGAAAAAACGTTTGGAAGCGCTAACAAATAATCCGTTGTTCGAAGGGATGGTCTTATCGGACGACCCGGCGCAATTGCGCGAGTGGATGCCGGTCGTGATGGAAGGCCGGACGGTGGATGAACCGATTGCTGCCACGAAAATCGATTCAGGGACGGACGTCAACTTCGGTGCGCTCACACGGATGCTGTTCGAGCATTTGACGAAGCAAGGGGTCGAGGTCAATTACAAACACAGTGTCGAAGATGTGAAGCGTTTGGCTAACGGCTTGTGGGAAGTGAAAGTGAAAGACATCGAGGCGAATACGATTGAGACGCATACGGCCCCGTTCCTCTTTATCGGCGGTGGTGGCGGCAGCTTGCCGCTCTTGCAGAAGACTGGCATCCCAGAATCCAAACATATCGGTGGGTTCCCGGTGAGCGGCCTATTCCTCGTCTGTAAAAACCGAGATGTCGTCGAACAACATCACGCGAAAGTATACGGCAAGGCGAAAGTCGGCGCGCCGCCGATGTCGGTGCCGCACCTCGATACACGTTACATCAATAATCGAAAAGAGTTGTTGTTCGGTCCGTTCGCCGGCTTCACGCCGAAGTTTTTAAAAATGGGCTCGAACCTCGATCTCATCCAATCGGTCAAACCGTATAACGTGGTGACGATGCTCGCAGCCGGTGCGAAAGAAATGCCGCTCACGAAATATTTGATCGAGCAAGTACTGTTATCACACGACAAACGTATGGATGAACTTCGTGAGTTCATCCCGACCGCGAAAAATGAGGACTGGGAAATCGTCGTCGCCGGGCAACGTGTCCAAGTCATCAAAGATACGCCACAAGGCAAAGGGACGCTCCAGTTCGGAACGGAGGTCGTCAGCGCCGAAGACGGATCGGTCGCTGCACTCCTCGGGGCGTCACCTGGCGCGTCGACGGCGGTGCACGTCATGTTGAAGGTGCTCGAGCAGTGCTTCCCGAACCGGATACCGGAATGGGAAATGAAAATCAAAGAGATGGTGCCGTCATATGGCGTCTCGCTCTCCGATCACCCGGAGCTGTTCAAGACGATTCATGAATCGACAGCGGTGGCGCTCGGCTTGAAGGAGAAAGGCGTCGTCCACAATTAAATTAATCAAGGCGAGAATACGAAAATATTCTCGCTTTTTCTTTTTGATATTTACATAAAAAAAAGACCTCTTCGCACGGAAGGGGCCAATCAAGTAGTGGCGATAGGTTCTTCGCTTAAATAAGCAACAATTTGTTGATCAATGATTTCTTCCGATAATTCAAGCGCGAGCGAAAGTTCTTTCACGAGGATCGTTTTAGCGTTCTCTAGAATCTTACGGTCCTGTTCATACAACTTTTTATTCAACAAGAGGGCCTCGCTTTGACGGCGGGCAAGCGTGTTGATGACTTGAGCGATTTCGTGGCGGTTACCCGAGTGCACGACGTTCAAGAATTCGCGATTGCGGTTGTTCGGATGGGGATTCCATTCGACACCCGGCGAGCGGAACGATTCGAGGATCTCTTTTGCTTCTTTCGCTTCAAGGAGCGTCAACATCATTACTTTGTCACTATCGACGGGGATACTGATTTGCAATTTCTGTGCGTTGTTGATGGGGTGGAGCGTGTAGTACGACTTCGTCTCACCCGCGACCGTCATGTCGGAAATGTCGTCGATGCGGCAAACTCCGTGGGTCGAATAGATGATTAAATCACCAGTTTTGAACAAATCGATCACCTCTTCCTTTCATCAAGTATAGTAGTTCAGGATGCGAAATGTCAACTAGGTTGACATTTCGTGGTAACTATGAAGGCAAAAAAATCCCTTCGAAGTGGTTGAAGGGATTACAGGTTCCAATCGGATTGGAGCAGTTTTTGAAGTTGTTTGAAGGCATCTTCCCCGAGCGCATTGGCGATGTTTTGTTCGAGTTTCGCTTTGAGCGCCTCGTTTTGCTCGTAACAAATCACACCGAGTTCGGTCAGCTCGATACATTTATCTTTGCGGCTCGTCGGATGGTCGGTGACACTGACGAGACCTTTTGTTTGTAAGTTTTTGATGAGCTTGTGAGTCGCTTGGCGTGACACATGAATGCCCCGCGTCACCTCGGCGATCGTCGGTCTCTTATTATAGATTCGGGCGAGGACGTACCATTCCGAGTTGGAAAGGTAAATGTCATGTTGATCGTTCCAGGCCCGTTCACTCACGCGCCGGATTTGATCGTGGCGCTCGGCGATTAAATCAAGCAAGTGGGTCGAGCTCGTTTCGTTTGGAGTCAAGTGAGCACTCCTCCATTCGTTTTTGTCGCTCCTAACTATACAAAAGCGGATAAGAAGCGTCAATGCTCGTTCGGTTTAACTATGGTACGTTATAAATAGGAGATGAATGACAAAGGAGGAGGAATAATGGGTTTACGATTCCGTAAAAGCATTAAAATCGCGCCGGGCGTGCGAATGAACGTCGGGAAACGAGGTGTCGGTGTCAGTGTCGGTACACGCGGATTACGGCACACGATCAACAGCAGTGGTCGAGCAACATCGACGGTCGGACTTCCGGGTACTGGATTATCGTATTCAACGTCGCGTTCTTATAAGACACCGGCCCACCAACAACGAAATGAATTGGCAAAGCGTGAACGAGAGCAAGCGAAGCTAGCAAAACAAGAGCACGCCAAGCTTCAAGTGGAATTGTATGAAAATCGAATCGAACGGATGCGCTCGATTCATCAAGAGAGCGATGAGCCGGTCGATTGGAAAGCGATCTATCATCAGGAGCCGCCGTTTGAAGTCGATAGGATCGGACCGACCGAGCAAAACGCCCGTGATCAACTGGAGTCCTACCGACCGAGTTGGATCGACCGTCTATTCAAACGAGAATCAAAGCAGAGACAACGTCTAGAACAAGACGTGCATGCAGCGGCTGAAGCTGACCGGACGCGTTATGAGGAATGGCGGGAAGCGAGAGAATTGGCGAAGCGCGTCCTACTCGGCGAAGTCGATGCGTATTATGACGTGATTGAGTCGTTTCAGCCGTTCGACGATCTGCTCGAGTTCGGTAGCGGATTCGAATGTAATGTCCCCTCACCGGAAATCGTGCAAGTCGCCTTCGATGTCAACGCACAAGAAGCGATTCCGACAACGGCGTACAGCCTGACAAAGACAGGGAAGCTCTCTGAAAGAGCGATGACAAAGACCGCCTATTATGACCTATATCAAGACTATGTGTGCGGGGCGGCGTTGCGAATTGCCCGGGAAATACTCGCGTTGCTGCAGGTACAAGTCGTCTATGTCCAAGCGTATGAAAGGCAGTTGAACACGAGTACCGGTCATGAAGAAGACGTGTTGATCCTTACCGTCCAATATGACCGACAGACACTTGAACAGATGAATATGTCACGGGTCGACCCGTCCGACGCGCTCGAACAGTTCACGTATCGGATGAACTTTCGAAAAACGAAAGGGTTTGCCCCTGTCGAGATGATCCAAACATAAAACGAGACCAAATTGGCCTCGTTTTTATTTTACTTACACTCTGCGTTTTTGAAGTCAATCACCATGCGACCTTGGATTTTTCCTTGTTCCATTTCTTCAAATACGTCTTGGACTTCGTGAAGACAACGTTTTTGAACGACAGGCACGACTTTTCCTTCGGCTCCGAATTGGAACGCCTCTTCTAAATCTTTTCGCGTTCCGACGAGTGAACCGACCACTTCGATTCCATCGAGGACGAGGCGAGGGATATTCAAGTCCATCGTCTCAGAAGGAAGACCGACGGCGACAACCTTTCCACAGGCGCGGACTGAGTCCACGGCCGAGTTGAAGGCGACTTTGGACACCGCGGTGACGACTGCCGCATGGGCACCGCCAAGCTCCTCTTGAATGATTTTGTCAGCGGCGCCATCAGTCAGTGGATTGATTGTCAAATCGGCTCCGCTCTCTTTCGCAAGTTGAAGCTTATCGTCATTGATGTCGACCGCGACGACGTGCGCATTGAAGACGTGTTTGGCGTATTGGATCGCTAAGTTCCCAAGGCCGCCACAGCCATAGATCACGACGGTTTGACCAGGTTTAACGTCAGCTACTTTGATGGCTTTATACGTCGTCACACCGGCGCACGTGATACTTGATGCTTGGGCGGGATCGAGGCCGTCCGGTACTTTGACTGTGTAGTCCGCAACGACGATAGTTTGCTCAGCCATCCCTCCGTCAACGCTGTATCCAGCGTTTTGGACGTGACGACAGAACGTTTCGCGTCCGGTTGTGCAATACTCGCATCGCCCACAGGCGTGGAACATCCAAGCGACACTGACGCGGTCCCCGATATGTAAGCTAGTGACGTCGTCTGCGATTTGAGAGACGATCCCGATTCCTTCATGGCCGAGAACACGTCCTTGGACATCGCCGAAATCTCCGGCAGCGACGTGGAGGTCGGTGTGACATACTCCACAGTACTCGATATCGACAAGTGCTTCCCCAGAATTTAGGGGGCGTAACTCTTTCTCAACAATTTCTACGTTTGCTTTACTCGATGAATTGACGATGACTGCTTTCATTGAACACACTCCTAACCCTAATTAAAGGAAATTAAATATATGTATTTACCATTTGAACACTGTCAGAATATCACATAAGCAAGTTTGAAAGCGCTTAATTTATGATAAATGTTTGTCGTTTGAATGAACTTTTCTCACAAATAGTTTCAGGGAACAATGATTGAAAAAGGGGGATGTTTATGCCAACGAGAACCGACCATTTTCACACATATAAACAAAAGATTATCGGATTGCCAGACTTGGAGGAAGCGACGCTGAAGAGTGACATGTTTCTCTTTGAAGAGGATCCCGTCAAGCCGCTCAGCATTTTTTACGCACCGTTCGAGTTCGTCAATCCGGAGGCGAAAGTCGTCATCGCCGGCATCACACCGGGTCTATACCAAATGCGCCAATCGTTCGAGGCGATTCGCGACTTGGCCGATGCCTCGGACGAGGAGGCGCTCCGGGCCGTCAAACAGCGGGGTAGCTTCTCGGGTCCGATTCGAAAAAACTTGGTGACGATGCTCGACGATTTGGACTTGCACCGTCATCTCGGTATTGAGACGACACTCGACTTGTTCGGGTCAGCGAACCATCTCGTCCAAAACACCGCCGTCTTGCCGTATCCGGTGTTCTACAAAGGGAAAAATTACAACGGCGCGAGTCCGGATTTGTTGAGGACCGACTTGTTCCAACCCTATATTGACGGGATGTTCGCCGATGAGATGGCTTTACTCGAAGAAGCGCTCATCTTGCCGATGGGCATCAACGTGCGCCGTGCCATCGAGACGCTCGTCGATCGCGGGATTGTCGCGAGTGAACGTGTCGTGAGCGGCTTTCCTCATCCGTCTGGCGGAAATGGGCATCGCCATCGCATCTTCGCCGAGAACCGAGAGGCGATGCGGGCCCATATCGCGGAACACTTCAAGCGTCATCCGATGTGAGCGCATCAAAAAAGGAAGGATCCGCGGATCCTTCCTTTTTGCGTTACATGAATAGGACGTACACCATCAACACCGAGACAATAAGGAACAGAAGACTCATGATGCCGCCGGCTTTCATGTAGTCGGCGTTCCGGTAGCCACCCGGTCCCATGATGAAGGCGTTCACTTGGTGCGTCGGCAAGATGAACGAGTTCGAGGCCGAGACGGCGACGAGAAGGGCGAGTCCGATCGGGTCCATACTGAACGTATCCGCCATCATGAGTACGAGCGGAACGAGTAGGACGGTCGCTGCGACGTTCGACATGAAGAGCGAGAAGAACATCGTGATAAGCCCGATGATGAACAAGATGGCGAGTGTGCTCCATCCTCCGACAAGGTTGACGATAGCGTTCGCCGTATAAGCGGCCGCTCCACTCTTCTCGAACGCTGTACCGAGCGGGATGAGCCCGGCGAGCAAGAAGACGGTCTTCCAATCGATTGCTGGATAAATCTCTTCTTTTGGGATGACACCGAGCAAGATCATGAGAAGTGCGCCTGTGAAGAAACTTAACGACAGCGGGAAGCCCATGAAGACGAGCCCAAGAGAGACGACGATCGCGAACAGCGCAGGTTTTTTCTTGTTTTGTTGCGGTGCGAGTTCGGGCGCTTTCACGTCACTGAGCACCGCGACTTCGCGGCCGTTACGAAGGTTGATCAAGTCTTTCCAGCTGCCATAGACGACGAGCTGCATCCCGGCTTCAAACGGGACGTCTTCAAGTGTCGTCTTCGTTCCGTCGTTCCCGATTACCGCGAGCGGTTCGAGGCGGAAGTTTTTCCGGAAGCCGATGTCGCGGAGCGTCTTGCCGATGAACGGAGACGTCGGTGGGATGATGATCTCGGCAAAGCCGCTCTCATCTTCGTTCTCAAGCGAGGCAAAGTGTTCGAGCTCAGGCTTGACTGTCAATTCATAGTCGGCGGCGAAGCGGTTGACCGCATCGATTGTCCCGAGAACAGCAAGCGTCTGTCCGTCGGCGAGGTGAGTCTTCCGCCATGGACCATAGACGTGGCTCGCATCTTCCCGGAGCGCCAAAATATTGATGCCGTAAGTCGACCAAATATTGAGTTGTTCGATTGTCTGTCCGGCGAGGCGGGCGTTGACGTCGAGCTCATGGATGTCGGTCGTCAAGTTGTGTGTCTCTTGCATGAACGACGCGCTCGTCACTTGTGTCTCACCGGACGCCTTTGGCAAGACGAGTCCTCCGGCGAAGTAGAAGTAAAGGATGCCGGTCGCGAGCAAGGCGAGCCCGATCGGCGTGACGGCGAACAAGTTCAAGGCGTCAAATCCGGACTCGGTCAACAAGTCGTTCAAGATGATGAGCGGACCCGAGGCGACCATCGTCAACGTTCCCCCGAGGATGGCGGCAAAACCCATCGGCATAATCAGTTTCGAGGCCGGGATATTCGCGTTTTTGCTGATTCGTTTCAGCGCCGGCAAGAACAAGGCGGCTGCGCCGATGTTTTGCATGAACGCCGAGATGAGGCCGACCGTCGTCGACGTCGTCGCCATGACGTTCTTTTCTTTGACGCCGACCCGTTTCGTGATGAAGCCCGCGACGACGGTCATGATGCCGGAACGCTCGACCCCGTATCCGATCAACATGACACCAATCACCGAGATGACGGCGTTCGAGGCGAATCCGGAAAACGCCTCATTCGCCGTGATGACGCCGGTCCATGGCAAGATGACCATGATCAATACGGCGACGAGGTCGGTCCGCAATTTATCGGAAACAAAGAGAAAAATCGCCAACGCCAGGACGGCGAAGGTTATTAGAATTTCAGTAGTCATTCAATATACCCCCTATGGTATTATCTGTTCTCATTATAAAGGGCGAAGGGGCGGTTGGGAAGTGAAACGTTCTTCTTTCTCTATATAACGAGACTCAAGACAAGACGCATCAACTGACAACTGTCCTTTACTTCGCTAAAATGGGGTACGAGTATCACCAAGTTTGTTATATAGAAAGGGACAGTCGATGATCACGTTAACGAATGTACGCAAACAGTTTGGACGCGATATAGCCGTAAAAGACGTCTCGCTCCACGTCAACCGTGGTGAGATATACGGCATCATCGGGGCAAGCGGTGCCGGCAAGTCGACGGTGCTTCGGCTCATGAACTTGCTCGAGACGCCGGACACCGGCACGGTCGAGATTGACGGGTCCATGATGACATCGCTTTCGACGAGGAAGCTTCGCGAGAAGCGCCACGTCATCGGGATGATCTTTCAACAGTTCAATCTCGTCGCCAACAAGACCGTCTATGACAACGTCGTCGCACCGCTCAAACTAGCCGGTCGTCCGAAAGCGACGCACGAGGCACGGGTGCTCGAATGTCTCCGCTTCGTCGGGCTCGAGACGTTCAAGGACAAGTATCCGGCCCAGTTAAGCGGAGGGCAGAAGCAACGTGTCGCCATCGCGCGGGCGCTCGCGAATGAGCCGCACGTCTTGCTGTGCGACGAACCGACCTCCTCGCTCGACCCGAACACGACGGCCGAAGTGCTCGAGGTGTTGAAGTCGATCAATGAACGGCTCGGTGTCACCATCGTCATCGTCACGCACGAGATGGACGTCATCAAACAAGTGTGTGATCGCGTGACCGTCATGGCGGACGGGGCCGTCTACGAGACGATCGACCTCGTCCCGAGCGGTGTGCCGGCCATCGACAACAATCCGGCCTGGTTCGTCGACCAGCTGAAGAAGGCGGGTGAGATGGATGCCTGAGGTGCTCGTGCAATATCAGACCGAGATTTGGCGTTCGATCGGCGAAACGTTCATCATGGTCGGCGTCTCGATTCTCGCCGCCGTCCTCGTTGGCCTGCCGCTCGGGACGTGGCTCTACTTGTCCCGAAAAGGTCAGCTCTTAGAGAACCGGGCCGTCTTCTCCGTGCTCAACTTGGTCGTCAACATCGTCCGGTCGTTCCCGTTCCTGTTACTCGTCGTGTTTTTGATTCCATTCACGCGGCTCATCATCGGAACGGCCATCGGGACGGCAGCGGCAACTGTGCCGCTCGCCATCATCGCCATCGCCCACTACTCGCGCCTCGTCGAGCAATCACTCCTTGACGTGCCACGCGGTGTCGTCGAGGCGGCAGTGTCGATGGGTGCATCCATCAAAGATGTCATCTTCAAGTTCTTGTACGTCGAGGCCCGTTCCGGTCTTGTCCTCGGACTGACGACGTCGATCATCAGCTTTATCTCGTACTCGACCATCATGGGGGTGGTTGGGGGTGGCGGCATCGGCGACTTCGCCATCCGCTATGGATATCAACAGTTCAAGACGGAACTGATGATGTACATGATTCTCATCATGCTCATCTTCGTCCAGATGATTCAGTTCACCGGTACGACCGTGGCCCGTCTCATCGACAAACGCTAATCACAAACAGAAAGAAGGAAAAACATATGAAAAAATTAATGGCACTCTTCGCTTCGCTCACGCTCGTTCTCGCGGCGTGTGGAAACGACTCAGAAACGAACACGACGGAAGCCCCGTCAAACGAGCCACAGACGCTCAAAGTTGCATCGCTCATCCCACCGATGACGGATATGCTTGAGATCGCGAAAGAACAGCTCGCTGAAGACAACATCGAGCTTGAGATCGTCGTCCTCGGGGACAACGTCCAGCCGAACACGGCGCTCGCGGCAGAAGAAGTCGATGCGAACTTCTTCCAACACGTCCCGTACATGGAAGAGTTCAACCGCAGCAATGACGCCAACCTCGTCCCGATTGAGCCGATTTACTTCGCCAACTACGGCGTCTATTCGAAAGAGTATGACAACATCGACGACATCCCGGAAGGTGCGACGATTGCCATCGCGAACGACGTGTCGAACATCGACCGTTCGCTCTCGCTCCTTGCCCAGCACGACGTGATAGAGCTCGGTGAGAAGAACGGTTCGTATTACACGCAAGCTGATATCACGGACAACCCGAAGAACTTCAAGTTTCAAGAAGTCGATTTGCTCATGCTCGCGCGCGCGTATGACGACGTCGATGCGGTCCTCATGACGCCGGCCTACGCGGCACCGCTCGGTTTGACGCCGAAGACGGACGCCCTTTTGACAGAAGGTGTCGATAACGACTTTGCGATCACACTCGTCGCCCGTGAGGACAATCAAGACGACGAAGCGATTCAGAAGCTCGGCGAGGCACTCACAAGTGACGAAGTCCGTGCCTTCTTAGAAGAGAACTACGACGAAACGGCGATTCCTGCGTTTTGACGACAAAAAGATTGAGCCCGTCGCGGCTCAATCTTTTTTAGTACTCTTCATATTCTCTCGGGTCTTGATTATCGATACGTCCATCCGGTTTTGTCAGCGCGTTGAGCGTCTCCATCTCGCCCTCGGTCAATTCGAAGTTGAAGACGTCGAGATTCTCTTTTTGGTGCATATCGCTCGACGAACGCGGGAGTGGGATGACGCCTAGCTGGACGTGCCAGCGCAAGATGACTTGCGACACGGTCTTCCCTTTTTGTCGTGCGAGCTCGGTGATCGTCTCGTCATGGATGACAGTGCGGGCGCGACTGAGTGGGCTCCACGCTTCGGTTATGATGCCTCGTTCCTTGTCGGCATCGCGTTGTTCGACTTGTGAGAAGTAGGGGTGCATCTCAATTTGATTGATGACCGGCGTCTCACCCGTCTCCTCGATTAAACGGTCGAGGTGCTCGGGCATGAAGTTCGATACACCGATGGAGCGAATCCATCCGTTTTTCTTCGCTTGGATGAGGGCACGCCACGCCTCGACATACTTGTCTTGTTTCGGGTTCGGCCAATGTAAGAGAAATAGGTCCCAATAGTCGAGGTTCGCCCGGTAAAGCGACTCGCGAATCATCTCGAGCGCGTCGTCATAGTCGAAATATTGACCGCGTAGCTTTGAGGTCAGAAACAGCTGCTCACGCGGGATACCGGATTGACGGACCGCCTCGCCGACCGTTCCTTCGTTGTCATAGCGGATGGCCGAGTCGATCAAGCGATAACCGTTCCGAATCGCGCCCGTGATCGCGTCGACACCGGTTTCTCCTCGTAAATAGACGGTACCGAGCCCGATGGCGGGAATCTCATAGCCGTCATGTAGTTTGATGGTTGGGATGTTCATAAAATGCCTCCTCATTCAAAATCCGTTCTCTTGTCCGCTATTCCACTTTCCCGGGGAATCAAACGTTTGAATCGGTCGCGGAACGATGAAAAACGCGTCCTCACAGTGGAGGACGCGTTTTGCGTTAGTTGCGAATCATATAGTCGAAAGCACCGAGTGCGGCCGTCGCACCAGAGCCCATCGAGATGATGATTTGTTTGTAGGCGCTGTTCGTGCAGTCACCTGCCGCGAACACACCTGGGACGTTCGTCGCGCCATGACGGTCGACGACGATCTCCCCGAAGTTGTTGCGTTCGACCGAGTCGAGCCAGTCCGTATTCGGGACGAGGCCGATTTGGACAAAGACGCCTTCGAGTTCGACGTGATGCGTCTCGTTCGTGTCGCGAGACAAGTACGAGATGCCGTTCACTTTGTCCGTACCCGTGATTTCTGTCGTCTGTGCATTCGTGACGACGGTCACGTTCGGGAGGCTGTGAAGGCGGTCTTGAAGCACCTGGTCGGCTTTTAGTTCAGGAGCGAACTCGAGCACCGTCACGTGCTTGACGATTCCGGCAAGGTCAATCGCTGCTTCAATCCCAGAGTTCCCGCCACCGATGACGGCGACGCGCTTGCCTTCGAAGAGCGGACCGTCACAGTGCGGACAGTAGGCGACACCTTTGTTTTTGAACTCGGCTTCACCTGGGACGTTGACGTTGCGCCAGCGTGCACCTGTCGAGAGGATGACGCTCTTACTCTTCAAGACGGCACCGTTCTCGAGTTCGACTTCGACGAGGTCAGTTTTCTCGAGACGCTTCGCGCGCTGGAGGTTCATGACGTCGATGCCGTACTCTTTCACGTGCTCTTCCAAGCTCGCGACGAGTTTCGGGCCTTCCGTGTAAGACGTTCCGATGAAGTTCTCGATGCCCATCGTGTCCATCACTTGACCACCGAAGCGCTCAGCGACGATTCCTGTGCGGATGCCTTTACGAGCCGCGTAAACCGCTGCGCTCGCGCCAGCTGGGCCGCCACCGATGACGAGGACGTCATACGGATCTTTATTTTCGAACGCCGAAGCGTCCGGGCCTGTGCCGAGTTTCGCTAAAATCTCTTCAAGTGACATACGTCCGTTGCCGAACGCCTCACCGTTCAAGAAGACGGTCGGGACAGCCATGATTTCTTTCGCTTCGACTTCCGCCTTGAAGGCGCCACCGTCGATCATCGTATGGGAGATGTTCGGGTTGAGCACGCTCATGACGTTCAGTGCCTGGACGACGTCTGGGCAGTTGTGGCAGCTGAGGCTGATATACGACTCGAAGTGGTACGTGCCTTCGATCTGTTGAATTTGTTTGATCGCGTCCGCGTCGACTTTCGGCGCCCGGCCGCTCACTTGGAGCAACGCGAGGACGAGTGACGTGAACTCGTGACCGAGCGGGATTCCTGCGAAGACGATTCCTGTCTCTTCAGACGGACGGCTCACGCTGAAACTCGGTGTGCGATCGAGTGTGACGTTCTCGACCGAGATGCGTGACGACATGCTCGCGAGTTCGTTCACGAGGTCGAGCATCTCTTTTGAAACCGTGTCGTCTCCAGCGCTGACACGGAGGACGACATCGCCCTCCATGAGCTGGAGATATTGGTCCAACTGTTGTTTAATATCTGCTTCTAACATGTAATCCGCTCCTTACAACTTGCCGACGAGGTCGAGGCTCGGGCGAAGTGTTTCAGAACCTTCTTCCCATTTCGCCGGGCAGACTTCGCCTGGGTTGTTGCGGACGTATTGTGCCGCTTTGACTTTGTTGACGAGCGTGCTCGCGTCACGGCCGATGCCGCCTGCGTTGATTTCAACTGTTTGGATGACGCCGTCTGGGTCGATGATGAACGTACCGCGGTCAGCAAGGCCATCTTCTTCGTTCAAGACGTCGAAGTTGCGTGAGATTGTGTGTGATGGGTCACCGATCATGATGTACTCGATTTTGCCGATTTTCTCAGACGTTTCGTGCCATGCTTTGTGCGTGAAGTGTGTGTCAGTCGATACTGAGTACACTTCGACGCCGAGGTTTTTAAGTGTCGCGTATTCGTTTTGAAGGTCTTCGAGTTCAGTCGGGCAGACGAACGTGAAGTCAGCTGGGTAGAAGCAAACGACGCTCCATTGACCTTTGAAGTCGTTGTCCGATACTTCGAGGAATTCACCTGTTTGGAATGCTTGTGCTTTGAAAGGTAAGATTTCTTTGCCGATTAATGACATGGGGTATGTCCTCCTTGGTTTTTTACTCTAGTGGACTTTAGTCTCTACTAGAATAATTATAATGTAATACTAACTTCATATAACCGTCCAAAAATGTCAAGGCGTTTGCACAGTTGGAAAAATGTTGATATATCAATGTTTTATGGATGAATCGCTTGTTGAAAGGAAAGAAAACGATTACAAAACAAATGTGCTTTTGTTTTCAATCATGTATCTTGATAAAGTTATGAGGAGTGGCATGAGTTTGATTCTATTGAAGAGAAAGCCACCATTCTCGTCGTAAAGTATGTCATTATCAATTACAACCAAAAAAGGATGAGGCAATTGAGATATCGAATCCATTCACATCGATTTGGCGAGACCATCTTAAAGAACGATGAAGAGTTCACGGAGATTTGGTCGGAGATTCATGGAATCATCCAATCAATCAGTGACGAGGCGATCATCAAGAAATTCGAAGAAAAGTATGCCGGCAAGAACAAAAGTCTTTCCTCGACATTGAATGATTTGTTCAAATCAGAATTTATAAGAAGGGGATGGGCGAGTGAGAGCCCGATCTTCCAGGACCGTGACTATTCGGAGAACGTATGGCGCCTCGACTTTGCCAAAGAAAACATTTCAGTGGAGGTCGGGTTCAATCATTCAGGGACAATCGCATGGAATCTATTGAAACCGGTCATTGCGAGCGAGCTCAACCATGTCGAGAAAGCAATTCAAACACGAATTGGTGTCATTATTTGTGCGACACAGCGACTTCAACGTGCTGGAAACTTCGACAACGCCATAGGTACCTACGAAAAGTACGTTCACCATTTGAAGCCGCTGAACACGCAGTTGACCGTGCCGATTGTCATCATCGGGCTTGAGGCGCCTGAGACGTTCAGAATTGTCGAGCATGTGAATGAAGATGGCAAAAAAAGAGGCCGTGTAGAAGAAATCTACACGGACCTGATTGTCGATGATGCGACGGAGACGTATGATGAACCATTGTTTGATGAGGACCTGGATTAACGAGTAAAACGAATCATCCACTTCGTTTATGGCGACTGACCTTGGCCATGTCGACGAAATGAGTGATGGTATAAATCACGTGATCAAAGTCCTCGTTGACCTGATGCTCCCAAAAGCGTAAGATGATCCATCCTTCCTCGACATAATGTTGCGTGACGTCGGCATCGCGCTCGATGTTACGACCGATCTTCTGTCGCCAAAACTCCGCGTTCGTCTTCGGAAGTTTGAAGTGAAGGGGACAGCCATGCCAATAGCAGGAGTCCAAAAAGACGACGACACGGAGTCCGGGAAACGAGATGTCTGGTGTCCCATACAGCTTCCGATTGTTCTTCCGATATCGATATCCGGCAGCCCAAAGTGCTTTTCGGACCTTCACTTCCATTTTGGTATCCTTGCCACGATTCCCGCTCATCGTCTTGAAGACGGCTGGACTCGATGCTTTCGGTACATTTCTGGCCATACCTTCACCTCCCTCTAGTAAGAGGATTCCACTTGAGGGAGGGAAATACTCATGTTAAGCGTCTAGAATCTGCTGGATATAGTTTTTGTCTAACCAGAACGATTGCTTGGTAATCCACTGACCGTCTGGGAGTTTCACTTTATCTTTCCCATCTAAAGCTTTCGAGCGTACGTGAGCGACTCGGTTGAACGTCGGACCAGGAAGGTTGTTTTTGACACCACGTTTCACAGGTGTCAGTTGCACTCCCGCACGGACCACCCGCTGGGCCTCACACCACATCGATTTCAATTCGCCGTCGACTGTTCCGAGCGGCATGTTCCACAGGCGTATCCCTTCGAAACGAGGGATACGTTTTTGTTTGGGAACGTAGTCCTCGTCATATCGGAATACGAGGAAGAGGTATTTCTGTTCGGCGAACGTGTCGTACAAGTCGGATTCTTCCCAATCTTCTTGAGACAAGGCGTCGAAATCGACTTTTCCGAATGACATGTGCTCTCGGATTTTGCCGTCAGGCTCTCGGGCAATCGTCTTGAACTTGATGTTCGCTTTCGCAAACTCTTCGATGCTCGACAAGTCGGTCTTTCTGACTCCTAAAAGTTTTGCCATGACTCGCGGAATCATCGCTTTATTGCTCGGGTTATATGGGATGCTGGTCTCCTCGCATAATTCGAGTACCGTCTTCCCGTAATGAGGCGCGAGTCTTGCCTCGAGGAGTTCTTCAATCGACATTTCTTTCAGTTCACCATGGTTGGCGATTGACTCCATCAATTCTGGGGTCAAGTACTGACGGACGAGCCCTGACATATAAGAAGCTTTGAGAGAAAAGGCACGTGGCTTTGCTGGTTGTTCTGAGAACGGTTGGCTGCGAACGACCGAACCATTTGCTCCTTTCGTGCAGGCCGATAAGTACATCGTATCGGCCTCGGAAATCAAATGGGCCTCTCCACGTTTGATTTTTGCGACAATCGTCTCCCAGTCTTGGCGCATCACGTCCAAGTCTTCCTCTGAGAACTCGTTCAAGAATGCTTTGTAGATACGGTAGTCGTCGATAGGGATGTTCGGCTCATATTGATAAAGCATGATAAGCATGCTCGTGGCTTTGGTTAAGAAGCTCGACGTCTCGAACGAATACTCGTGCTCGTTATGATAATCAATCATGTTCAGAACGAGCCGCTCCTTCGATGAATATGTACCGTTCTTGTTCTTCTTGAAAGGGGTGACCTTCAATTCGATGCCGAGCTCTTCAAAATCAGGCCGTGCGTCCGAATTGATCGGGTAGCTGAAATGGCTCTCCTCGATGATGTGACCGAGGGATCCTTTCGACCGGACATTCTTGATACGTCCGGTCGTGTCAATCTCTCCGAACGTTTTTCCTTCAGCCTCTCTTGCTTTATTCATCAATTCTTGAATCGTTTCGTACCGCAAAATAACTCCTCCTACATTTTACATATATAACCATTATAGCTTGTTGTTGATCCCATTCACCTTTTCTGTTAAACTAATCTCAGCGAGAAAGTTCATTTGAGATAACTTATGAAATAGAGTAAATTTAAGATAGAAAATACGAAAGGGTGTTCCCATTGATTAAAGTAGTTGAGTTATTTGCTGGTGTAGGAGGTTTCCGCATCGCACTTGAAGGAATTAAAGACGTGAATGCCGAGCCTACATTGGACAAATTCGATGTGGTTTGGGGCAATCAATGGGAACCGGCGACGAAGAGTCAACCGGCCTTCGATTGCTACGCCGAACGGTTCAAGGGCCGCGGCAAACATTTGAACGAAGATATCGCCCTGTCATGGATGGAAGCGGGTCCGCACCACCTTTTGGTCGGGGGGTTCCCGTGTCAAGACTATAGCGTGTCGCGCAGCCTCAAGAACGAACAAGGGATCCAAGGGAAGAAGGGTGTCTTGTTCTGGGAAATCATGAACATCATCGAACAAGAGAAACCGCCTTACGTGTTACTCGAGAACGTCGATCGACTCATGAAGTCTCCGGCCAAACAACGGGGACGTGACTTCAGCGTCATGCTTCGTGCGTTCGCCGACCAAGGCTATACGGTCGAGTGGCGCGTCATCAATGCGGCCGACTATGGGTTCGCGCAACGCCGTCGTCGCATCTTCATCTTTGCGACCCGCACCGACCTGAATCATTCGGCACGTGCTCAACAGGCAAACCCTGAGGAATGGTTGCTCGAATCAGGCTTCTTTGCCCCGGCATTCCCGGTCCATGAACTGACGAGCGATAAACATCCGGGCTCGCAGTTCGAACTGCCGAAAGATATCGTCGAAATCTCTGACACGTTCTCGGCCACGTACCGGAACGCAGGGATTATGTCGGGCAATCAGGTGACGACGCTCGAGACGTTACCTAAACGCGAAGTGCCGAAGACACTCGGCGAAGTGGTCCAAGAAGTCTATGAGCAGTTCGGTCCTGCACCGGAGCAGTATTATTTGGATACCGAGACGATTAAAAAGTCGGGTCGGAACGAGCAGGAAGAGTTAGCTTACTTGAAAGGGCCGAAGAAAATCGAGCGGATCTCGGCGAGTGGTCACGTGTATGTATACGCTGAAGGCGGCATGTCGTATCCGGACTCGCTCGACCTTCCTGGACGTACGATGTTGACGAGCGAAGGTACTTGTAACCGTTCGAGCCATGTCATAGAGGATCCGCAGACGAAGAAGCTTCGTTACTTGCGCCCTGAGGAGTGTGAGGGACTGAACGGATTCCCTTATGGATGGACGGATATGATGACGGACCGCAAACGTTACTTCACGATGGGGAACGCCCTCGTCGTCGGATTGATTGAGCGGATGAGTCATCGAATCGCAGAGGTCCATGAGCAAGAGGATGACCAGAACATCTTGCAGGAAGCGGTTCAGATGCAGCTGTTAGGAACGTATAATAATTTTAATTAAATTTTGAAATTCAGTTTCTTTGGGGCGAATCATATCGATGATTTGACCCTTTTTATTTCGATTTGTTGTTTGTGGCCTTAAATTGATTTTAAGACTCGACAAAAGAAAAGCGTGTTGAGCAGAAATCTCATTTTCTGCTCAACACGCTAAGGTCACAATTTGGTTCAAATACTTTCTCAGATGTTTCAAACTTCGCCAGTTCCTCCACAATGACGACAGCCTCTTCCGTTACAACCTGGACATATTTGCCCAATTACAATTTCCATTTTAGCTCACCTCCTTAAAAACACTCTTTCCTTTAAATTAAATGTTCTTTGGAAATACTTAGCTTTATCAGCCTCAAAAAAATTAATTACTGGATTAGTGAATGTCGTACAATTTAGAATCCATCTCGAGCAACAAGCGGTTCTCGGTCTCATAAGACAACATGTAGAGTAGCGACTTCGCACGTGTCATTGCAACGTATAGGAGTCTTCTCTCGTTGTCCCAATACTCGCTCGCGTCCTCCTCTGTAGGAAGAATTGTAGGGTCTATCAAGTCCACGATGAGGACGACATCGAATTCGAGTCCTTTCGCAGAATGGAAAGTGCTGAATTTGACGCCTGGGGAGAACGGGTCAACGTCCTGTTTTTCACGTACGTCAGTGTAGGGTATTCCCTTACGACTGAGTTTACCCCCGAGTCGATGTACTCTCCCATGGGACCAACGAGAGAGGATTCCGATGGTTGCGGCTGGCGATTCCTTGAGAATTTCGTTAATCATGGTGAGCACTGCCTCGTCATGACGAACTTTGTCATCAAATCTTCTAAGGACGGGCTTGTACCCAGTGCGTTCCGGTAAGACAGGAACGACATATTCCTCATCCTGTGTGATTGAATCGTTCTGTTGTAGACTGACAGCAAGTTCGATGATTTGTCTTGTGGAACGATGTGAGTCTTTTAGGATTTTTGTACGTCCCCCCTGGATGTTCAGTCCGGCTTCGCGCCAACTGAACGCGGTGTCATAGATTTTCTGCCCTTTGTCGGCCGCAATTGTAATGGTCTTTCTGACGCATTTTTTCAATAACCGTATTTGACTGAGCTGGAGATCCTGTGCCTCATCGACGAATACATGATCGAGTTTCGCCGTCTCCGGGATTCTATCCTTTACGTTCAATAATTTGTATGCGAAGTCATCGAAATCACGATTTTTTCCTTTCAAATTCTCATAGTTCCAGAAAATTTCGTAGATGACTTCTCTATCAGTTGCTGTTACTCGTGTGCTAGCTCCTCTTCCTCGTCGGCTAACAGCGGCGTACTCGGACATCGTCCGAATCTCCATACCTTTGATGAAGCTGATCTCTTTCTGCAGGAACTCGACGTACGACTCATCCTTGACAAATCGATGGTCTATCTTGGTGAGCGAGATTGCGCGCTTTACGAGGTTTGTCTGGTCGCTCCCCTTGATTAATCTATAACTGCCGCTGAAAATTTGTCCATAGAGCTTCATTGTCCAGGCATGGACCGTACGAACATCAAGATTCCCGAGACCATATCGTCTCATCGTAATCTGGGAAGCATTCGTCAGTGACGTCGCATACGTTAAAATCATTACCGTGTCGTCTGCGTTCTTCAAGGCTTTCTTCTTAGCTTTTTTCAAGAGTACTAATGTTTTACCGCTCCCGGCAATCCCTCTTACCAACTGTTCCTCTGAATCGTTATCCACGATTTGCTGTTGTTGCGGGGTGAGAATAATGTCGTCCTCTGCCCGGTTATCCGTTACTATCGTATGGTTCATAATGCCTCTACCTCTCTGTTTATTTATTTAATCATCGTCGTCGTCATCATCGTCAGCGTCTAACTCATCCCAGGTGTTGGTCGTGTCGAGATTCGAAAGCGCTCGGTTCATAAATTCGAGCGCCCGCTCGTCTTCTGGTCTTGTTTTCGGTGCCTCCACTCTCCAACTCTCTTCCACCAACTTCCACAAGTCTTTCATCTTGTTCCTCCCTCGTCTTCCTCAGACGAGTACACGTCGGGACAAATATCCTGAAACGGACAATATTTGCATTCCTCGGTCTGATTCGGTTCGAAGTTCTCATCATTTATTAGTTTGTACTTAATCTCCTCAATTAGTTTGGGCATGTCCATCGTTACTTTTCTTCTTAGTTCGTCACGGCGTGAACGCTTCAGACCAGGGAGTTGAAGGTCCTGTCGTGCCATGTTAATTTTGATACCATCAATAGCTTCTTCCTTGTCTCTCTTACCAACCCGCTGGATGTATTTCTTTGCAATCATGTTTTTCCTATATTCTGTCCATCCAGGAAAGAGTGAGCTAACTTGTCGTACAACCTTCTCGTCCGTACATGTCGATGCACGCCTAGCGATACGAAGTAGGTCCGTATACTGGAATTGTTGATGGAACTCGGTGTCGAAGGTCGGAAACTCCGAGAGGATATACCCATACCGGAACCTTCTGTTACATGTGGAGTATTCCATCAAAAAGTCAGGGACCGTTAATCCTTCAAAGCTTTCTTCTTCTGTAACCACTTCTCTCTCGAAATCGTACACGTTATCACGGATGTCACGTCCTTCCGTCGACGTCGGGAAACTGCCTGGATGGGTTACAGTCAGGTCGAGCTGCTTCGCATAGAGCGCCTGATCCATGTCAGTCTTGTCGAGGTAGCTCCGCATCCAGGATAATTCTGTATCATCCGTATTTAGGAACTCTAGGGTGATGTAGAAAAGATACCGTGATATGTGCTTAATTGACTTGTTCCGGAGTGTGTCCAGTTCGAGTACCTGATATCTCTCGGACAAAGCTTCATAGGTCTTATCCTGGAACGGCCATGGCAACGAGAATTCACTCAAAGGAAGACCACGCTCGTCGAGCCCCGTGACGTAATATTTCTTTCCGGATTTGAACGCTTCACCGTCAACCTCAATGAAAGGCTTGATGAGTAAATCCTCTTGAGGCTCAAGCTTACCGCTTAGATAAAGGCTGACAGCCTCGCCCACGTCCTCATAGAGGAAGAACGTATCGTCCTCTATGCGGCCGAGTTTCTCGTTGAGTGCTTCGAGAATGCGCGTCTCTTCATTGATCAGTTCCATGTGATTGCTTGGATTATACTTCGACACCATCTCAAAAACCTTCCTGAAGTGTTTACCAATTTGTTCCTCTTCTTCCTCGATGTGGAAGAGTTCCTTTGAGATGAAATCAAGCTGTCTCAGAAAGAAGCGAATCGTCTCCATCTCTCTGTGTTCGAGTGAGAATTGCGAGATTCGCGCGAATGGACTACGCATGCTCTTGATAGCGCGTCCGTCGCCTGCTTTCTCATAAGGGAAGAAGACCTGGTCGTACAATTCCATCAGTTCGTTAGAACGGGATTTCCACTGTTCTAGCGTCTCACATCCCTCAAAATAGGGAAGTATTTTCTTCAGCTGTCCGGTATAGTCACGTGCGTTTCTGCCGCTTTTGGGATCGTACAGCCAACCGCTAGTAAACGTAGCCATCAGAATTTCGGAGTCGAGCATGAAGCCGTCCTCTGTTCGGATGCTATGGATTTTACTGAGGAATTGACCTACTGGGTATTGGAGGAAGTTCCGAGTACCTGTTACCATGTCCGGATAGTATTGATCGAGAATCTCGTTCAACATATCGGCATTAGTTGCGATGATTTGTGTCGAGGTATTCTCCCTATTTATTTCACCAATCGGATATGACGGAACGATTACCTTATTCATGAACTCGAAGAACGATTCGTAGGCAACGATTTCACGCTCGGCGTTATTCACGGGTGCGCTTCCTTCCTCATAGGCGCGCAAGAACACGTTTCCCATCCCAAGGTCGCTATCGACACGTGATTTGCCTATCTCCCAATCATCCGACCAGCCATACTTTTCTGTGATGAAGGCTCTCGTGAATCCGAATGTATCTGGATAGCGTTCATCGAACAGATTGAAGAAGATGACTTCCAAGCCCCCATTACGGACGCATTCAAGAAAACGTTGTTGTTCGGGCGTGACGAAATAGAAGCCGTGTAGGACAATCTTGTCTTCAGCGAGCGGAAGGGACCGCCCGTCTGATTCGCTCATACCTTCAAGGACCGATAAAATCTGGCGCTTCGCCCAATTTTTTGCCATCTCTTCCCGGAGCGTGGCGTAAGAGGGGTCTACCTGCTCTAGCTCATGCCATATTTCGACTAGCATCCGTTCCTTCGCGGATAGGTCATCAATATTCGCCAAAACGGTAGAAAGATCCGCCGGCCCTATGCCCGAATAGGCGAGTAACCGAAGCGTATCGAGCACGTGCTTTTTATTCTTGCGGAACGAATCTTTGATGCTTTTCTCATCTTCCCGCGCGATGTGTTCCTTGAGAACTTTCGAGAGCTTGAGATACTGTTGTAACTGTGTTTCCGCCGAGTTCCAATCTGGTTGTGTCGCCGAGATGATTTCTCGAATCGTATGAACGCGTTCGAACGCTCCTACTTCCTGGTAGGCTTCTTGAATCCCCTGTGCAACATTCTTCGTCGCACAGACGTGAATCGCTCCTTTGATTTCCTCGTACCTCGGATGGGAGCGCCATCCTTTCGGGTCGTCGTAAGTATATACCTTAACGGACATGATTTATGCCTCCCATCGCCTTCTCTAATAGTTCTCCCCACGTATTCTGTTTTACGTCGGATTCGATGAGCACAATTTTTTTCTTCGCACGCGTCAGCGCGACGTATAGGAGTCGGGTCTCCTCCTTAATAATCTCATCGTTTTCTGAAACTTCTAGACTATCGAAGTGTTCACTCTTGCCTTCTCCCTGATCTGCGGAAAGATCCCAGCCGACTCGTCGTGCTCGGCTCGTCTCCTCTTTGAGTTCTTCTTCGACAAGGAACGCACTCCGATGGTTTGTGAATGGGAAATCGAGTCTCGGAAGAATGACCGTGTGATACTCGAGCCCTTTTGCACGATGGATTGTCGTGATTTCAATTCGCCCCGGAGTTGTCATGTCCATCGGCGAGTTCTCGGTAGTGTTCACCCGTACCTGTAGCGTGAGCCACCGATGAATCGTCCATAGCGTGCTAGTGTCTGGTCCGAAATGTTGATGGAGGAGATTCATCAGATGGGCGAGGTCGAGCTCGTACTGACGTACCTTACTCGCCGCAACCTCGGTGTTTCCAGTGACTCGTTCATAGTACAGTTGCAAATTGTGCGACAATCCTTTTTCTGAGATGATGCGTTGTATTACGGCCATCAATGGCAGGCGGCGCATATCCTTAAGGTATCTAGAGAAGTCATCCCCAATCCGCTCCTCGATATATCGAGAAATAGCTTTGCCATCTCCTTCGTGAGCGACCAAAAGTCTCGAAGGAATTTTGTAATGGAAGTAAGGCGACTCGAGTACCGTCACAAGATGGACAGCCTCGCTTGGATACATCATTGCCTCTATCAAGGATTTGAAGTGTATCACGGCATCTGAACGGTAGAAAGTACCGTTCAGGTTCTGTTTGATGGGAATGCCTGCCCCCTCACAAACTTTAGCGACTTCCTTCGCTTGTCGATTCGTCCGTACGAGCAGAGCTACTTTCTCTCCTTCCTCCTTCGCAGCAGCGACTTCGGCAATTCCCTCCTGAATCCGTTGTAACATCGCTTCGTTCATCGCTTTCTTGCCTTTATACTTGTCAATCCTGATCCGCTGTAGTTCGTTCTCGTCCTGTCCCGTACGTATCATCCCGATGAGGCGGTCTGATTTCGAATAAGGGAGGAGACCATGTCCGTCATCCCCCCAACGGGTAAAGAGTCCGTCCAACTGGTCGAGGAGGCTACTGTTAGTACGATAATTCTGGTTGAGGCGAACCTCAAGGATACTCGATTTGACCTTGTCCTCTAGACGTTCGAAGGAGGTATAGTCCGCACCTCGGAATCGATAAATTGATTGTTTTACGTCGCCGACCACGAAGACTGTATAGCCGAGTTGCTCATGCAGGCTCGCCACCAGCTCAATCTGAGTGTTGTCGCTGTCCTGGAACTCGTCGACGAACAGATACTTTCGGGACTCGAGTTGGTTCATCTTCTTGTTGTCCGTGAACCATCTCATCTTCCTGATCATGTCTCCCATGTCGATAGCATTATCCCTCCGTTTGACACGTTCGAGCTCGGTATCGCAACGTGAGAAGACATATCGAAACAGGTCGTGTAGCGTGGTATGAACAGCTTCCGTTGCACTTCCCCAGTCGAGTCCCTCGATTTCCTCGCGGGTAAGTCCTTTCTTCTCCATCTCATCCCAGAACTTTCGCATCATACGCGTGATGCGATAATGCTCCAAGCCACTCTCGAATAATTCATCTAGACCATGTGTAGAAAAGCCGCTTGACAAGTACTCATCGGCCAATCGCTCGATAATTTGATCCTTCACCCGGATGTAGCTCCTTACTTTGACGTCGATTCCGAATCCCATTTCGTGTGCTAGTTTCGTTAGGATTGACTTGGAGTAGGAATGGATGGTGCTTATTTGCATGTTCTTGACGTCCTCTGCGAGTTCGAGGTAACGCTTTCGTCGTGTCAGCGCAAACATCGTCAGCATTCTGTCCTGAAACCGGCGTCGCATCTCGTCCGTTGATTCGTTCGTGAAGGTAATCATAACGATGTCCTTTAAGTCGACTCCTTCACTTTCAAGAAGATACATGACTCGATCAATCATCACATGCGTCTTACCTGTACCTGCTCCTGCCATAATCTTCAGGTTGTCTCTGACAGATGCGTGTACGGCTGAATATTGGCCATGGTTAAAGTTTCCACACTCTTTTATAAGTTCTGACATTTTTTCAGAAAGTGCCCCGTTTTGGATACATGTGAAGTCATACAGATTATGGGGTGCATCGAGGAAAAAATATTGGAACTGGAATTCCTCGATGAATCTTTGATGATCCTTGAGGAATTCCGACGGTAGCTCAAATGATGAGAAGACATAGACCTTCTTGCCTTCTCTTAAAGCTAATCGGATGGATAACTCGTTTGAGACGAAGGTCATGGAATCAGGGAGGAAGTAGGTCAGCGAGAATACACCTTTCGATTCCATCACTTGTTGAGCGGATGGTGTAGATAAGGGTTCTTCCAGGACTGAGAATCGTCGTTTCATAGCGTTCCATGCTGCATCAACGAGCATCTTCGGTTGCTTCCTGATATTAATCAGCTTCAATCTGTTCACAAGATTAGTGTCGTCGAGGTCCTCTTTGAAAAGGATAGGAGGGACATTCAACATGCCATCGTATCCATAGTCCACCCATTCCTGACGCGTAATATAAGGAAGGGCTACGATGGCACGACGTCCAAGGTTCCGGTAGAATAATGGCTCCTCTTCGATATTTCTGCACAGCATGTCCATCTGGCGTTCCGCCTGAGCATAAGGTTCAACCGTAAACGTCTTATCACTTTTCCTACAGGTCCACACCTTCCCAGATATGCTTTGGATTTGTCGGATGCTTAGTCCTTTGACTTCGATTATGGTCACTCCGATTTCGCGGTCTACAATTAGCACGTCAATTTCTCTTCGATAGGCATTAGCCTCTTCGAACATCGGATAATGGAGAAAGCCGAAGCTCTCTCGTCCCGCAAATCTTTCTTCGATTTTATCCCACACAATCAATTCCGCTTCATGTCCTGGACCTTTTTCTATATTTCCTTTTATAAACACGTTACTCACCCCATCTGACTTGAAAATGTTATATTGAAATTTTATACTTTTTTCACATTTTTTACAATTGATGAATTATAAAGTTAAGTGATTAATGTAAGCAAGTATAAATCAAGTGAATATATACGGGCAGAAGAAATCGCAGAAGAGCGATTAAATTTTATGGTTTAAATTTTCCTGTATGCGACTTTAATTTTGAACCTCTGTATGGTGAGAGAGAAAAAGAGTTCACTGGATGATTCAACGGAGAGCTGAATATATTTTTTTGTCTGAGGAATTGCATACAATGATTAAAATCATTCAGGCAATAACAGATAAATAGTGGTGCGATGCGATTAGACGGGTCAATTAGACGACAAAGCGATAAATTCATTTTCGATGACCCTTCTAGGACTAATCGACGGTTATGTCCTATTGAACGAAGTAGGGAAGCGTTGGTTTTATAAGAACGCATGAGAAAAGACAGAGGTCGCCCTCTGCCTGTTGCTTATTCCGCCATCAACGCGCACACCGCGTTCGAATAGGCGACCGGGTCTTCAATCGGTAGCCCTTCGATGAGGAGCGCTTGCTGATAGAGCAAATCGGTATACTGTTTCGCTTTTGCCTCATCTGCTGTATAGACGCGCTGTAACGTCTGGAAAATGGCGTGGTCGGCGTTCACTTCGAGCACTTTCTCCGCTTTCATGCCGCCGCCGTTCGGCATCGCGTTCAAAATCTTCTCCATCTCAATCGAAACGTCACCTGCGACCGTCAAGCAGACCGGATGTGACTTGAGTCGTGTCGACGCGCGCACTTCTTTGACGCGGTCGCCGAGTTCCTGCTTCATGAAGGCGAACAAGTCTTTGTTGTCGTCGTTCAGTGAATTGGCCTCGGCGTCATCGAGACCGAGGTCACCGCTCGCGATTGACTTGAACTCCTTGTCGTCATACGACTGGAGCATCTTGATGGCGAACTCATCGATCTCTTCAGTGAAGTAGAGGATTTCGAAGCCTTCTTCTTTCAAGCGTTCCGCCTGCGGCAAGAGGTCGATGCGGTGAATCGATTCGCCCGTTGCATAATAGATGTACTTTTGATCGTCTTTCATGCGCGCGACGTACTCGTTGAGCGTGACGAGCTTCTTCTCGTTCGACGAGTGGAACAAGAGCAAGTCTTTCAAGTCGTCCTTGGCCGCACCGAACTGGTCGTAGACGCCGAACTTGATTTGACGGCCGAACGCCTCATAGAACGTCTCATAATCCTCACGCTCGTCGCGGAGCATCTTCTCGAGCATGCCTTTGATTTTCGACTTCACGTTCTTGGCGATGACGCGGAGTTGTCGGTCCTGCTGCAGCATCTCCCGGGAAATGTTGAGCGACAAGTCTTCTGAGTCGACCATCCCTTTGACGAAACCAAAATAGTCCGGAAGCAGGTCAGGCGACTTCTCCATAATCAACACGCCGTTCGAGTACAGCTCGAGCCCTTTCTCGAACTCTTTCGTGTAATAGTCGAACGGGACCGTCGATGGGATGTAGAGGATCGACTGGTACCGGATTGTGCCGTCGACGTTCAAGTGCAGGTGCTTGAGCGGCTCGTCGAAGCCGTAGCGCTTCTCATGATAGAACGCCTTGTAGTCCTCGTCCGAGAGTTCGCTCTTCCGTTTGCGCCAAATCGGCACCATGCTGTTGATTGTCTCTTCTTCGACATAGTCCTCGTATTCTTCCGAGTCGTCTTTTTGACGATGCTTCGTCACGTCGAGCTTAATCGGATAGCGGATGAAGTCCGAGTGCTTCTTGATGAGCGAACGAATCTCGTACTCTTCGAGGAACGTCGAGTACGTCTCGTCGTCCGTGTCAGCTTTCACATGTAACGTAATCTCGGTCCCGATGTCGGCCTTATCCGTCGGTTCAATCGTGTAGCCGTCCGTGCCTTCCGATTCCCACAAGTAACCTTGCTCGCTGTCGACCGAGCGGGTGCGCACCGTCACACGGTCCGCGACCATGAACGCCGAGTAGAAGCCGACGCCGAACTGGCCGATGAGGCTATGGTCTTCTTCCATCTTCGTCGCCTGTTTCATCGCGAGCGAGCCGCTCTTGGCGATGATCCCGAGGTTCGACTCGAGCTCGTCGGCCGTCATCCCGATCCCGGTGTCGCGGATGGTGATGGTCCGAGCGTCTTTGTCGAGTACGACTTTGACGAAGTAGTCGTCCTTGTTGAAGTCGAGTGCCTCGTCCGAGAGGGCCCGGTAATACATCTTGTCGATGGCGTCACTCGCGTTCGAGATGAGCTCACGGAGGAAGATGTCCTTATGCGTATAGATTGAGTGGACCATCAACTCTAAAATTCGTTTCGATTCGGCTTGAAACTGTTTCTTTGTCATGATCGTTCTCCTTTATTCGTTCGATTTTGGCACTCTGTATATAAGAGTGCTAACACTATTGATTATCCTAATTTTTAGAAAGATGTCAAGACGCATCAAACAAAAGATTGACGCGGGGCTCGGATTCGCCTATAGTTGAGTACATGCGATGAGCTGGTCTATGTAAGACGGCGGACATTCCTTTTAGGAGCACGTTGTGGAGCGTGGTTCGACGCGGTAGACTTTTCGAGAGCACCTCTAGTGAGAGGTGCTCATTTTTTGTATATGGGGGATGACTATGAAGCTACATACCATCCATCACGTGGCGATTATCGCCACGAACTATGAACAGGCGAAACGGTTCTATGTCGACATCCTCGGATTCGACGTCATCCGCGAACATCATCGACCGGATAAAGGCGACCATAAGATCGACTTGCATCTTGGTACCTATGAGCTCGAACTGTTCATCAAACCGGATAGCCCGAAGCGACCGAGCTTCCCTGAGGCGTGCGGGCTGCGCCATCTCGCCTTCAAGGTCGACGACATCGAGGCGGTCGTCGCAGAACTGAATGCGCATGGCGTCACGACGGAACCGATTCGTCGTGACACGTTCACGGGCGAGAAGATGACGTTCTTCTTCGACCCGAACGGTCTGCCGCTCGAATTGCATGAATAAACCCCTTCAGGCGAAGGGGTTTTTGTTATGGCCGTACATAAGCGAGGAGCATCTCTTTTAACACCCGCTGCTGAATGAACGGTTCGATGTCCTCTTCTAAGTAGCTGATGTGCGACTTTAAGATGATATTATTGCCGAACGTCCCGAACGCGTTGATGATCGTGACGACAGTCGCTTTCACGTCGAGGTTGCCTCGAAGCGACCCGTCCGTCTTCCCGTCTTCGATGAGCGGCTCGAGCGTCTTCATAATCTCACACTGTAAATCGATATAGTCGTCGATGTCCGGTAACGGACTCGTGACGAACGAGGCATAGCTTTCGAACGCCTCACGGAAGCGGGAATGGTTCGTCTGTTTCATCTGTTGCTCGAGCAAGTAATCAAGGATTGCCTCGAGTCGCGTATAGGCGTCGCCAGGCGTCGTCGTCAGTTGTTTGAATGTTTCGAGTGTCGGGGCCAAGTTGCGTACAGCCGCAGCGACGATCAGTTGGTCTTTCTTAGGGAAGTAGCGGAACAGCGTCGCGACGCCGATTTCGGCCGCATCGGCGATATTCTGCATTTGCACCCGTTCAAAACCGTCCTTTAAAAATAGGAGTTCGGCTTGCTCGATGATGCGATTCAATCGTTCTTCTTTGTTTTGTTGTCGTTTGTTCATACGATCACCTCTTTGTTGTGTAGCTATTATACCGTGTCCAGGCAATTTCGTTGAGATTCAAATGTGCACCGACTAATATAGTGATAGTTATACTATCAAAATAAAGATTGGGGATATTCACATGCGTTTACGAGGGAAAGTTGCGGTCATCACAGGGGCAGGTAGCGGTATGGGCGAATCGACGGCCAAGCTGTTTGCGAAAGAAGGGGCGACGGTCGTCGCGACTGATATTAATCTAGAGGCAGTGCAAACTGTCGTCGAGGCGATTCGGGCAGCTGACGGGGAGGCACTGGCGATTCAACACGACGTGACGTCACGTACGGATTGGGAGAACGTCTATGACGAAGTGCAGGCGACATGCGGGAAGCTCGATATCCTCGTTAATAACGCCGGCATTGCCCTCGCGAAACCGTTCTTGGAACAGACGGAGGAAGACTGGGCCCGGACGTACCGGATCAACATCGATGGTGTCATGCTCGGGACGCAATATGCCATCCCGATCATGGAAGCGAACGGTGGCGGCTCGATTGTCAACATCTCATCGATTTCGGCGCTCACAGGCATGGCCGGTGCGGGTGCCTATACGGCTTCAAAAGGCGCGGTTCGTTCTCTCACGAAAGCAGCGGCCGTGGATTATGGGAAGCAAAACATTCGGGCGAACTCGGTGCACCCGGGCTATATCGTGACGCCGATGAGCGCACCGCACATGGAGCATCCGGATTATAAACAACATTTCTTGAATCAAATCGCTTTGCCGCATCTCGGTCAGGCCGATGAAGTGGCGGCAGCCGTTCTCTTCCTCGCGTCAGACGAGGCGAACCATATCACCGGCATCGAACTTCCGGTCGACGGGGGCGTCACGGCGAAATAATAGGATTGGGGATTTAGTTCTTACAAGGACTAAATCCTTTTTTGCCTTTCGTGTGTAGCAACTCTTATACTGACTAGAGGATACGTTCACGATCAAGGAGGGGTTGGATGAATTGGTATTTAGATGACGTGCGCGAGATGCACGAGGCTGCACCGTATACGTTTTACATCCCGAGCGAAGAAGTACTTAGTCAATTGAAAGTCGGTGACTTCGTAAAATTGATTTTCACGAACGAAGAGGCTTCGTCTGATGGCTATCGGGGTGAACGGATGTGGGTGAAAATCACAGCCATTCATGGCAATCAGTTTGAGGGTGTGCTCGACAATGAGCCATATTACTTACCAATCGAAGTCGGCACAGAACTTTCATTCGGGATGGAGCACATTTGTCAGACCGAGTATGAGGAGCCGGACGGGGACAAACGGGATTATTATACGGATACGTTCGTGATTATCAGTGCGGACGTGTTGGAACGAGAAGAGTTTCGTTTCATGTTGCGGGACGAGCCTGACGAGGAAGGAGATCCAGAATGGTCTTTCTTGAGCGGGTATGAGGACGATGAATATTTAAGTGATACCGAGAATTTTCTCATCGTGTCGATTGGAGTCGTGTTGAATATGGATGACTCCATCCTACCAATTCTCCAACAACCCCCGCTTTGTGCATACGAACGGGATGAGGAAGGAACGTTTCAAGAAATCCAAGACTACGATTGGGATGGCTATTTGAACGGCTAACAAAAAGGAGCGCCAGGCTCCTTTTTGTCTACTCTAAAATTCCGACGAGTTCCATGACGAGCAGGACGAACAGTCCCGAACCGAGGACGGCGGCGAAAAATACGAGCACGGCGTACTCTTTTTGTTTCAGGATGGCCCACCAACCGGTCACGAACGCCCCGAGTCCTAGCGCCGAAAACGTGGTCATGTAGCTGAGTCGAAGCATGTGTGCCGTCGTATCACTCCATAATGTCGACGTGAACGTCGTATCGAAGTTATCGAGCAACAGGAACGGCACGTACATGGCGAGGAACAAGCCGATGAGCAGGATGGACCACTTTCCGACCGAGGTGCGGGGGAACAAGGCGCCATTCATGACGATTCACCTCTTTTCCGTGCAACATCATCTGTACCTTATCTATTCCCGTTTTTGCCCAAAACGATTGGTCGATTCACTGAATTGTCATGGTATAGTCAGAAAAAAGAGGTGATGGGTTGATGCATCAATTGAAGTTGAAGCGGATGTGGGAAGATGCGCTCGAGATAGATATCGTATTGACGCTAAAGGCGAAGTGGTGCGAGGTCACGGTGAACGAGTACGTCACCATAGCCGATATAGAAGCGCTCGTTTCCTCATTACAAGCGTTTAATACATACAATGGAAAATCACCCAAGAGGTGGACACTCGATGTCCCGCTCGTCCATGTTTCCTTGGCATTCGAACTTGCGAATGCACGAGGGACCGTTCAAGTTAACGCCGTAGTCGAACAGATGAAAGGAGATGGCGGAGATATGAAGGCTGCTTTCTCGTTCGAGACGACGATGGGCCAGCTCGATGACTTGAGCAACCAAATTAAACGTTTCATCCGTCGTGAGATTGATCATGTCGAATCACTTCGGCCCGAATAAAAGTAGCCTGAGACATCTCAGGCTACTTTTTAGTACCATTCTTTCGGTTCGTAATTCAATTCGCGGAACAACTGCTCGCGCTCTTTCTTCGAGAGATCGCGCCACTGTCCGGGTGGGAGTTTGCCGAGTGTGATGTTCATGACACGGACACGTTGAAGGCGATACACCTCGTAGCCGAGCTCTTCACACATGCGACGGATTTGGCGGTTCAGTCCTTGCGTGAGCGTGATGTTGAAGTCGAACTTCGACAGCTGGTGCACTTTACACGGCAACGTCTTCTGGCCGAGGATTTTGACGCCGGCTTCCATCTGCTCGACGAATTCCGGTGTGATCGGTTTGTCGACCGAGACGATATACTCTTTCTCATGTTCGCCCTCTGCGCGAAGGATCTCGTTGACGATATCTCCGTCGTTTGTCATCAAGATGAGCCCTTCCGAATCTTTATCGAGCCGTCCGATGTTGAAGATGCGGAGCGGGTGGTTGACGAGGTCGACCAAATTCCCTTTTACTTTCTTCTCGGTCGTGCTCGTGATGCCGACCGGTTTATGGACGGCGATATAGACGTTGTTGCGTGCGACACGGGCGGCTGATCCGTTGACGAGCACCTCGTCCCCAGGCTTCACTTGGTCGCCGATTTTCGCTTTCTTCCCGTTGATGGTGACCCGACCCTCTTCGACGAGGCGGTCGGCTTGGCGGCGGGACGCCTTGCCAGATTCACTGATGAATTTATTGATACGCATAGACCCACGTCCTTTACTTGGCTTCGTCCTCTCACTATAACGTATTTTACATATGGCTGAAAGCGGGAAACGAACGGAGAGAAAGGATGTGACACGATGGAGATGGCACGAGATCTATTAAAAGACGCGATTCGGTTTCAAGAATGGCTCATGACGTCGTCCTTTCAAGAGGAGCTGATCGATGGGGCATCGCCAATTCTCTGGTATGGTAGGCCAGGTCAAAATCAATGGCTAACCATCGGGACGAATCCATCGCGAGGCGAGTTTTTTGAACGGAACGGCACCGTCAGAAGAGGGGACGCGCAGAAGTTCTATTGGCGTGGCCGATTCTTTGAGACGTATCGACAGGACGAAACGGCGCTCGAGGCGACACTTGACTACGCAGCGTCCTATTTCGAGGCCGAACGGGCGACGACGAGCTGGTTCGGCAAGCCGGGCGGGGCGAAGCTTGAAGCGCTCCTTGAAGGGATGGACCGATCATTTTACGACGGGTCCGCCATTCATATCGATTTTTTCAAATACGCGACATATCGACAAATGGGACAGATTCGAGACGGGCGTCGCTGGATGGAACATCCCGATTCGCTTGCACTCCTAGACCGGACGATTCGTCACATCCGACCAGAACGTATACTCGTGCTCGGTCGCGACAACTGCGTGGCCATGAGAGGATTTACCGAAAAACGGACAATTGCAGACTATCCGAGCGCGGTCTACGAGCTCGGCTTTCACCTAGCGGGCATTCCGATGGTCGGCCTGCACTTCAAACCGTCCGAAGTGTTCGTCGGCCTCGGAAACGGCGTCGACTTGAACGGGTTGCATCACGGGTCGTACGCGAAGCGGGAGCATTTGCTGCGAATCGGGGCATACTTACGTCACGAGATGGACCGATTCTTTTCACAACGCCTCATTTAGCGGGCGGGTGGACGCGCGTGATGCTGCCCCAAAAGTTGAACTCGTTGAAATCGATGTAACGGATATCTTCGGATCGGTTGTCGAGCACCTCGAGCAAGACGACGTCAGCGTAGCCGGGCTTTTTATAGATGATATAGCCGATCCCCGTGACCGAATGATTTTTATAGAACCCGTTCGCCATGTTCAAGATGAACGGACGATTGGCGAGGAGCTCGCGCTCGAACGTCGACCATTTCCATAAATAGCGGGAACTGCCCCGCCCGGTGTAGCCGTATCGTTCCCACAGTTTCGTCACGATCGCACCGATACGCGTTGGCGGTGTACCTTTCTCGTCTTTGAACTGATGTCCGACGGCGATGTCGCGGGCATCTTGTTGGATCACAAACACGTCCTCGGGGATGTTGGGATAACCGTGGTCCCGGTAATAGCGGAAGATTGCCGTGATCGAGGTAAGGGTGCAGTTATTTTTCCCGCCGTTGAACGTGCGTTGCAACAGAGCCGGAACCCCATCGATTCGTTTCTCCTCTTTTACGGTCCAATGGCCGTGATAACGGTCATCTACATAAACTTGTGGGTTAACGATGCCTGCATAGCCTTTCTTTGCGGTTTCCAATTGTCCGGCAAAGTGCTCTTCCACGGTCAATCCCTCCTTTTCTTTCATTATACAAACAACGCCTCTTCCCAGGAAATAAGAGAAGAGGCGTTCTGTCGTCAAAAGACCAAATGGGCGATCCCGACGATGATCGGGAGCGTGATGAACGTCCGGAGCAAGAAGATGAGGACGAGGTCGACGAATGAGATCGGAAGTTTTGAACCGAGGAGCAATCCACCGACTTCCGACATGAAGATGAGCTGTGTGACCGAAACGGTCGCGATGATGAAACGAGTCATCTCGCTCTCGATGCCGCTACCGAGGACGGCCGGCAAGAACATATCGGCGAAACCGACGACCATCGTTTGGGCGGCGGCTTCCGCTTCTGGTACTTGGAGCAACATCAAAATCGGTTCGAACGGTTTACCGAGAATCGTAAAGAGCGGCGTATACTCTGCGATGACGAGTGCGATCGTCCCGACGGCCATGACGATCGGCAAGATGCCAAGCCACATGTCGAGCACGTTTTGAAAACCGTCTTTCAGCGTGGCGATGAAGCTCTTACTTGAGCGGGACTTGAGCAACGCTTGGCGAAGTGCCCATTTTGGCATCGAGACGTTTGCCGGGACAGGCTCTTCCGGTTTCAGCTCGGTCTCTTCGTAAGGTGTGTCCGCCTTCTTCGACAGCGGATAAATGCGCGGCATGATGAGCGCTGCGACGATACCGGATATGATGATGGCGCCGTAATACTGCAAGAAGTAGGCGTCGAGTTCCATGTACGACAAGATGACGATCGTGAACGTGATCGAGACGACCGAGAACGTCGTGGCGATGACGGCGGCTTCCCGCTTCGTATAGTAGCCGTTCTCATATTGTTTCGTCGTCAACAGGATCCCGATCGTCGCATCCCCGACCCAAGACGCGAGCGAGTCGAGCGAAGCGCGGCCCGGCAGTTTGAAGAGCGGGCGCATCACTTTGATAAGCATCGTCCCGACGAACTCGAGCAGACCGAAGTTCAAAAGGAGCGGGAGCAACATCCCGGCAAATAAGAATGTCGCGAACAAGATAGGAATCAAGTCGTACAGCAATAGTCCGCCCGTGTATTCGGATGTGATCATCGCCGGACCGATGACGAGCAGCGTCATCACCCCGGCGATGAAGCCGACGACCCGCATCCCGAACCAGAACGGTGTGATGTTTAACAGTGAATTGAAGTGCGGCCGTTCGAGGACAAACGCCGGTTTGGCCATATACGTCCAAAGTGAACCGAGCACCGAGATGCCCATCATGATGACGGCGAGTGTCGGTACGACACCGCCAATCAAGTCAATCAGCTGATTGGATAAGAAGGCGACCGGGATGGTGAATCCGTCATCGGTCGGGATCGGCACGATGAAGAACATGAGACCGATCAAAGATGGAATTAAAAATTTCAAAAAATCATTGGACGTGAATGACGAGGTTCCGTCCTGGCCAGGCCTGTTTGGTGGCTGATTCATGTTGTTTACCCCTTTTCCCCGAGAGTATTGTGGGCCGCTCACGTGTCCCCATCACGCGTTCGGCGACTTGCTATGAAGGAATAACGTCTTCTCATTCATTATAGAGAAGGGGAAGCTGGACAAGCAATAACTCGTTGCAATTTTCTGAAAAAAGAACGTTGTCTTTTTGAGCGTCCGACTCGTATTCTTTTCCACACTTTAGTATGATGACGGCGAGTCTTACAAATTCGAGATATTCACCATATATACTATAGAAGTGGAGAGATGGACATGAGATTAAGTGTACTCGATCAAGCACCGGTCACGTCCGGGCATACGTCAGAACATGCCCTAGAAAGCGCGGTCGAGCTCGCGCAAGTAGCCGAAGAGCTCGGTTATCACCGGATGTGGATGGCCGAACATCACGGCGGCATGTCGTTTGCGAGTTCGGCACCGGAAGTGATCAGCGCCTACATCGCGGCCAAGACGGAGCGGATTCGGCTCGGTTCGGGCGGAATCATGATGATGCATTACTCACCGCTCAAGATGGCCGAAGTGTTCAAGACGTTGAGCGCGCTCGCGCCAGGACGCATCGACTTTGGCGTCGGACGGGCGCCGGGTGGAGATGCCAATGCCATCTACGCCATGTCGCAAGGCCAGAAGCCGATGATGGACGGGCTATACGAAAAACTTGAGACGACGCTTCAGCTCATCAACGACGAGACGCCGGAAGAGCGCTGGTATAAACACACCCCGGCTGCGCCGACCGGTGTAATTCGTCCGGAGGCTTGGCTGCTCGGGTCAAGTGGGAACAGTGCCGTCCAAGCCGGGCGGATGGGCGTCGGCTATTCGTTCGCCCAATTCTTCAATGGAGAATTGAGCACCGATGCACTGGATGCGTACCGGCACAACTTCCGTCCGTCGGCGTTCATGGAGAAACCGGACATCAACGTGACGTATCTCGTCACGACGGCCGAGACGGAGGAAGAAGCGGAATATTTGGCCCGTCCGTCTGACCTGTCCCGCTTGTTCTTGATGCGCGGTCAGCTTCGTCAACTGTTAAGTCCGGAGGCGGCGCACGAGTATCCGCTCACCGAAGTCGACAAAATTCACATCGCCAACAACCGGGCGATTCACCTCGTCGGGACGCCGAAGCAGATCGCGACTCAGCTTCAAGAAGAAGCGGAGCGCTATGGATTCGATGAGGCGATGATTTGCAGCATTCAACACCAACAGTCCGACCGGTTGAATGTCTACCGCCTGCTCGCGAACGAATTACTCTGACGAAACGCTCCTTCTCGCATTGGGAAGGAGCGTTTTGAGTTAGCGGAACAGTTGCATGAGCACGAACAAAGCGACGAGCCCCCCGAGCGACGCGGTGAAAAAGACGGCGACCGAACGCTCTTGGTTGCGAAGGATCGTGTACAACCCGACACCGAAAGCGCCGAGCGCGGCAGCTAAAGCCGCCATCGACCCGATGGTCGCCCACGTGTTGTCGAAAAGCGCATTGAAGTTGAACGGTTGGCCTGACTGGACGATGAGGGCAGAGGCGATCAAGAGAAGAAACACGGCGAGCAACAATCCGACCGACCATTTGCCGGGACGGGTCTGTGGATAGACGTTTCGACTGAGCATGATGGTTCACCTCGCTTCAGGACTAGATTCATTACTCTTTACCCGATTTTCGGGGGAAACGTTGAAAAAAGTTTCCCCTTTTTTGAAACGGTTTTGTGAACAAAACGAGTTAAAAGTTCTACACTAGAGGAAACAGACATTGCTTGGAGGTACAGTATGCAACAGATGAAGGCCGACCCGCATTATTTATTCGATGTATTCGTTCGTTTGTATCGCATGGTCTTTTTAATGGAAGTGACGCCAGTCGGATATCGTTATGTCCGTGTCAGTGAGCAAGGGAAGCTCGCCTCGATGCTACCAGACGATGTGGCCGGCAGCTACTTGCACGAGATGTACCCGGCCGACGTCGCGGATGAACTGATCGCGCACTACGATGCGGTGACCGTCACACGTGAACCGGTTTATTTCATGTCGAAGATGAACATCGATTCGAACACGGCCCGTTTCGCCTCATCTGTCCTTATGCCGCTCGAAGACATACACGGCGAGGTTCGTTACGTCCTCGGTTTGACGACCGATTTGTCGGAAGAAGCGGAGATGAAGCTATTGTCGAGTATCGAGCACATCGATTATTTGACGGGAATGCCGAACTTGATGAAAGT
The DNA here is from genome assembly GCF_000798975.1 of Exiguobacterium sp. ZOR0005. Classification (NCBI taxonomy): domain Bacteria; kingdom Bacillati; phylum Bacillota; class Bacilli; order Caryophanales; genus Exiguobacterium; species Exiguobacterium sp. ZOR0005. The sequence continues at coordinate 105,401 of NZ_JTLB01000004.1, read as the reverse complement.
GAAGCTCGAGCTCGAGAAGCTGTTCACGCAGGAGAACGGACGTGAACTGACGAGCATCATCCGGCTTCACATCAACCGCTTTAAAATCGTGCTCTCGCTCCAAGGGATTGAACAGTCGCATCAACTCATCAAAGACATGACGCGCCGTCTGTCGGATATACTACCCGTAGGATCGATCATCGGGCGGGTCGACGGGGAAGATTTCATCGTCGTGCTGCCGCACACGCCGATTGAGACGGCTTACCATCACGGAGAGTGCTTGCTCGCCGCCATTGCGGACTACACGTACGAGGTGGCCGAGACCGAGTTCGCGCTTTCAGGTTGCATCGGGCTCAGTGCCGGATATGAGAATGCGGACCGTGTGATCATGAACGCGTCGACGGCACTGCTTGAGGCGAGACAAGCAGGCAAACAAATGATTCGGGTGTATGAAAAAGACGATTACGTCCAACATTATATCGACGAGATGACGATCGAGATGGAACTCGTCAAAGGATTGAAAGCGAACGAGTTGAGTGTCGTCTATCAACCGCGTATCAGTTGTCATGACGGGACGATCCATTTTGAGGCGCTCGTAAGGTGGCGTAGTGCCGCCCTCGGGAACGTCTCGCCGGAAACGTTCATCCGCATCGCTGAAAAATCGCTCTTGATCGAGGACGTGACAGGCTTCGTCATCGGACAAGTTTGCCGGGATATGATCGAACAGCCGGACGTATTCAACGGTCGCCGTGTCGCAATCAACATCTCCCCGATCGTCTTCCGTCAAACGTACATGCGTGACGTCTTGACTGTTTTGACGTCGCACGGCCTGACATCGGATCAATTCGAGTTTGAGATCACGGAGCATACGCTCATGCAGGAGCCGCTCGTCGGCATTCAGACGGTCGATTATTTGAAGACGAAAGGGTTCCGCATCCTTATCGATGATTTTGGCGTCAGTTATTCGTCGCTCAACTATTTAAAAATGTTTGATATCGATGGAATTAAAATCGACCGCTCGTTCATCAGTCAGCTCGATAAAGGCAACGGCTTAAAAGAGTACGAGATCGTCAAACTGATCATCTCGCTCGCTAAAAAGTTGAACCTCGAAGTCACGGCCGAAGGTGTGGAGACGGAAGAACAGTATCGTGCCATCGAGCGGCTCGGATGTGACGAGGTGCAAGGTTATTTCTTCAGTCGGCCACTGGCGCGATCAGACGTCCAAGCCGCGCTCGACGCACTCGAGCACCATTTCGCTCTGTTGCGTCACGACGCATCAGAACGTCAGGAGGCAATCACTTCGCTCGACGAGAGTGAGGCGGAACGGTTGAAGGCGGTCCTTCGTCTCGAGATCCTGCATTCACCTCGGGAAGAACGTTACGACCGCATCAGCCGACTCGTGGCGAGAACGTTCGATATGCCGGTCGCCCTCATCTCGATTTTGACGACGGACCAACAGTGGATCAAGTCGTGCCAAGGGGCGGCCCTTGATCGGCTGCACGTCGATCGCAAGTTCACGCTCTGCGACCGCGTCGTGCTCGGGAAAGAAGCGCTCGTCATCGAGGACGTCGAGTCAGCCGAATCATCGGATGACAATCCGCTTCTTGAAGGCGTCGGGTTTTACGCCGGGGTGCCGCTCATTACACGAAGCGGTCATGCCATCGGAACGCTCTGCGTCACGGATCAGGTGGCGCGCACGTTTGACAGGGAGGCGCTGCGGACACTTGAGGATTTCGCACGCTGGGTGATGGCTGAAATCGAGCTGACGGAACAGACGAGGGCGGAGACACGGCGTCAACAGACGCTCGAATCGCTTTACGAAGTGACCGCGCTCCATGCACCGTTCCCGGAAAAGCTGAAGCGGATTCAAGTGTTGTTGCGGGAATGGATCGGTTATTCCCATGCCGTCGCGTTTACAGTGGAGAGCGGCTATCACATCCTTTCGTCAGACGGGGACACGTTACTCGAATGGACCGACGAACGTCTCCATCAAGTCGAGGAGCTCGTAAAAAACGGGCATCAAAAGTTAGGACGCGCCGAGCTCGTCATCGATGGCGTCGAACTCTCCGCGATGATCAGCGTGCCGCTTGTGAACGAAGGGAAGACGTTCGGGTGGTTCGTCTTTCTTACCGAGCAAGGAAGCCTTGAGGACGTCATCGATCAAGTCGCAAGGCAAGAGATGACGGACACGATCTTGCTCGTGACGCGTTGGATGGAGAACGAGATTCGACGCGAACGCAAGCACCAGGAAGTCATCGAACTCATCACGAAGGACGGATTGACGAAGCTCGGAAACCGGCATTCACTCATGGCGGATCTGCGTCAAAAAATGAACCGCAAGCAGGCCGTCGCGCTTCTGTTCATCGATTTGGACGACTTTAAGCGAATCAACGACACGCATGGGCATCTCATCGGGGATGAGGTGCTCGTCGAGACGGCGAAACGGATCCGTTCGTTCAGTCGTTTCCATGACGGCAAGGCGTATCGCTTTGCCGGCGATGAATTTTTGATCGTCATCGAGGGAGAACAGAGCTCGCTAGGGAATGAGGTGTTTGAACAGTTGACCGCTTTGATTTCCCAGGAAATATTGGTCGAGGACGAACTTTTCCTCCGCTTGTCGGCGAGTATCGGGGTCGCTTATTCATCGGCAGAACTCTCGTCGCTCGATGCGCTCATCCATCACTCGGATGCGGCGATGTATGTCGCCAAAAATTGTGGGGGCGATGGGTTTTACGTGTATGATTCATTTCAAGAGTACGACTGAGCGGACCGCCAGGCGAACGCCTGTCTGAACTGGTCCGACGAGTGAGGAGAGGATTTGATTTGCAGAAGTTAGAGAGACATTCGCCGCGTTTTTGGTATATGACATCTGTCGCGGAGACCGATCGGCCGATTTTAGGAGTCGTCGTCGGTGATACGCACACGTTGTTGATTGATGCCGGAAACTCTGAGTCCCATACGAACACGTTGCTAGACGCCTTGGCCGAGAATGGGCTAGATCGTCCGACGATCGTCGCGTTGACACATTGGCATTGGGATCATATTTTTGGACTTTCGGCGTTACCTTGGACCGTCTCGATCGCGAGTGTGGAAACGAAGAACAAAATGCAACGGCTACTGCCGTATGAGTGGGATGATACGTCGCTCGATGAACGCGTCGAGAGCGGGATTGAGATTCCGTTCTGTGCCGACGCCATCCGCCTTGAGTTCGGGGAGGCACGCACGATGCGCGTCGTCATGCCGACTTTGACGTTCGACGATTCGCTCACACTCGACCTCGGCGGCGTGCACGTCATGTTGAAGCATGTCGGCGGCGACCATTCACCTGATGCTGTCGTCGCGTATATCCCGGAAGAGAAAGTATTGTTCCTCGGAGATGCGCTCTATGCCAATCTATACGCACCGTCCTGGCGGATGACAGCGGACGAGACGCTCCGGCTGCTCGCCTTGTTGGACATGTTTGACGCGGATGCGTATGTGTGGTCGCACGGCCGTGTCGTCTCACGTCCAGAATATGAGAAAGATCGTGATGTGTTGCGCGCGTTGGCAACGATCACGCTAGATTTCCCAGGAAATAAAAAGGCGATAACGGCTCAATACGAACGCCTGACAGGTCGTGCTGTCGAGGAAGAAGAAGCGGAACTCATCACGTTCTTTGTGAACGGTTCAAGGAGGGACACATGATGGAAATCGAGCAGGTCGTGGCGGAAGATGAGTCATTCCAACAGTTGTTGACGGAGCGTCTGCGCGCCTTCAACGACACGCATTCGGTCCATCATCGAGCTATTCGGAATGCCGACGTCCCGGTCGTGCAATTCAAAGTGGAGCAAAACGGTGAAGTGATCGCCGGGTTGTTCGGAAGCGTCTATTGGGGCTGGTTCGACCTCGACCGGCTGTGGGTCGACTCGGCTCACACCGGTACGGGTCTTGGATCACGGTTGCTCGAGGCGGGGGAACGTGAGGCGATCGCCCTCGGTGCGACCCGAGTGAAGCTGACGACGTTCTCATTTCAGGCGAGAACGTTTTACGAACGCTTCGGCTACGAGGTGGCAGGTGTCCTCCGTGACTATCCGCCCGGTTCGGATTACTTCATGATGACGAAGCAGCTAACGGATGATTGAAAAAAGGCGACTCACGCGAGTCGCCTTTTTCAATATACTTTATCCCCGTTAAAGATTGAGTTTTTCACCATGACGTAATCGACAGTGCGCAACGCATCAAGATTGTCCCCACCCGAGTATGAGATGGCCGATTGGAGGTCTTGCTCCATCTCGGTCAACGTGTCCTGAAGCGCCCCTTTATGCTCCACGAACACTTTCTTGCCTTCGACGTTCTTCCGTTCCCCTTTTTGGAATTCAGATGCCGATCCGAAATACTCTTTAAGCAGCTTCCCGTCCTGCTCAAACGTCTCTCCCGGAGATTCGTCGTGACCTGCGAACAGTGAACCGATCATGACCATCGAGGCGCCGAAGCGAATCGATTTGGCGATGTCCCCATGCGTGCGAATGCCCCCATCCGCAATGATCGGCTTTGTTGCCGCCTTGGCGCACCAGCGGAGGGCGGCGAGTTGCCACCCGCCTGTCCCGAAACCGGTCTTGATTTTCGTGATGCATACTTTTCCTGGCCCAATCCCGACTTTCGTCGCGTCGGCCCCTGCATGCTCGAGTTCGCGAACCGCTTCCGGCGTCCCGACGTTCCCGGCGATGACGAACGATTGTGGCAGATGGTGTTTAATATGCTGAATCATCCGGATGACCGCGTTCGAATGCCCGTGGGCGATATCGATCGTGATGAACTCTGGCGTATGACCGGATTGAGCGAGCATCTCGATGAATCGATACTCGTCCTCTTTCACACCGACGCTGATCGAGGCGTAAAGACCGCGTCCGTGCATGTCTTCGATGAAGCGAAGCCGAGAGTCTGGGTTGAAACGATGCATGATATAGAAATAGCCGTTCTCTGCGAGCGACAACGCCACGTTCTCATCGACGATCGTCTGCATGTTTGCTGGAACGACCGGAAGGCGGAACGTGAACCCGCCGAGCGTCACGCTCGTGTCACATTCCGACCGGCTATCGACGACACATTTTGCGGGAATCAATTGAATATCTTCATAGTCAAACACTTTATCCATAGTCTAACACCCCTATTTACGAACATTTTAATTGATGATGTTGGAAATACTTCGTCCATTCGGTAATGTAACGCAAATATCTCATAAAGTCAAAGGGTTAGAGCAAGAAAGTTCGATTTTTCTTTATATTTAACCTTAATAAAGATTTAATGTTCGTGTTTCAGTCGATAACTTAAATGTTTCACGTGAAAAAGACCGCTCATAGGCGGTCTTGGAACAACGTATAGCGGTTTCTGCCGTTCGATTTGGCCTCGTACAAGGCGAGATCAGCTTGTTTCAATAATTGTTTCGGGGTCACCCCCATATCGCAACAGGCGATCCCGATGCTCGACGTCGTCACGAATGTATGCCCCTCGATGCGCCAAGGCTGCTTGAGTGAAGTCAGTAGCTTTTCAGCAACCCGGTGCGGTGCGACAGGATCGTTATAGCGAATCAACACGGCGAACTCGTCTCCCCCAAAACGCGCGACGACGTCTTGCTTGCGGAGGGCGGTTTTCAGGCGAGAAGCGAATTGGCGCAACAGTTCATCGCCGACATCATGGCCGAGGGTGTCATTGATTTGTTTGAAACGGTCGAGATCGAGCGAAAGGATCGCGAGCGCCTCTGTCTCCTCTTCGATCCGTGCGAGGGACTCCTCGAGATAAGCGAGGAAGTAACGGCGGTTCGGCAAGTCCGTCAACGTATCGTGGTAAGCCAAGTGGCGTAACTGCTTCTCCACGACCTTGCGCTGCATGATCTCCCGGGTGACCGTCAAATAGTGAAGCAATTTGCCATCCTCGCTATAAATCGCTTGAATCTTCGTCTCGAGCCAAATCCAACGACCGTCGTCATGGGCGTGACGAAATTCGAGCGTGAGCGGCTCGCTCCCATGCGCTGACGCGTGGAGTTGTAGGCGTGTCAGTTCGACGTCGCGAGGATGGATGAAGTCCAGTGTATTCTTCCCTTCGTAGAACGATGGGGGATAGCCGAGCACGTGGAGGTGGGACGGACTCGCATAACGGACCGTTCCGTCCGACTCGAGCATACAGACGAGGTCGCTCATATTCTCGGTGATCAACCGGTAGCGCATCTCGCTCTGACGGAGCGCTTGTTCAATGTCCCGCTTCTCCGTGACGTCGCGAAGGACGCTCAAGATGGCGGCTGTCCCTTCGTAGTCGATGACGAGGCTGGCGACGTCCATACGAAAACTTCGTCCATCGCGGGACGTGACGACGAGTTCCATCTCATGTACCGCGTCATCAAGACGCATCGAGGCGAGTCGCTCGGCAGCCGCCTCACGATACTCTGGCGCAATGAACGTGAAGATGGACATGCCTGTGATCGTGGATTCACCGATTGTCTCGAGCGCTAACGTATTGGCGTACACGATTTCCCCTTCCCGATGGACGATGATCCCTTCAGGAATCGTCTCGATCAATTGACGGTAACGTCGTTCACTCTCTTGAGTCGCTCGTTCCGCATCTTTCTCGGGTGTGTGGTCGATGATGATGGCGAACAGCCCGTTGATGTGACCACCGACCTCGATCGGGATATTCAGGATTGCCAGGTCGAGTGGCGTCCCCGACCGTCGGTGTCCCCGAATCTTATACTTGTGCGGTGATCCCGCCATGGCGTGCTCAAGCCCGGCTTGAACGGTATCACGTTCGGACGGGTCGACACAGTCGATGAATGAACGGTCAATCAAATCGGCCTCGGCATAACCGGTGATGGTCGTCACGGCTGGGTTGAGCGACTTGATGCGAAACTGATGGTCGAGGACGAAAATCCCGTGCGGGGAGTAACGTCGAAGTGATTCGTGTTGGTCATATAAGATGGTCAGTTCGAGCTCTCGGCGTTTTCGTTCCGTCACTTCCCGGACGACGGAAATGACGTGGGTGCACGTATCTCCCTCAAAGACGGGCGTCACTTCCGACTCGAAGTAATGAAGCGGCAGCGAAAGGACGTCTGTCGCTTCGAGCGTATCCGTAAAGAACGAATCGGCGAGACGATAGTCCTCGAAGACGACACTCTTTCGATCACGGACCGCTTCGTCGTAATGTCGTCTAATCAACAGCGCCGTCTCGGGCGGGACCAAATCCTCGATGCTTTTCCCGAGGTCGTCTTCTTTCCAACCGATGGCGCGTTGCCCTGGTTCGTTGACGAAGGCGTACCGATACGTCGGACCGTCGACTTCCATGAAGAACACGTAATCTGAAATTTTATCGAACGTTCGGAGCAAGGCGGCATAATGTTTATAAATCGTCTGGTCAGCGTGCATAATGTCCCTCATTTCAATCCAAAGCGTTTTGACACGTCATTTTTATATTACCGTAACCTCAATCCAAATGTGTGAACATTCAAAAAAAAGACAGGACTTTGGAAAGTCCTGTCATGCTGCCCGTCGCAATTGAGCCCGTTCCTGGCGCCCGTTCATGACGTAATATAAGAAAATCAAGAATGCCACGACGCATGCGAGTCCGAGATAAAGTGTCGAGAAGCCGGTCAACGGAATGATGAGTCCGATAAAATAAGGACCAAAACCGAGCCCGGCGTCGAGCGCGATGAAGAACGTCGAGGTCGCCATCCCCATCCGTGCCGGAGACGCCGCCTTGACGGCGATCGCTTGTGTCCCAGATTGAATATTACCGAAACCTAGTCCGATCAGCGCACCGGCGACTAATAAACCGACAGCGGTCGTCGTTTGGCTCAACACGAGCAAACCGACGGCGAAGACGGCGATGGCTGGATACATGACGATGTTCGCGCCGCGTGCATCCATGAGCCGTCCCGTGATCGGACGGGAGATGAGGACCGAGATCGAGTAGACGAGGAAGAAGACACTTGCCGCTTCGACGAGGTCGAGTTCAGTCGCGTAAAAGTTAATATAGGACAACACGCTCGAGAAACTGAGCGCGGCAACGGCGACGATGAGCGCGATCGGGAGCGCCTTCGGTTCAACGAAGGCGTTCAGCGAGAATCCGCGGATGACGGACGGATTGTGTGCTTCCGGCACGTTGACGAACAAAGCGCTCACGAGACTGACGGCACCGATGACGAGACAGCTGAGAAAGATCACCGAGAAGCTCGTGTACTGACTCATGAGCAGACCGACGAACGGACCGATGGCCGTCGCGAGTGTCGAACTCATGCTGTAATAGCCGATGCCTTCTCCTTTTCTCGAGGCCGGGATGACTTGGGCGACGATCGTTCCGGTCGCCGTGCTCGATAGTCCCATCCCGAGCCCGTGCACGAAACGGGTAAACAACAGGAAGCTGACTCCGAGGTCGACGAAATAAAGTAAAATCGTCGCGGTGAAAAACGTGAGACCGATTAGTAACGTTTTGCGTCGGCCGATCGAATCGATGAGTCGGCCGATGAAGAGACGGCCGACGAGCGTCCCGATGATGAAAATACCGGTGACGAGACCGGCCTCGCTTGTCGTCGCCCCGTATGTCGACACAGCATGGACCCCGATCGTGACCATGAGCAAAAAGAAGATGAGCGTCAAGAAGAAGTTGACGAGCGAGATGATGAGGAAGTCTTTCGTCCATAATTTTTGTGCGGTCAATTGCATCGGCGATGACGCCTCCTTATTTGTTCGAATCCGAATAGTTAGTAAACATAACTAAAGGAGTATAGCAAATTGAGAGGAGCTTGTCAGAGGCGACGCATTATGCATAAAAACCGATTCACGTGAGCGAATCGGTTCATCGTCAAATCGATTGGCGGCGATACCAAAGAACGAGTGGGACGAGGACGAGCGACACGATCCCGCCGAGGAGGGACAGCGTCAAATAGCTCGACTGGGATGCGATGACCCCGGACAACATGCCGCCCGATGCGCCCGACAAGGCAATCCACACATCGACCGACCCTTGCGTCTTCGCTCGAGTCTCAGGCGTCGTCGCGTCGACCAAGATGGCGGTCCCGCTGATCAAGCCGAAATTCCAACCGATGCCGAGCAAGACGAGACCGACAATTAGCAACAAGAGTGAGTCGGCAGGGGCGAAGGCGGCGACGATCCCTGCGAAGAACAACGTCACGCCGGAAGCGATGGCCATGATTTCGCGGCCGACTTTATCGACGAGCACACCGGTCACGAGCGACGGCAAGTACATCGCGCCGATATGAAAACCGATGACGAGACCGACCGCACTCAGTTCATGACCGTGATGTCGCATATGGACGGGGGTCATCGTCATGATGGCGACCATGACGATTTGGCTGAGTACCATGACGAACGCTCCGACATAGACGCCGCTTCGGTTATGTACGTCTTCCGATTGAGGTTGTGCCGCATCAATCGAGGCTTTCCGTTTCGATTCGATTGCCCGGGCGACGAGGAGCGGGTCTGGATGTAAAAAGATGAGCAGGATGAGTCCGGCCACGAAATAAGCGACCCCTGCCAATAAAAACGGTCCCGTGAGCGTGGGCAGTCCGATGCTGTCCGCGACACGTCCCATCGGTTCCACTAAGTTCGGTCCGGCGACGGCCCCGAACGTCGTCGACACCATGGCGATACTGACGGCTGTCGCTCGCTCGGTCGCATTCGCTAAATCCGTTCCGGCATATCGCGCTTGGAGATTCGTCGCCGTCCCGGCCCCATAGATGAGAAGCGCGGCGAACAGCAACGGCACACTTTCAAGCGTGGCAGCGAGGATGACGCCGAAGGCACCGAGCGCCCCCGTCATAAAACCGGTGGCGAGCCCGAATCGGCGACCGACACGCTGTGACATGAGACCGATCAAAAAGGCTGCCGCGGCAGAACCGAGCGTAAAGAGTGCCGTCGGGACCCCGGCGTAAGCGTCGGTGCCGAGCAAGTCACGGGCGAGCAACGCCCCGACGGTGATGCCGGCGGCAAGGCCGGCGCCCCCAAAAATTTGCGAGAGCACGACGACGAGGAGCGTCCGCTTATACAAACGCCGCTGTTGATCCGGGTCGTCTACGTATGACATATGTCTCATGAAGTGATTCCTCCCAGATTGATATATACCCCACCAAGTATAACGCGGCAGTATGAAAAAAGGAAAGGTACCTCAAAAAGGACTCGCCCGATTGAACGGGTCGAGTCCTTACATCGTTCACATTTACGCCCGATCCCAGAATCGGCCTTTGGCAATCCCGTCGATAAACGTATCGAATCCGTCGAGACTGTGTTCCGGGAATGTGAACACCCCGGGTTGGTCCGTCTTCACGCGGCATTTCGCGAGCGCTTCGTCGTGATGCAGATGCAACGCGAGCGGCTTGAAGTGCTTGTACGTGTTCTCGATAAACTCGAGGACGTCATCTTCGACCGTGGTCGTGGCACTGACGAGGAAAGCGGCGTCGAACAGGCTCGAGTCGACCGTGTCGTACGTCTCTTTCACTTTCATGTCGCCGAGCGTGTACGCTTTCTTGCCGACGAGACTGTAGTTCACTTTCTTGTCGGCAAGTTCTTGTACCCAAGCCTTCACTTGAGCGGCATCGACGTCGCCCGCTAAGAGCACGGCCACGCTCTTCGTGTCTGGTTTCATGACGGTGTCGGCCATGCTGAGAGCCGGAGACGCCTTGTCCGAGACGACTTCATTGTTCTCGGCCGGTAGCTCGACACCTAAGTTGTCGGCGACGACCGAGGCGAGCGAACGATCGATTCGGTTCAACAAGTCGACGGCGTTCTCTTTTACCATGTCCGAGTCACATTTGCCGAGCTCGAAGCTGTAGGCATCTTGGATGTGCTGTTTCTCGACGTCGGTCATGCTGTTGTAGAACATTTTCGCCTGTGAGTAAAAGTCGAGGAAGCTGTCGCTGCGTCCGCGAATCTTATGACCGTCAACTTTCTCTTGATAGTGCTCAAATCCGCCTTGGTCGGCTGGGACAGGTTCCGGCTGATTGTTGTTGAGCGCATTTTTATGGTAGCTCGTCTGGCCTTTGTGGACGGCCATTTGATGCATCCCGTCGCGCTGGTTGTTGTGGAACGGGCAGACCGGCTTGTTGATCGGGAGTTGATGGAAGTTCGGTCCTCCGAGACGTGACAACTGGGTATCCGTGTACGAGAACAGACGCCCTTGGAGGAGCGGGTCGTTCGAGAAGTCGATTCCCGGCACGAGGTGGCCAGGGTGGAACGCGACTTGTTCCGTCTCGGCGAAGAAGTTGTCGACGTTTCGGTTGAGCATCATCTTGCCGACGAGTTTGACCGGTACGTCTTCCTCTGGCCACAGTTTCGTCGGATCGAGGATGTCGAAGTCGAACTTGAACTCATCCTCTTCCGCGATGACTTGCAGCCCGAGTTCCCATTCCGGATAATCACCTTTATCGATGGCTTCATACAAGTCGACACGATGGAAGTCAGCGTTCTTACCGAGTGCTTTTTGTGCCTCATCCCATACTAGCGAATGGACGCCGAGCTTCGGTTTCCAGTGGAACTTGACGAAATGCGCTTTCCCTTCCTTGTTGACGAGCCGGAACGTGTGCACGCCGAATCCTTCCATCATACGCAGGCTGCGCGGGATGCCCCGGTCGCTCATCGCCCACATCACGTGGTGAGCCGTCTCATGGTTTTGGCCGACGAAATCCCAGAACGTATCGTGGGCGCTGCCGCCTTGCGGCACTTCCGTGTGCGGCTCCGGTTTGACGGCGTGGACGAGGTCCGGGAATTTGATGGCGTCTTGGATGAAGAAGACCGGCATGTTGTTCCCGACGAGGTCATAGTTGCCTTCATCGGTATAGAATTTGGTCGCGAATCCACGGACGTCGCGTACGGTGTCTCCCGACCCACGCGAACCTTGCACCGTCGAGAAGCGGACGAACACCGGTGTCACTTTCGACGGATCGTTCAAGAAGTCGGCTTTCGTATATTCGGCGAGTGGCTCATACACTTGGAACTCCCCGTGCGCCCCGACGCCGCGTGCGTGCACGATCCGCTCTGGGATTCGCTCGTGGTCGAAGTGCGTCATCTTCTCGCGGAAATGGAAATCCTCAATCAGCGTCGGTCCACGTCGCCCGGCTTTGAGCGAGAACTCATCCTCGGCCATCTTCAAGCCTTGATTCGTCGTCAGCCCTGCTCGTTGTTCGTTATCAATCGTATGTTGTTTCAACTGCTCTTCTTTTTTGTTCCCCATGTTGTTGCCTCCCCTTTAAGTATGCGCACACGTCGTAAGCCACGATTTGGCCTACTTACCGAGTTTTCCCTAACCGAACGAGAAAAAACCCTCTTTTGGAAAAGAGGGGAAAGTTAACGGAGCATCGACAGCGTCTTCGTCGTCCCGTCAGACAAGGTGTAGCGGACGAGATAGTGCCGAGACGTCGTCTCTATTTTATACGAGCTGATTTTTGTCGGTTTGTCGCCGAGGTGAAGGAGCGTCAAGTACGTCACACCCTTTCCGTGCTTCGTCGTCGCGACTTGGTTACGGCGTTGCCAGTCATAATCGTGATACGAGACGTGGCTCGAGCCGATTGCCAGTTTCGGTGTGGCGCCCACTTCAAGCTGCAACACATGGAGCGAGCGTCCTGCCGCATCTTTGAAGTAGGCGTAACGACTGCCGCTCTCGACCCGGTTCAGCCCGACACCGAGATGGAAGCGTTGGACGAACGAGGCGGTGACCGGACTCGTGATTCGATCATAGACGAGAATCGTGCCGTCTCGGTCGTAGGCAAGGCGCCGCGTGTGGGCCATGCCGTTTCCAATCAAATGGCTCGTCCCGGCAGCCGTCCACTGTGTCGAGGCGGCACCGACCGACGTGATGCTGCTCCGACCCAAGTTACTCGGCGTCAAGTTGAAGCTCTTGCCGGATACATGGACCGTATTGTGGGCGGCCGCGTGCAGGACGCTTTGGCGTTCGGGACGGTTCGTATAGGCGTAACGACCGCTCTCGACGATAAAGTCACGTCCGTAACCAGATACGTCGAGCGACAAGTCATCGGCATGTTTGTGGACGTTGCTATGATAGCCTGCCGTCATCATGACATGGACCGCGTCTTGGAACTTACCGGCACGTCCTCCCCAATGTTGACGGAAAAATGCGTATTGATCCGATAGTCTCCCGACACGTGTCGGCGGAGCCGTCCCGAGCGTCCCGCCGCTCATCGCGTAGCGAAGATGAGGATACCGCTCGATGTGGGGGATGGCCTCTGGCCGATGGACGAGAGACGGGGTGTCCCCAAACATCGGCAGCGTGCCGTTCGGTTTAAGCATGTATGTCAGTGCGTTCGGCATGTCCCTGACGTCCCGCATCCGGTTCGATAACGTGAAACGGTTGGCCGCCGCCCAATCGTTGAAGCGGCTGAGCGTATCATACATATAGATTTGATAGAACGGCGAGTGTTCGAGATGAACCCCGTCGGTGCTCAAACTATGGTTCAGTTGTTTCGTGAGCCGTGTCGTGGCGAGGGGACGCCAAGCGGCAGAGCGGTCGAACGATGGATGCGTCTCGGCGACCGCGGTCAACGCCATGTCTTGAAAGATACCGTGATTGTTGTTCGGCTTGTAAAAGCTAGGGGTCGATAGTAGTGTCGCATGCTCATATAACGTCTTGGCGAACAATTGGGAGAAGGCGGGGTCATCGTTCACGCGCGATGTCCGATAGACGTTCCAAAAGTTGAGCAGGTGAAACGTCCGAATGGCGGTCCCGTGGTCGTGATACGGCCACGGATGGCGTTTATAGTCCTCGACCGGATATTGTTTCGTCCAACTTAAGATGATTCGTTTCCCATAACGGAGATAATCGTCCCGCCCGTTTACCGTATACGCTTGGGTCAACTGGTTTAGTGTCGTGAAGTAATGAATTTGGAACTTGAACGAGTTCGAGTCGACGTTCGGAATCGAGGTGTCGAATCGGTATGTATCGATATTCGGGACGCGCAGTTCGTAAGGAGGGGAGGGGATATACCAACTCCCTTTCAGCGCGGCATCAGCCCGGATGACTGCGGTCGACGGTTTAAGCTCATCATAGGTGTAGGGGGTGTGGCCACGTGGAAGCGTACGCATATACTCGTGGGTCAGTCGCGCGTATGAATTTGCTGAAAGGATCGAGCGGGACAGGTTCGTCGCTTGAAGCGTGCCGTCTTGTTTACGGACGTACCACGTCGTCTTGCCGTCTAGCACACGGTAATAGCTGCCGGACGTCGTGACGGCATGGAACGTCTTGGCGCTTTTGAGCGTCGTCTTCGGAGTGAGCGTCTTGCCGACGAATTGGTAAAGGACAGCACCGGTGCGAACGTTCAGTTGATAAGGAGCGTTCGTGGCGGCTTCAGTGGTGGCCGGGGTGAGCGTCGAACCGATGAAAAACAGAGCGATCCATACGAACAAGTGTCTTTTCATAGATGTCGTCCTTTCTGCGTGAGCGGTGCACAAAAAACCTTCCCTTTACAGTTAGCCGAAAGGGAAGGAAAGTCCTGCATGTCATATGAAAGGGCGTCACAACGAAGCCCAGACGTTTTGTTTCAAGACGATATGCTGCACGTCTTCCGGTTCGAGCCCATACTTCGTCGAAATGGTACGGGTCACACGCGATCGAATGTCGGGATGGTCCGAATCTTTCTCTTCATAGACGTCGTTCCAGGCCCGCCAGACACGTACCTCGTCCTCGGACAGTTGCGTATCCCATTCCTTCTCACGCAGTTGCCATCCGAACGACATCTCGTCGTAATCCCCGGGTTCTACCGTGCCGGCAAGTCCCCAATCCCCTCCGGGACCGAAGACGGCTTGACCGAGCGGTGAATCCGTTCCGATATACGCCTCATGATCATAGAACTGAATCAATGCGGCTTGAAACGTGTCACGCGCTGTGACCTCGTCGATGACATCATGGCTGATCGCCTGCAACGCCTCGACGTCCGGTTGGCCGTGGACGACGACGTCGTACTCGTAACGGAGCGAATCAGTTTCTTCTACGGCCCGACGTTCTTTAATGGTATACGCCACATCGTTCGTCGCTTCAGACGTTTGGACCGTCTCAGTCTGTTCTGATGCGGGTTCGCTCGGCCAGGCGTAAATGGCGAAAGCGATGGCTGGGAGGAAGAGCAGCCCTCTCCGTAAGCGATATACCCAGCGTGGTTTTTGATTTCGATTGATTGTCATGTCGTTCACTCCTTGCCTATGTATAAAAAGATCCCCTGAGCGTCAGGGGAAGGTCGTGTCTGATTGACGTACCCGGTCGAGTCGGACGATGCGTGCATCTTCATTCTCGACACCGCGCACGGCGTCACTCAACATTTTAGATCCGAGCATACTATACACGGTGCCGTTGCCTCCGTAACCGAGCAAATAATAGAGGTGCGGTCGATCGGGATGCTCCCCGATGAACGGCAACTGATCGACCGATTCCCCGAACAATGCCACCCAAGCGTATTCAACTGTCAATTCGTACATCGGGAACAGCTCCTCGACCGCTTGGCGGATGCGCTCGGCCCGTTTTTGAATGAGCGCTTCGCTGTGCGGGGTCTCCGGCTTCTCCTCGTCGAGTCCTCCGGCGATGATGCGTCCGTCGGTGGTCGTCCGCACGTACAAGTACGGCCGTTTCGTCTCCCAAATGAGGGCGCGGCCGTCCCAGGAACGGAAATCATCGACCGGATTCGTGGCGATGGCGTACGAGCGGTTCAGCTCGAGCCGATGGGAGTCGAGCAGAGGAGAAGTCCCATACCCTGTCGCGAAGATGACATGGTTCGCTTTGAACATGGCCTCTGGCGTCACGACGAGCCAACCGTTCCCATCCGATACGACATCTGTGACGTCGGTCTCTTCGAAAATCGGGACGTTCGCCTGTGACAAGTGACGGACGACTTGACGACTGAGCGTGAGCGGGTTCACTTCAGCGTCGCCTTTCGTGACGAGGGCGGCCGGCTTGTCGAACGGGAAACGCGCCTTCAATTCGTCGCGGTCGAGCCATTCGGCCGCGAAACCATGTTTCGTTAGCATCTCATATTCACGTCTCAATTTAGTGACATCTTCGTCACAGCTGGCGAAACAGAGACTGTCCCGTCGGATGTAGACGTCTTTCGCACCGACCGTCTCGGCCACCTCGTCGAGTGAATCGACCGCCTCCGCGCAAAGCTTATAAAACCGGACGGCGTCGGCCTCGCCGATTTGTGCGGCGAGCTCATGTAACATGATGTCGTTCGAGTATTGGATGAGCCCGGTGTTCGCGGCCGTGCTCCCGGCCCCGACTTTTCCTTTGTCGAGGACGGCGAAATCGACACCATCTTGATGGAGCGTGTACGCGGTCAATGTGCCGGACATGCCGGCCCCGATCACGAGTACGTCATAGCGTTCTTTTTTTTGAGGTCGCGCGAGGACGACCTGTTCTGATTCTGTCTTCGGCCAATACAGTTCACCGTTGTGCATCTCCATCTTGTCTGCCTCCACTTCGTTCACATCTCCTTTTTAATCCCCGAATTTCAAAAAGAAAAACACAAAAAACCGCAGACGAGCTCGTCTGCGGTCAAATGCGTCATTTTGTGATAACGACTGTTTTAGCGGAAGCACCTTTCGTATACGTGATGCGCTTGACGTTCTCTGCGCCCCGAATCTCAGCGAGGTTCGTCCCGTCGACGATCACTTCTTTGACGGTCGCGCCTTTGAAGTCGATGATGGCACCGGCCTTCTCTGGCTTCACTTGCACGACGATGTTCTTGAGCGGGTCACCTGTCAATTCCGTGTGGACGCCACGGACGAAGATGCCGTTCTTGAAGTTCGTCCCTTTGCCGATCGTCACACCGATGTAGTCGTCTTGAAGGACGAGACGGGCGGCCGGGTGGTTCTCGACCGTGTAACGTTTCAACTCGACTTCTGGCGTTTCTGGCTCGGGCTTGAGGTCGATTTGAACGAGTACCGGATCGTGGTCACTCGCGCGGCCCGACATCTCTGTGAAGTCGGCGTTGACGTGGATCATGTCAATCTCAGTCGAAGCGGCGAGACGGTTCGACACGAGGATGTGGTCGAGCACTTGCGAGTTGCCTTGGTAGATGTACGAGTAACGGTCGACGGCCGGCACTTTCTCGACCATGTTCGTCATCAAGTCACCTTTGAAGATTTGCATGGCGTCTGAGAACTCGAAATCGTTGAAGTCACCGAGAGCGACGACGTTCGCATCCGGGTTGTCAGCTTTCACGTCCGCCACGAAGTCGTGGACGATTTGGGCGATTTTCTTACGTTGGACTTCACTGCCGAGCACGACCGGTTGCTGCGAACCGAAGAAGCCTGTGTCGCCGCCTTTCGAGTTCCAATGGTTGGCGATGACGATGACGTTCTCGCCTTGGAAATCGAACTGGGCCGCGAGCGGTTTACGCGAACTGTTGAACGCCGGGTTGAGCGGGTCGATCCGGCCCGGGTTGTGGGTCAACTTCCCGTTCTCGTAACCGACAGCCGTCGTCGCGTCACCTTCTGGCGCGCCTTCTGTGAGCGAGACACGCTCTGGGTCATACAAGAAGCCGACACGGATGTTGGCGTTCGGTGCGCCGCCATCCTTGTTGTTTTCGGGATCGATGTTGACGTATTTGTACGTCTTGCCGCCGACGGCGACGATGTTGTCGATCAAACGCTGGTAGCTTTGGTCAGCCGCCGCGTCTCCTGTGCTTTGTCCATTGTTGTCTTGGACTTCGGTCACACCGATGATGTCCGGGCTGTTCAACTCTTCGACGAACGCTTTCGCGAGCTTGAGCGCCTTGTCGTCCGACGTCTCTTTTATGTTGTTCGAGAAGTTCTCGAGGTTGTACGAGGCGATCGTCAACTTATCTTCTTCTGCTTGGATGAACGTCGTCTCACGTTTGGCATCGCCTTTGACGAAGGCAGACTTCATCTCGTCGAGACCGACTTGAATCTTATAGTTGCCGAACGAGTAACCGACGACACCGACGATCGGTCCGTTGAACAAGTCACCCGTCGCGACGTCGAACTCACGCGCTTCGACGTTCGGTTCGAGACGGAACTGGATCCGCTCGGCGTTAGCGTCATCTTTCTTCAATAGAATCCCGCCGTTGAACGTCTCTGTCGGTGCGCTCTCGAGTACGGTGACGAGGTCACCGTACTGTTGCGGAGCGACCGATTTGAGGTTCCCTGTCTCGACACGCATCCCTTCAAGGCTCTCCCAGAAGTCGATCGCATCTTTGTCCGGGTTGAAGATGGCGAGCGCATCGCTGTCGATGAACTCGGTCGGCAAGTTCGACTCGTCAATCTTGACCGGTGTCGGGAGTTTCACGCCGCTCTTCAAGACGTCGACTTTTCCGTTACGTGTGTCGATTTGCGTCATCTTCATGTCTGTCTGCTGGCGATCGCTGTAGCCCTCGATCGCATATTCGCTGACGAGACCTTTCACGCTGACGAGGTCGCCGACTTGAATGCCAGGAATCGATCGTCCGCCGTACAAGACGATGGCTTCAGACGTACGTGGGTCCTGGTCTGCTTCCATGTCTGGCGTTTGGATGTAGTAGTACGTCGTACCGTTTGAGACGAACGAGTACGTGACGATGCCTTCGACGCCTTCGACCGTCTGTCCGTTCATCGGTGACGTATGGCTTGCGCCTTGAATGTCGTGGATGCGAATCTTGTCCGTGATCTTATAGTCGTATGTCGTCACGGCGCTGAACGTATCGTTCGATTTGACGGCCGTCTTCAACGTCTTCGATGATTCGATGCGAATCGGTGCCGTGTAGCGCGTGCCGTTTACTTTCGGGTCCGAGCCGTCAAGCGTATAGTAAATCTCCGCATCGGCCGTCGTCGTCGCAAGCGTCACGTCTTGTGGCCCGATGAACGTGCCCGCACCTGGTGTCGCGATGGCTGGACGCAGGACCGAATTGTCGATCACTGTGTCGGCAGCGCTGCGCGGAATGATTTGATACGTATTGTCGAACTGCTGAACGATTCCAGTGATTGATGAATAGTTGACGTCCGTCTGGAGGTCGAGGATGCCACGCTCATCACGGACGACGAACTCTTTTGTGCCGTCTGTCGCCGTCAAGTTTTGCCCGCTTCCAGAGAGCGTCACGTTCTTGACGGTGACGAGTTCAGACTCGACGTCTTCATTGATCTGCTCGCCGGTCAACACTTGCGGGGCCGGTACGGTCGTCGTTTGCTTCGAGACGACGACGGCGTTGTTCAATTGAAGAAGTTCACGGTACGAACCGAGCGCGCCCGTGACGACAATTTCATCACCTACGTTGACCGCGAGAGACGTCGGGCGAATCGAGAGACCGCCTGTCTCGTCTTGGATGGAAATCGTGTTCGCTAGCTTCGCTGTGACCACGCCTTTGACCGTCACTGTCGCGCCATCAGCTTTTGTCCGGGCATCTGCGATTGAAATCGGTGTCGCTGGTGCCGGAGGCTCTTCAATTGTCCCGCCGTCACCGTATACGACGCCTTGGAACGTGTGCGACCCGAGGTTCGTGAACGTGTCGATTGGAAGGCCGTTCCACTCGTCGGCTGGTTCGAACGCGTCGCTACCGTTCGTGTCGCCAGTCGTAACCGTGTCTTTACGGACGAGCGTCTGATCGACAGATGAAACCGTTGTACCCCACTTCGGTGAAGGACGGAAACCGACTTGCCCGAACACGTCGAGGACGGTCGACCCTTTCTTCAAGACGAGTGCATCGTCACCATTGAAGTTTGTCACGCCGCTCGTGACATTCGCCTTCGCTTTAAGGGCATCGCTCGCGCTTCCGTTGACAATGACGTACGTCGCCCCTGGTTGCAACGTCCCCGTCAAATTCAACGTCGTCCCGACGGTCGCACTTCCGTTCGTATACAGTTCGAGCTTGTAGTCCGCAAGGTTGATGACCGAGCTCGTTCCGTTGAACAGTTCGATGGCTTTGTTGTTGCTCGAGCCCTCCACGTACTCCGAGATGAATAAGTCTGTCGCGTTAAGTCCTTCTGCTTGAACGTTGGCCGCGATCGGCGTCAAGCTGCTCGCGATGAGCCCTGCCGACAAAGCTAGCCCTGTCATTTTTTTGAATGAACGTTTAGGATGATTCCCCATGTTTTTTCGTCTCCCTTTGACTTATGTAAGATGTCCGATACGATGTCCCACTTCGTTGTCGTCGCTCGTTGAGTCGGTTAGCCCCCTCCATAAAAACACACAAGAAAATGATAGCGCTTACATTAATCAACTTGGCGATGCGCCGATGCGTTTACACTCCTGGATGGTTTGGTGTATTTCGCTATCATTTACCAACTTTTTAACTACATGTTAAACATAACCAAGCAGACGTCAGAACTCAATCCTCTTAACGCGAAGTTCATATTACATTTTGATGACAAAGGTAAATCGGTTTTTAGTTTGTCGAATAGTGTTGACGGAATCAAATGCAACTCTTACAATTCTCTAATACAAATTAAATGTATCGGTGAACTGAGGATTAAAAAGGAGGGCATGAATGACGACTACAACTTACCCGGTCATCCCGGGAGCTGGCGCATTTTATTATGAAGGAAACGAGACCGGTATCCTGTTATGTCATGGATTTAACGGGACACCCCAAAGTGTCCATGATGTCGCCCTCGACTTGATGGGAAATGGATTTACGGTGTACGCACCGCGTCTCACCGGACACGGCACCGACCCAGAGGAATTTAGACGGTCGACGCGGGACGATTGGTACGAGACGGTCATCGATGGGGTACGTCTTCTACGGGAACGATGTCGTCACGTGATCATCGTCGGACAATCGATGGGTGGAACGCTCGCACTGAAGGCCGCGCTCGCAGGTCACGTCGACGCCATCGTCACGATTAACGCCGCGTTGTCGGTACCGGGTTATGCCTGCCACGCCGCGGACGGGATTTGTCGATTTATCGACGAGGACGAACCTGACATTTTGGCGGAAGGAGTATATGAAATCGTCTACGACAAAGTGCCGACATCGGCGATTCGACAGCTGCTCGCGTTAATCGAAGAGGTCCGCCCGCACGTGTCGCGCGTGTCGGTCCCGACATACGTCATCCACTCTGCGGTCGACAACGTCGTTCCACCGGAAGATTCGATGTGGTTGCATGACCAGATTCGGGCGCCAAAGCGGCGAGACGTGCTCGAACGATCCTATCACGTGGCAACGATGGACCACGACCGTGAGCGGCTGTCACGCCTCATCGCGTCGTTCTGTGAACAAGTTGCGACTGTCACGAAAATGTAGTCTACGGACTGCATTTTTTTGTGCCGTCTCTATTTGCAAACGCTTGCACTAATGCTATTGTAGGATTAGATTCATGTAAAAACAGGTATGTACCTTCTTTATAAATCGACTACAATCTCTAGGGGGAAATTGACGTATGGAGACGGCGTTCAGACGAGTGGAGCAACAAAGGGTCACACGGGCATGGTGGAAAGAGGCGATCGCCTATCAGATTTATCCGCGTAGTTTCAAAGATTCAAACGGGGACGGCATCGGTGATCTTCGTGGCGTGATCGAGAAGCTCGACTATCTCGAAGACCTTGGCATCGACGTGATCTGGATTTGTCCGATGTATAAGTCGCCGAACGATGATAACGGTTATGACATCTCGGACTACCAAGATATTATGGAAGAGTTCGGCACGATGGAAGATTTCGATGCGCTTCTGAAAGCGGTGCATGCGCGCGGGATGAAGCTTTTGCTCGATCTTGTCGTCAACCACACGTCAGACGAGCACCCGTGGTTCGTCGAGTCGAAACGGTCGAAAGACGATCCGAAACGAGACTGGTACATTTGGCGTGATGGGGAAAACGGCGGACCGCCGAACAACTGGGCGAGCATCTTCGGCGGTTCGGCGTGGGAACTCGACCCGGAGACGGACCAGTATTATTTGCACGTGTTTTCAAAGAAACAACCCGACCTCAACTGGGAGAACGGGGAAGTACGCACGGCAATCTATGACATGATCAACTGGTGGCTCGAAAAAGGCATCGACGGGTTCCGCGTCGACGCGATCAGCCACATTAAAAAGAAGCCGACGGACACGATGCTGCCGTCGCCAGAGGGGAAGAAACACGTGACGGCGTTCTCGATGTATTCGAACATCGAGGGAATCCATGACTACCTCCAAAAGATGAAGCGCGAAACGTTCGCGAAATACGACATCATGACGGTCGGCGAGACGAACGGCATCGAGCCGGAAGCGGCGGATTTATGGATGGGGCCGGACAACGGGGCGATGAACATGGCGTTCCATTTCGACCACGTCGATATTATGCGCAAGTCGCGCCTTGCCCCGCTTGACGTCGTGGAGCTGAAGCGAATCTTCGATAAATGGCAGCAAGGGCTCCTCGAGACGGGGTGGAACGCCCTCTACATCGAGAACCATGACATGGTCCGTGCCGTTTCGCTCGTCGGGGACGAGAACCACTATTGGCGCGAGAGTGCGACCGCGCTCGGGATGATGTACTTCTTCATGCACGGGACACCGTTCATCTATCAAGGGCAAGAGATCGGGATGAAGAACGTCCCGCTCCCGTCCATCCATGATTATGACGATGTCGCCACGAAAAATGAGTACTTCGAGCGCATCGCGAACGGCATGAGCGAGATCGA
Organism: Exiguobacterium sp. ZOR0005; assembly: GCF_000798975.1. Classification (NCBI taxonomy): domain Bacteria; kingdom Bacillati; phylum Bacillota; class Bacilli; order Caryophanales; genus Exiguobacterium; species Exiguobacterium sp. ZOR0005. The sequence goes on along the minus strand of NZ_JTLB01000004.1, from coordinate 82,840 downwards.
TTCGATGCAACAAGTGTGGGGAACGTCCCGTGACAACGTCCGGACCCCGATTCAGTGGGACGCCTCACCTTACGCCGGTTTCTCGACGGCAGCGCCATGGATGCCGGTCCACGAAGAGTATGAGACGCTCAATGTCGAGGCGCAGACGAAAGACGCCCATTCGATTTTGTCGTTCTACAAGGCGATGATTCGTCTTCGCCGTACCGAAGAGACGTTCACATACGGAAGTTACACGGACGTCTTACCGGACCATACGCAAGCGTTCGTGTATGAACGCACGTTCGAAAACACGCGCTTCATGATTGTCGTCAATTTGACGGCGAATCCGGCTATCGTCACGCTTCCGGACGTTGTTGATGCGACGCTCGTCTTGACGAACGAGACCGACCCGGAACCGATTGACACGGAAACGTTCACGTTGAAGCCGTTCGAGGCGAGATTGTATCGTCTTTAAACGAATAGAGAAGCACTTTCCAACGACGCGGAAAGTGCTTTTTTTGTTGAATGCAGAGAGTCTTAGGATGTAACAGGTTTGAAAATAAAAGATTTTAAAGAGCCATTTATGGTTTAAAGAGTAAAATAATTTACAATAAAAGGGTTTTAAAAATAGGCGAAAAAATAAAAAAATATTGCGTTTCTTCTTATTAACAAGGTCACGTGAATTTGAATCAGAGAGAGCGGGAGAGATGAAACAAACGAAAAAGTGAGCTATACTGGGAATCAACAACATATCGAGAGAGCATTCAAAATAATGTCCAAGGTTGAGGGGTTGAAAAATCGGGTATGAAAGTTTAGAAAACCGAAACGATCACCCGCTCCTTAGAAAAGGAATCTACATTCACTAATGTAAAAGATTACCTTACAAGGCATATTGAGAAAAGTTGAAGGAGGGAACACATTGTCCGCACTGCATTGGGTGATTTTATCGCCTTTTTTATTCGCGCTCATCATACCGTTTCTGTTTAAGTACGTCTCAAAGATTCACACCGGTTGGTTCGTCTGGCTGTTGCCGACGGCACTGTTCGTATACTTCATGAACTGGTTGCCGGTCATCTCGTCTGGGCAAGTCGTCGAGACGACCGTTTCCTGGATTCCGGCGCTCGGCATTGATTTCACCGCTTATTTAGACGGATTGAGCATGCTGTTCGTGTTGCTGATCACGGGGATCGGCTCGCTCGTCGTGCTCTATTCCATCTTCTATCTGTCTAAAAAAGAGCGTCTCGGTAACTTCTATGTATACTTGATGCTCTTTATGGGGGCGATGCTCGGTGTCGTCTTATCAGATAACTTGATCGTCTTGTACGTGTTCTGGGAAGTGACGAGTATGGCGTCAGCGCTTCTCATCAGTTACTGGTTCCACAAGGATAAGTCGACGAAAGGTGCTCAAAAGTCGATGCTGATCACCGTCGCGGGCGGTCTCGCCATGCTCGGTGGTTTCGTGTTGCTCTATCAAATGACAGGCACGTTCAGCATCCGGACGATTATCGCGAACGTCGACGTCGTCCAAGCGAGCCCGCTCTTCGTTCCGGCGATGATTCTCGTCCTTCTCGGGGCGTTCACGAAGTCGGCCCAGTTCCCGTTCCACATCTGGTTGCCGGACGCGATGGAGGCACCGACCCCGGTCAGTGCGTACTTGCACTCGGCGACGATGGTCAAAGCCGGGATTTATCTCGTCGCTCGGATGACACCTGTGTTCGGCGGCTCGAACGTTTGGTTTTGGACGCTGTCGATCGTCGGACTCGTGACGCTCCTTTGGGGCTCGATCTCGGCCGTCCGTCAAAAAGACTTGAAAGGGATTCTCGCTTTCTCGACAGTCAGTCAACTAGGTCTCATCATGTCACTCCTCGGTGTCGGTTCAGCGGCGCTGACAGGCGGTGCGGATGACCCGATTTACTCGCAAGCGATTCTCGTCGCGGTCTTCCACTTGTTCAACCACGCGACGTTCAAGGGCGCACTCTTCATGGCGGTCGGGATTATCGACCACGAGACGGGGACACGGGACATTCGCAAACTCGGGGGCTTGATGACGGTCATGCCGATCACGTTCACCGTCTCGCTCATCGGTCTTGCCTCGATGGCAGGATTGCCACCGTTCAATGGTTTCTTGAGTAAAGAGAAGTTCTTCTCGGCGATGTTGAACGTTCGTAATTTTGAAGCGTTCGACGTCGGCTCGCTCGGGTTCATGTTCCCGCTCATCGCCTGGATTGCGAGTATCTTCACGTTCCTCTACAGCTTGATCATGTTTTTCCACACGTTCCGTGGAAAATTTGAGCCGAGCAACTATGAACGGAAGGTGCACGAGGCACCGATCGGGATGCTCATCAGTCCGATTATTCTCGTCGTACTCGTCATCGTCTTCGGCTTGTTCCCGAACTTGTTGTCGTACTCGATCATCGAACCGGCGAAACAAGCGATTTTACCGACGGTCTTGCCGGAAGGTGAACAGTTCGTCGTCGACATTAAGATTTGGCACGGGGTCAACACAGAGCTTCTCATGACGCTCGGTGTCGTCTTGATCGCCTCGTTCTTGTTCTATCTCATGCACCGTTGGATGAAACTCGCGATCTACAACCGCGAGCGTGACCCGTTCAACTGGTTCTATGACAATGCGCTCACTGGCCTCACGTCAGGTTCACAGTGGATCACGCGTCTTCAAATGACGGGACTGTTGCGCGATTACTTCGCGTACATCTTCACGTTCATGCTGCTTCTCGTCGGTTACACGTTCTGGCGTTTCGATGCCTTTGCGATCGATACGGCGAACACGAGTGTGATTGAACCGTTCATGTGGATTTTGATCCCGCTCCTCATCGGGGCGATCGTCACAATCCCGTTCTTGAACCACCGCATCACGGCGGTCATCGTCGTCGGTGTCATCGGGTTCTTGCTCGCGCTCTTGTTGATCGTGTTCCGCGCACCAGATCTCGCCTTGACGAAACTGCTCGTCGAGACGGTGACACTCGTCATTTTCATGCTCGCCTTCTATCACTTGCCAGAGATGCGCAAAGAGAAGTTCACCCCGCGTTTGAACGTGGCCAACTTGTTAATCTCGATTGGCGTTGGGGTCATGATGACACTCGTCGCCCTTAGTTCGGCGGCGCTTGGAAACGAGGCAGGCTATGAGTCGATTTCAGATTACTTCCTCGAGAACGCGAAAGAACTCGCAGGCGGCTACAACGTCGTCAACGTCATCCTCGTCGACTTCCGTGGGCTCGATACGCTGCTTGAAGTACTCGTGTTGGCGGTCGCCGCCCTCGGGATTGTCACATTGATTAAATTACGCTTGAAAGGAGGAGAAGACGTATGAAGAGACATGTGAGAGCGAGCAACTTGATGCTCCACAGCATCACCCGGGTCGTCACATTTGTCTTACTCGCGTTTTCGATTTACTTGTTCTTCGCCGGGCACAACAACCCTGGCGGAGGGTTTATCGGTGGATTGATGACGGCGAGCGCGCTTCTCCTCATGTATTTGGGATTTGACATGAAGCGCATCAAAAAGGCGCTTCCGTTCAACTTTACGACGATGATTGCCGTCGGCTTGCTCGTCGCCTTGTTCACGGGTGTGTCGAGCATGTTGTTCGGTTATCCGTTTTTGACCCAGTTTTTTGACTACTACGACTTACCGGTCCTCGGGACGACCGAGCTGTCGACGGCGCTCCCGTTCGACCTCGGTATCTACTTGGTGGTCGTGGCCATTGCCTTGACGATAATTTTAGCGATTGCGGAGGATGATTCGTAATGGAAATACTCATGTCGATTACGGTCGGTGTCCTCTTCATGGTCGGCACTTACCTGTTACTGACGAAAAGCTTGTTGCGAATCGTGCTCGGTTTAATCCTCTTGTCGCACGGGGCGCACTTCTTACTGTTGACGATGTCGGGACTGCAGAGCGGGACGCCGCCGCTCCTTAACTTAAATTCAGAAGCTTATGCCGACCCGTTGCCGCAAGCACTCGTCTTGACGGCGCTCGTCATCAGTTTCGGGATGACTTCATTTTTACTCGTCCTGTCATACCGGACGTACAAAGCGTTCAAGACGGACGATTTAGAACAATTGAGGGGGTCGGCTGATGAATAACTTGCTCGTACTCCCATTCCTAATTCCGTTCGCTGTCGGAGCCATCTTGATTTTGTTCTCGAAGCGAATCGGACTACAGCGTTTCTTGAGCGGGTTGACGGCCATTCTCATGCTCGGCGTCGCGATTTACTTGCTCAGTGTCGTTCGGGCCGAAGGGGTCGTCGTTCTCGAAGTCGGGAATTGGTCGGCACCGTTCGGGATCGTTCTTGTCGCCGACTTGTTCGCGGCCATCATGGTGCTCATGTCAGCGATCGTCGGATTGCTCTGTCTCTTCTTCGCATTTCGGACGATCGCACCGGAGCGCGAGAAGTTTTACTTCTATCCGTTCTACTTCTTCTTGTTGACAGGGGTGAACGGGGCGTTCTTGACAGGTGACATTTTCAACTTGTTCGTCTTCTTCGAAGTGATGCTCATCTCGTCTTACGTGTTGATCGTCATGGGCGGGACGAACTATCAGCTCCGTGAGTCGCTCAAGTACGTCGTCATGAACATCTTCGCCTCAATCTTGTTCATCGCGACGATGGCGTTCACGTACGCCGTCACCGGTACGCTCAACATGGCGCAACTCGCCGAGCGTGTCGCCGAGCTTGAACAAGTCGGGGTGCTGAACGTCATTGCGATGTTCTACTTCATCGTCTTCGGGATGAAAGGGGCGTTGTTCCCGCTTTACTTCTGGTTGCCGCGTTCGTATTTCGGACCGCCGGCCGCAGTCGCCGCCTTGTTCGGCGGACTGCTGACGAAAGTCGGGATTTACGCGATCATCCGGACGTTCACGCTCATCTTCCCGCATAACCAAGAGTTCACACAGCCGATCCTCATTTGGGTCGGGGCGATCACGATCGTCATCGGCGGCCTCGGTGCCGTCTCGAACTTCGACTTCAAGCGCATCCTGTCGTACCATATCGTGTCGCAGGTCGGCTATATGGTCATCGGTCTCGGTCTGTACACGAGCCTGGCGGTTGCGGCGGCGATTTATTATATCGTCCACAACATCATCGTGAAGACGGCGCTCTTCCTCTATGCCGGGACGGCGCAACGCATCACCGGCACGACCGACCTGAAACAGATGGGCGGACTGTTGAAGACGCACCCGCTCCTCGGGTGGATGTTCTTCATTACCGGGATCGCCATCGCCGGCATCCCGCCGTTCAGTGGATTCGTCAGTAAACTGTCGCTCGTCGTCTCGAGTTTTGAGACGGAGCAATACGTCGTCGGTGGGATCGCGCTCGCTGTCGGCATGTTGACGCTCTTCTCGATGATCAAAATCTTTATGTACGTGTTCTGGGGCGAGCAAAAGCATACGAAAGCCCAAGGCAAGACGAAAGTCGGAGACTTGTTGCTGCCTGCCATCCCGCTCGTCATCTTGACGACGGTGCTCGGTGTCGCGGCCCAACCGATCCTTTCGTTCTTCCTCGAGGCGTCGAACCAGTTGCTCGACCCGTCGATTTATATTGATTCGGTCTTGAAAGGAGGGGGCGCATGACGTTCCAAGTCGTTTTAAACACCGTCATCGCCATCATGTGGGCGGTGCTTTGGAATAGTTACACCGGCGTCGATTTCCTGCTCGGCTACATCGTCGGGATTTTCATCTTGTTCGTCTTGCGTCGCTTCCTTCACTTCGACTTCTATATGCGCCGCGTCTTCGCTGCGTTCAAACTGATCGCCTTGTTCATCAAAGAGTTGATCATGTCGAACATCGATGTCGTTAAAGTGCTCCTTAGTCCGAAGTTCGACATCGAGCCAGGCATCATCGAAGTCCCGACCCAGCTCAAGTCAGATTGGGAGTTGACGCTCCTTGCTTCACTCATCAGTCTGACGCCGGGAACGTTATCGATGGATTTTTCAGAAGATAAGAAGTCGATCTTCGTCCACTCGATTCACGTACCAGACAAGGAACAGATGATACGCGAGATTCACGACACGTTTGAAAAAGCGATAATGGAGGTGACGCACTGATGTTTAAAGTGTTGCTTATGATCGCGTTGTTCTTCATGTCGATCTCACTTGTCATCTCGTTCATCCGGACCGTGAAAGGGCCGACGATGCCAGACCGTATCGTCGCGCTCGATGCGATCGGGATCACGCTCATTGGCGTCATCGGGATTTTGATGATCCTCCAAGAGACGATCGCCTACGCCGAGGTCATCCTCGTCATCGGGATATTAGCGTTCATCGGGACGATTGCCTTGTCAAAATTTGTGGAGAGGGGGGATATCTTTGACCGCGATTGAATGGATTGTTGCGATTCTTTGTCTGATCGGAGGATTCCTCAGCCTCGTCGGTGGAATCGGTTTTATCCGGTTCCCGGACGTGTACGGGCGGACGCACTCGGCGACGAAGAGCGCCACGCTCGGCGTCATCACTGTTATGGTCGGGACGTTCCTCTACTTCTTGCTCGCGGAAGGGATGTTCTCCGGAAAGATTTTACTGACGATTCTCTTCGTCTTCTTGACGGCCCCGCTCGCCGCACTGATGGTATCCCGGGCCGCATACCGGACCGGTGTCCCACTTTCTAAGTTGACGACACAAGATGACTTGAAGAAAAAATATCCGGAAGCACGAAAAGACGTACACTGACACTCTCCGTTTCGGGGAGTGTTTTTAGGAGGGGTTCGATGCATCAAATTGAAATCGGGAATGATGTGGAGACACATCGGTTGACGATCATACGAGCCAGCCGAGAAATCGTAGCCATCGAGATCTTCGGGCACGTCGAAGCCGTCACGACAACGGATTATGTCGCCTTTGCCCGGGCGCTCACAGAAGCCTATCATGCACTTGACGGCACGGCACGACTCTTCAATGTAGGCGGACAGGCGATTGTGACGTTGACGTTCAAACGCGGCGGCGTCGACGTCAGCATTACGCGTGGCGGAGCTGTTCGGACGTTTCGTACCGACCAAAGTTATATGACTCCGGCACTCGCTCAAGTCGGCGTCATCGAATAGGTTGTGACAAAAACGGGAAAAGAGCATATGATAGAGGTTGACTATACGGAAAGGGGTGTCGGGTATGGATGGCACGAAACGCGCGGACATTCGACCAGGGCTCCACGTCCAGATTGTCCTAAAACAAGATCAGCGGAGTGGGAAGTTGACGAAAGGCGTCGTCAAAGACATTTTGACGAACTCGCCGCGTCACCCGCACGGCATTAAAGTACGCTTAAGCGATGGACAGGTCGGTCGAGTGAAAGTGATCGAAGCTGGAGGTGAATGACATGAGTGAAAAGAAAATGAGTTTTCAAGAGGCGATGAAACAAAAACTCGCCGAGAAGAAGCAAAGTCAGACGAAAGTGCCGACAGGTCTTCATGGGACGAAGCAGAAACCGTTGACGAACCAGTTGACGAAGAAGCCGAACAACCAGAAGAAACGGACAGGCGTTTAAAAGGCAGCCGCTCAATCGAGCGACTGCCTTTTTTCTTCGTTCACACCTGTTCAGTCATGCGACGTACCGATGAAAAGCCCGTTATTGAAGTCATCGAGAAGTTTTTGGTAATACTTCATTTGGTCGATGTTTTTACTTGAAAGCGCTGCGTCCGCACCGGCAATCATCTCACCAACTGTCAGACCGACCTCGACTCCGCTGTCTTTGTAGACGAGATCAAGGTTTTGGAAATCAGCGTCGTTCAACAGGACGTTGATTTTCGCGGCCGTCAGCTGCATGATCAACCGTTTCTCTTCCGTCATCCCTTTTTTCGCGGGATCCATGAGAAGGGCGAGTGCCGCGCGATCGTGAATCACACTGTAATCTTTTCCATCAATGGTGATGACTGTGCCGTACGAGAACGTCACTTTGTCGAAATTGAAGATGTTTTTCCAGAATCCGATGGTGAACACATCATAGTCGTCCATTGGTGGCGGTGGTGTGCATTCTTCCACCGTCAACGTGACGTAGCGGACCCATGGGTTGCCGACCCCCGGATCACCCGGATAGGCGGTTTCGTCAGCGCCATTCACTACTGTGTCCAAGTGAAGGAAGACATTGAATTGGAAACCGTCAGAAAAGAGTGTCGAAACATCTACTCCGAGATAACTTGCGAGATCCGCATACGAAATCACCAAGTGTGTCGGATCGACGTTCGAGTACGTTTTAAAGTCGTATGCCCCTGGGCTTCCTCGTTCAAGGGAATCGCTCAACAGACGAAAATCAATCTTGACGTTTTCAGCGGCATCTTTGAGCATGACCCCGTCATTCAAATCAATGACGATTTTCAGCCCGTTTGCGACAAACTCAAAGTCGACCGTACCGATTGGAATGTGTTGTCCCGCATAAATCGTCTTATCCGACGTCGTCGAGACACACCATTGTTGACTACTCTCTTCCGCGACTACTCCTTTCATTGGTAACAGCGACAGCACGAACATGAGCACGAACAAAAGCGACCACCATTTGCGATGCTTCTTCATCTCATTCCCTTCTTTCTTCGTGATGACTGAACGTGGTGTTGTAGAAGGCGCGCACCTATAGTTATTTATTACCCGGTAGGTCGGGATTCATTCGAGAATCGGGAAATATTGTCATACTATATTGATAGAACGGCGATCAGATTCACAAACAAACCTATTCACAAAACGAATAGTATGAAACAAGTTGAATGAAATCCTCGAAATCAAGCCGGGAAATATAGATTTATAATTTCTTTTGAGACATTATGTAAGCGCTTCAAGTGTCGGTTTTTCGGGGTTCGTGTCGAATTTCATGTGAACTTTCTGTGAACCAACCTATAAAAAAATTATTGCTAATTGTCAGAATCTTTGTATAATTCAAAACAAGACATTATAAAAATCTTAACAACTTCAGATTCACACAACAGGGAGGAACTTATTCATGGAAGCCGTACAAAACTTATTGCAAGGAAGCGTCGACTTTTTAAACAACATCTTATGGACGTACGTGTTGATTGTGGCGCTCGTCGGAGCAGGGATTTATTTCACGGTCAAAACACGATTTATGCAATTCCGTTACTTAAAAGAGATGTTCCGTGTCGTCACTGACAAATCAGACGTCACACTCGCGAAAGATGGCAAGAGTATCAGCTCGGCGAAGTCGTTCTTCATCGGAGCAGCGACACGAATCGGAACGGGTAACTTGGCCGGTGTCACGGTCGCCATCACTCTCGGGGGTCCGGGTGCCGTCTTCTGGATGTGGATCGTCGCGCTTCTTGGTGGAGCGACAGCGATGATCGAGAGCACGCTCGCTCAAGTATACAAAGTGAAAGATGACGTCGCATACCGCGGGGGTCCAGCTTACTACATTGAAAAAGGTCTTAACAACCGCGTCCTCGGTATCGTCTTTGCGGTGTTGATCGCCTTCACGTTCGGTCTCATCTTCAACTCGGTTCAATCGAACACGATCGCGGCAGCGTTCGACAACGCGTTCGGTCTTGAAGCGGCTATCGGCGGAGCTGTACTCGTCGTGTTGACGGGTCTCGTCATCTTCGGCGGCGTGCAACGTGTCGCGAACTTCTCAGCAATCGTCGTACCAATCATGGCAGTCCTTTACTTGATCATCGCCCTTTACGTCGTCGTCGTGAACATCACAGAAATGCCAGCTGTTCTTGGTATGATCTTCCAAAGCGCGTTCGGTCTCGAGCAAGCGTTCGGCGGATCGGTCGGAGCTGCTATCATGATGGGTGTACGTCGTGGTCTCTTCTCGAACGAAGCCGGTATGGGTTCGGCACCGAACGCCGCTGCGACAGCAGAAGTGTCTCACCCGGCGAAACAAGGTTTCATGCAGACGCTCGGTGTCTTCTTGGACACGTTGATCGTCTGTACAGCAACAGCAGCGATCGTTCTTCTTTCGGACAGCTACGCGGCTGGTAACGGCGAAGGGATCGCACTCCTTCAAAATGCGTTGGCTGAACAAATCGGATCATGGGCACCTGCTTTCATCGCCATCAGCGTCCTCTTGTTCGCCTTCAGCTCAATCGTCGGCAGTTACTACTACGGTGAGACGAACATCGAATTCATCAAGAAGAGTAAAGGTGCCGTCTTCGGCTTCCGTCTTCTCACGATGGGCTTCGTCTTCCTCGGATCGGTCGCAAGTCTCGGCTTCGTCTGGAGTCTCGCCGACTTGTTCATGGCCGGCATGACACTCATCAACTTGGCGGCAATCACACTTCTCGGCGGTGTGGCCTTCAAAGTACTCCGTGACTACGAAGAGCAACGCGCTCAAGGTCTCAACCCACGCTTCTCGGCCCGTAAACTCGGCATCGAGAACACAGAGTGCTGGGACGTCGAAGAAGAAGAAGTCGCGCAAGGTACGGTCCAAGCGGCCGCAGCCGACTCATCAAAAGCATAATCATTACAACAACAGGGGCCCTGCTCATCGGGGCCCCTGTCTTTATGCGTTCTGGCGGATAGATTTGATGGTGGTCGAGGAAGATTGTGCGTTCAAATGGACATACGTGCCAGCGACGAACAAGGCGCCACCGACGATGTTACCGAGTGTGGCGAAGAGCAAATTATTCAAGGCGAGGCCGATGTTGATCATTTCCGAAGGCGCGTAATACAGTGCAAGCCCGAAGATGCCCATGTTGGCGATCGAGTGTTCGAAACCGGCGGCGAAAAAGACGACGACCGGCAACATCGTCAACATGATCTTCGCGACATCGTTCTGCGTCTTGAGCGGCATGAAGATGGCGATACAGACGAGGATGTTACACAGAATCCCTTTCAAAAAGATGGCGAACGCGTCACCACCCATTTTTTTGGCGGCGACGACGGACAGTAAATGATCACTTCCGACTTCACCCATACTGTGGGCACCGATGACGAGAACGACGAGTAAGAGCGCACCGACCAAGTTGCCGATCCAACTGATGCCCCATACGTTGACGAGATCACGCCACGCGACCCGGTTTCGTTTCGCCCCGGTGTACAAGTACATCGTGTTGCTCGTGAACAGCTCCCCGCCCATCCAGACGATGAAGACGAGAGCGACAGAGAAACTCATCCCGGCGAACAGCATCGTTCCAGGGACGTCGATGAACATGTTCCCGACAGAGAACGCGAAGACGACCCCGATCCCGATTAAAAATCCGGCGACAATCGAGCGGAGTGCGTATTGGCCAAAAGAATGACGCAACAGCGTCGCCTTTTTGTACGCCGCTTCTTCCATATACTCAACAACTTGTTTTTCCATTCGAAAAGACCTCCTTAGACACTTTTAAGTCTAGGAGGTCCGATAAAAGTTTGCAATTGTTTTCACAAACTTTCGTTAGGCGTCCGTGCAATCGTTCACATCGTTGCCACGAGTTCCACTTTCATCCGGTCCGGGTCCTCGAAGTAGAGGGCGATATAGTTCGGACCGCCGGCATGAGGGAAGCGGTCGGCATACAGCTCGGTGAACCCGTGGCGAGACAATTCTGGCCGCAGCCGCTCGAGCTGGTCGCGTGACTCCGCATGAAAGGCGATGTGGTTCAAACCGGTCTTCTTGCGATGGTAAGGCGGCTCGAGATGTGCGGCCTCGGTTTGGACGAAGACGAGATACGTGTCACCGAAGCGGTAGCTTTGGCCATGCTCCCATTGTTGATAGACGGTGTAGCCGAGTTCGGTGAGGAGCCAGTCCCAGGCTGTGAGGCTTTTTTTCAAATCGGAGACGTACAGTTCGAGATGGTGCAACATTTGTCTCATCCTTTCGTCGGACGTTTCAAACCTGTCCATTTAGTATAATGGTAATTATACGATGAAGGCAGGGGGAACGATATGGACAACACGGGGCTTGTCTCGAATATATTAATCGCGGGGAAGACCGGGGTCGGGAAGAGCGCGTTTTTGAACTACATTTACGGGCGTGACGTCGCCGAGTCGCGGGCCGGTAGACCGGTGACGGCTGAAGGGCTGCATGAGTATGAATATTATGACCTCGAGCGCGGAATTTTATTCCGCTTCTTTGATACATGGGGGCTTGAGGCGGATCGGTCGGACGAATGGCATGACGCGATTTTATCGATCGTCAATGAACGGGAAGGTGCGCTCGACATCGCGGACTGGTTTCATACCATCTATTACTTATTGTCCATCAACTCAGGACGTGTCGAGGCGTATGAGCTGGACTCGATTTTAAAGCCGCTCTACGCGAAACGGAGCAACGTCACAATCATTTTAACGAACTACAATCCAGACAGCGCCATGAACGTCGAGAAGGCGGAGGCGATGGAAGCTGTCTTGGTCCGTGAGCTCGGTGTGAGCAGTGAAGCGATCATTCGTGTCAACAGCGTCGAGAAGAAGTTACTGAGCGGGCAGGTCGTCCCGCATATCGGTTATGAGGCCGTATGGAACCGGAACCGGACGAATTTATGGCGCGACGTCGAACGGAAGTTGCCGCTCAATTTGACTCGACACTTATTGGACGAGCTCGATTCGTGGCGTCAACGAAGCTATCGCTCGGCTGAAACGATCCGGATGATCACGCCACAGGCGATGATCAGTTGGAAGGCGAGAAACATCGAGAAAGATTTAGAGCAGACGCTCGAAGCAGCCGCGGAGACGACAGAAGAGGCGATGGCGCAAGGGATCCGCCACTACATTCAACTGATGCAACGATATCCGCTCGTCGGGGCGCCGTCTGACCTCGTGTTCAACACACGTCGAGTCGAACTCGGGTTTGACTACTCGTTCAAGCGGACGATTCGCAAGATGGTGCTCGGAATGATTCCTGGTGTCCACTTCATCTATTGGGCGTTCAAACGACGAACGGCGGAGCGAGGGATTAAAAAGGCAGTCGATCAGCAATACGAATTGGTCAAACAGACGATTGAATTGGACGTCCGCCGCGGTTTCGAGGAAGAGATGCGCCGCCTTGGCCGGACGCTCAGTCAATGAGGAGGGACTTATATGGAGAAGAACATACCGTTCAACTTAGACACGTATGATTTAAAAGAAGAATTGGATCGGCTACGTGGAAAGGTGAAAAAGCCGAACATTTTAATCGCCGGGGCCACCGGGTCGGGGAAAAGTTCGGTCGTCAACCACGTGTTCGGACGGGATTTGACGAAAGTCGCGGCCGGTGAACCGGTCACACGTGGGATTCATCAGTTTATGAGTGACGATGTCGCCATCGTCTTGTACGACAGCGAAGGCTATGAGATCGGGAGTGCGCGGCAAGAGGCGTATGCGGACGAAGTCATCGGGTTTGTGGAGCGGGCACAGTCGAAAGGCGCTGCCGAACAAATCCATCTCGTCTGGTACGCCATTAACGCGTCGATGAAACGCGTCACCCCGCTCGATCGAGCACTGATCAAACGATTGAATGCCGTGACCGCGGTCGCGGTGTTGTTCACGCAAATCGATCAAGTCGACGTCGATGAGTTGACGGCGTTACGGGAGGAACTGACGGACATCGTCCCGGACGAGGCGGTGTTCCAACTCAGTGTCGCCGAAGAGCTGTTGCACGACGAGGAACTTCGCGCACATCTCGACTGGGAGCGTCTTGTCACATGGTCCGTCGATCAACTCGACCAGTCGCTTCAAGAAGGACTGCTTATGGAAATTCACGCCGAGAGCGAAGCGATGCTCAAGTTGAAGCGGAAAAAAGCGAACCGGATCATTTCGGGCTACGTTGCCAGTGCGGGGACAGCGGCCGCCGTGCCGCTCCCGTTCGCGGACGCGATCGCATTAACACCGATTCAAGTGACGATGAGCGTCCATCTGTTCCGATATTGGGGGGTGAAAGCGAACGACGACATGTTGAAGACGTTAATCGGGAGCACGATCATCCCTCAAATCGGACGGGCGCTATCAAAGACGATCTTACTGAACGTGTTGAAGTTCTTCCCAGGAGCGAACGCGGCGGCGAGTGTCATCAATGCGACGGTCGCTTCCGGGATCACATGGGCGATCGGTCTCGCCATCAACGAGATCGCTTTCCGGAATGCGATGGATTCATCGAAGACGATCGAACAGTTGCTCAACAGTGATTTCGGTTCGCTATTTGAACAGTTCATGGAACAGAATCCGGTGACGAAAAAGAAAGATTGAATAATATAGAGACGAGGAGCGATTGGATGAGAAAACGAATTTATATTACGAGACGCTTACCTGAAGAAGCGGTGGCCCCGCTACGAGAGGATTATGACGTACGGATGTGGGAAGAAGAAGCGGTGAGTGTGCCGCGTGACGTCTTGCTCGAAGAGGCAGCAGCGGCCCACGGGCTGTGGACGATGCTGAGCGATACGGTCGATCGTGAATTGATCGAGCAAGCCCCGCACCTCGAGGTCATCTCAAACTTGGCGGTCGGCTACAACAATATCGACGTAGATGCGGCGAAAGAGCGGGGAATCATCGTCACGAACACACCGGACGTGTTGAGCGAGACGACAGCGGACCTCGCCTTCGGACTGATGATGATGACGGCACGTCGTCTCGGTGAGGCCGAACGTGATTTACGGGCCGGAGAATGGAAGTCGTGGACGCCGATGGGGTACGTCGGGATGGATGTATATCGTGCCAAGCTCGGGATCATCGGAATGGGACGAATCGGCGAAGCTGTCGCGCGACGGGCCCGCGGTTTTGATATGGACGTGCTGTATCATAACCGGACGAGGCGGCATGAGTCAGAATCGATGTACGGTTTCGTTTATGCTGAACTCGATGAACTCCTCACCGATTCCGACTTTGTCATCGTGCTCGCGCCGCTCACGGAAGAGACGCGTGGCATGATCGGTGCCGCGGAATTCGGCAAGATGAAAGAGACGGCTGTGTTCATCAACGTCGCCCGCGGTGAAATCGTTGACGAAGAAGCGCTATACGACGCGTTGAACGAGAAACGAATCTGGGCGGCCGGACTCGATGTGTTCGCGAAAGAGCCGATCGAGATGGAGCATCCGCTGTTGACGCTTCCGAACGTCACGACGCTCCCCCATATCGGCAGCGCCTCGATTCGAACACGTCTCGCCATGATGGCACTTAACCGAGAGGCGATCATGAATGTGTTGGCAGGGATAGAGCCGAAAAATCGACTAACATGAAAAAAAGGAGTCTGACAGTTGTCAGGCTCCTTGCTTTGTTAGAAGCGACGGATGTTATCCGGGTCTTCATGGTCGTTACGAAGCGCCCGGTCGTCGAGACCACGGAGCTTCGCTTCTTTGTCGTTCAATTTCGCTTTTTCATCCAATTTGTCTTGCTCAGGATCAACGGCCCGGTTCGGATTGTCTCCGACCGATTCGTTGAACGGTTTCGAATCGATCTCGAGTCCGTCCGCCGTATGATGCCCTTGATGACTCGTGTCATGCTTTGAGTCGTTATATGGCGTCGAGTCGACCGTCAGTCCTTCATTGTGGCGACGTTCAAAGTCTTCATCGACATAGATCAGAATCTTTCCGTCTTCGACGTCGCGATAGTGGCGATTGACTTCTTCTTCGCTGAGTCCCATGTTGCGAAGGCCGCTATGGACATCTTCATGGCCGCTTAGGAAAGCGCGGACTTTGTCGAACCAGCCCGTCTCATGCGACGCTTCTGTGTGGACGTCGGTTTGTCGACGCAAAATCGAGACGCTATCCTCATGCTTGGCGACGACGTAAATGTCTGAATCCTTATATCCTTTGGCACGCAGTTCCTCGACTTTGCCGAGGGCTGACTGTTGGGTGTCGAACATGCTGATAAATCGTTTCTCACTCATGTGTGGATCCTCCTTATAATCGGCGATGGTCTTCTAGCCCGGAATGCCCGCGGACAATCGGGTCGTCTTTCGTACCGCGTGGTTCTTCATCGTGGTCGTTAAACGGTTTGGCGTCAAATGCGATGCCGTCCGCTTCTTCCCCTTTTTCATGGTCGAGCTCACTATCTTTTTTATACATATTCGGATAGCGATCGTAGGAATGCTTGTCGACGTAGAGCAGCAGTTTGCCGGCGTCGATCGCGGTGTAGTACTCTTCTGCCTCGGCGTCACTCAACCCCATATTGCGTAACTCGTCGCGAATCCGGTCGCTGCCATGAAGGAACGACTTGACGCGGTCGAGCCAGTTCACGTCGCGAATCCCTGCTTCGGCGTTGACGTCGGTATGGTAGCGCAATGCGGAAATTTCCCCATCCCGCTTGGCAACGACGTGCATGTTCTTCTCGGCTTCCCCAGCCGTTCGAAGCTCATCTACTTTGTCCATTACTTCTTGCTCGCTTGCAAACAGCCCGATAATTTTACGGTCAGACATATTGTGCCTCCTTCGTTATGTTGTCGTATTTTACAAATTGGCGTCACGCTATTAGTAATTTCCGTTCTTCGCTAGATTCAAACAAAAAACGCCTTCTCGTGAGAGAAAGCGTGACGTTTTAATAGTAGAGGATGATGTCGTCATTGCCGAGCCGGCAACGGGTATTTCGCCAGACGAACTCGATGAGGGTCCATAACGCCATGAATCCGCTAATACCGAGCAGGACGAGCGCGTAGATTGGGGTCAATTGGATCAAAAACGACCATTCGAGCGCCATGAGCAACGGTTGGGTCAAAATGACGAAGCCGATATAGACGAGCACGATGAAGAGCGCGAACAAGACGCGTCGCCCGAGCGTTTGAAACTGGTGACGGAAGCGGGTCAACATACCGAAGACGGCCCCGGTCAACAGAACCGGAAGCACGAACCCGAAGTAGTCGATCGCATACATAGCGGTCGGGGCGGTAAAGAGACGCAAGCTGAACAAATCGTCCATGACAAGCAACAGGTTCGCATAGGCGAAGGCGAGAATCATGCCGAGCAGCCATCCGAACTGATTCCAGGCACGGCGCGATGATTTCATCGCCTCGATTTTCGTGTAAGCGAGGAATGAGACGTCGCGCATCTCGATATCTTGCAACTTTAATTTCATCTCGTTCAAGCGGTCGATCGCCCAATCGAATTCGCGGGTGACTTGTGTCTTTTCGTAAGGCTTGAGTTCATCGGATTGTTCGACGATCGTATGGTATCGCCGTCTGAACTCCTCATTTGTGGATGGTTTTTCGACTAGAAATGCCGCGTATTCGCTCGGGTGCTGTTTTAATAGCCCCACAAGTGATTGACCGTTCTTCTCGGCTTGATGGATGTATCCGGCCAAGCTATCGAGTAACCGCTCTGCTTCTGCCTCGTCATCGACGAGCTCCAACAAATGAGTGCGGACTTGATCATAATAGGCTTGGAGGGCCGGATCGTTAAATACTGGTTGCTTCAGAATGATCCCTCTCTTCTTATCATTATATGTTTCATAGAGGCGGTTCGTCGTTATGGTGGAGCTGGCGCGCCTCGAAATCACCTTGTTCAATGCTGCGAATCAAAATCTCGCTTCCTCCCATGTTCGTGGCGAGAGGGATTGAATAGACGTCGCAAAGCCGCATGAGCGCACTCACGTCAGGTTCATGCGGTTGGGCCGTCAACGGGTCGCGGAAGAAGAGAATCATGTCCATCTCTCCACGCGCGACGGCAGCCCCGATTTCTTGGTCACCCCCGAGTGGTCCTGACTTAAAACAATGAACCGAAAGGCCGGTCGCCTCAGCGACACGTGCTCCTGTCGTGCCGGTCGCGAACAGTTGATGGTGCTCCAAAATATGGCTGTACGTTTTCACGAGTTGAATCAAATCATCTTTCTTCTTGTCATGGGCAATCAAGGCGATGTTCATTTTGACTCCTCCTAAAAAAGATTTTCCTACTCATTCGTACCACATTTGATTAGGAAAGACACGTCTTCTTTCTAATGAAAACAAAATCGATCATTCTTGAATCTTTATCGCGCTATATGAAACAGGAAAGGTTTAGGCGTCTGGAAATGTTGGTATTAATACAGAGAGTCAATGTTAACCAAAATTTAAAAGAGATAGGAGGAAGATGTTGGATGGATAATACAACATACAATTTCAACACGTTCATGTCATGGTTACCAGATCTTTTACTTGCACTTCTAGTCCTCGTTGTCGGTTTTATCTTAGCGAAAGTTCTGGAAAACGTGACACGTAAGGCGCTCCGTAAAGCTCGCCTTGACGAACGCGTTGGTGTCAAAAAAGAAGGAGAGCCAGGTAAACCTGGAAGAGAGGAGAAGCGGTGGACGCCTGAACGGATTATCGGCAAAGTCGTCTTCTTTGGAGTATTGCTCCTCGCCTTCTTAATCATCTTTGAATTTATGAACGTACCTGCAGTGACACAACCGTTCAGCCAAATCTATGCTGGACTCTCTGGTTTGATCACAGGAGTCGTTAAAGCGGGTCTCATCTTACTCGTAGCCTGGATTATCGCGACATTGTTGAAAAAAGCGATTCAAATGGCAGGTCATCGTCTCAACTTGAACAAGTTGATGGAAAAGACCGGACAAGAGTCGACGAGCGTCAATCAGACGAAATGGGTCGATACGGTCGCGAACATCGTCTTCTACCTCGTCTTGCTGTTAGCGCTCCCAGCCGTCCTTGACGCCCTCGGATTACGCGGAATCAGCGGACCGTTCGAAGACTTGTTGAACAGCTTCCTTGCTTTCATTCCTAAACTCGTTGCGGCCGCTCTCATCTTTGCGATCGGTTACATCGTGGCGAAGATCGTACGTGACATTTTGACGAAGTTCTTGGAGGCGGCAGGGTTAAACAAGTTTGCCGAGAAGCTCCACTTATCGGATTACGTCAAAGGGTCGAGCCTTGCGAAAGCAGTCGGCACGATCGTGTTCATCTTGATTATGATCCCGGTCACGATTTCAGCGCTTGAAGCGTTGAACATCCGCGGGATTTCAGATCCAGCGATTTCGATGCTTAACAACATTTTGGCGATGATTCCAAACATCATCGTTGCCATCGTCTTGATTCTCGTCGGTGTCTTCGTCGCCAAGTGGCTCAAAGGTGTTGTCGTTTCACTCCTTGAGAACTTAGGCGTCAACTCGCTCGCTGAAAAGATGGGCTTCGGTGGCCGTTCTACGTCATCGACGTCGGTCGCCCAAGTGATTGGGACGATCGTTCAAATTATCGTGATCTTGTTGTTCGTCTCTGAGGCGCTCCAAGTCGCTAACCTCGACTTCATGGCGTCACTTGCGACAGCGATCTTCGCTTACTTGCCAATGGTCATCGCGGCCATCATTATCTTGGCCGTCGGTTTCTGGCTCGCCAATATGGCAGAACGTCTCGTCGGCAGTGTGCTCGTCGATGGAGCAGGTCAACCGAGCGTTCTCCGTCACGTGGCAAAATATGCGATTCTCGGAATTGCCTTCTTCATGGCAATTAGCCAACTCGGCATCGCGCCGATGATTGTCAACACAGCATTCTTGCTCATCCTCGGTGCAGTCGCGCTTGCGTTCGGCCTTGCCTTCGGTCTCGGTGGACGTGAAACAGCGGCCCGTTACTTGAAGAAAGCTGAGAAGAGCATCGATGAGACAGAAGTCTCGAAAGAAGGGCTCGAGCAAGAAAAAGCACAAATGAATCAAGAAGCCGAAGCTGCAAAACGTGAGGCGAAACAAGGTTTGGATCAATCGAAACGTGAAGCGAATCAAACGAAACAAGAGTTGAAGCGTGAAGCGGATCGGACGAATATGCCGAACCAAACGAACGTAGACGGTCCAGAACCGAACCCGTTCCATGACAATATCACGCCGGATGAAAACAACCGGTCATTAGACGATAATGAAGGACCACTCCGTCCGTAATCAATCGTTGAACAGGTCTCTCACTGAGAGGCCTGTTTTTTTTCGTGATGGCATCAATAGTGAGGGGCGACCGGTCGATAGTATAGGTAATCAGTCGACAGAGGCAGGAGAGGGTTTCGTGTTTAAAACGTTTCAACGAACATTGCTATTGAATTATGTATTGGGGTCGAGTATCGCTGTCTTTGGGGTTGGTGGTTTGTTCATCTTTCAGACGCTCGAGTTGTCCCCGTCTGAAATGATGATTTTATTTTCCATCATGGTCGTGTCAGGGTCAATCATGGCGGCACTGGAGTTGTCCATGTATCGGAGACATGTGGCGCCGGTCCGTGCGGCCTGTTTAAACGAGGTCCCGAGTCGAGCGATGCTTCAGCAGGCGTTTGATCAGACGAGTCGTTTTCCGGTGCTCACGGTCAAACGGATCATGGGTCCCCACTTGTTCGGGCTATCGATTCCGGCGATGACATTGTCCGCAGTTGCCATTCAACGAGGTTGGGTCGACTTGCCGTACCGGATGATTGGACTTGCTGCCCTCGGTGCCGTATTGATCGCGATCCTTCATGCCCTGATCGAATTGTTTTTAACGTATCGTTCCGTTGAGCCGATGCTTCTTCATTTACAGAAACAGAATGAACAGTTGAATGAGCAGCCGCTGCACACGACGTATCATTCGCTCAGTGTCCGAACGAAATTGCTATTCAGTATGCTCGTCATCGGAACGTTCCCCATCATGTTGTTCATGCTCGCCTCAGGCGTGCAGTTGTCGAACATCGACCAGGTTGATGCGTATTGGGGATGGGCCGCCCTCATCCTAGTCGTCATCGTCTGTGTGGCCACATTCAGCAGCGTTTTGCTGTATGACAGTATTAAGCGTCCGCTCGGCGCATTGACCGCAGGGGTCGCCGCCATCGATGCCGGCACGCTCCAGCCAATCGCGAACCCATATTCCGACGAATTCGGTCGGCTCGTGACCGGGTTCAATCACATGGTCGAGAACGTGACCCGTCGAGAGGCCGAGAACGAACAATTGCTGAATAGTCTATTCGTCTTGTTTGCTGCGACGTTAGACGCTCGTGACTCTTACACAGCCGGACATTCGGAACGCGTTGCCGCGTACTCGGTCGAGTTGGCGAAGGCGCTCGGATTGCCTTCCCATCAAATTGAGTTGCTTCGTAAGTCGGCGCTCCTTCACGACATCGGAAAAATCGGTGTCCGCGATGACGTTTTATTGAAGGAAGACAGATTGACGGACGAGGAGTTCGCACAAATTCAACAACATCCGACGATTGGCATTCACATCTTGAATCAAATCACGTTGCCGGACTCGCTGCAACCGATTTTGGCAGGTGTGCGTTCGCACCATGAACGTATCGATGGGCGCGGGTATCCGGACGGCTTGGCGGGAGAAATGATTCCGCTCTTCGGTCGTATCATGGCCATCGCTGACGCCTATGACGCGATGACATCAGATCGTCCATATCGACAAGGCATGCCGCCTGACAAGGCGTTATCGATTTTAGAAAGCGGACGGGGAACACAATGGGACGCGGCGTTCGTCGACGTGTTCGTTCAATTGCGACGTGAAGCGATTTCCGCGTGAAAAAACAGGCCTGCCCCGATTCAATCGGGAGCGGGCCTGTTCGTCAAAGAAATGCTTCCATGACGTACACACCGGCAATTCCGCCGAGAACGACGAGAACGAGGTTCATACGCAATAAGGCGAGGGTGACCGCGACGACACCGCCGGCGACGGCCGAAGTCATGTTGCTCGTTGCATGCAATATTCCCGGGAAAATAAGGCTTGCAAGCACCGCGTAAGGCGTGAACAATAAGAAACGCTTCAAGAGCGGGGGAAGCTTCAATTCTTTGAGCCAGAGGAGCGGGACGAGCCTCGGAATATAGGTCACGACCGCCATCGCCAAGACGAGTAGCAATAAGCTGATCACGTTGTCCCCTCCTCACGATATAGAAGTGCTCCGGCGCCTGCCGCGACGAACGTCGCGATGATGATGCTCAACCCGGAAGAAAGTGGGAGGATGGGCATCACAACCCAATGTAGAAACCCTTGTGTCCATGCGGCGAGGAGAGCCACGACAACGACGGGTTTTCGTGTGAGTGACGGAACGAGCAGACCGATGAACATGGCGTATAAGGCGATGCCCATGCTCGCCTGAATCGTCGCCGGTAAACCGAAAGCGAGGAACACGCCGATCCACGTCCCGACGTTCCAAGCGAGAAACGCGATCATATTCAGTCCAAGGACGAAATGGCCGCGTGTTGCCTCGTTTCGTGTCGAGGCGACACTGAACGTCTCGTCTGTTACCCCGAAGGCAAGCGCCGCGAGGAAGCGATTCGATGTCGTCTCGAGACGTTGGGATAGCGAGGCGGACATGAGAAAATGTCGCAAGTTCAAAATGAACGTCGTCAATACGATTTCCCAATACATCGAGCCGGCCATGATCAATTGCACGCCGATGAATTGACTGGCTCCTGCGAAAATGAAGAGTGACATCGCGAGCGTGATTGCGTTCGGCATCTCGAACGACTTTGCCAAAAGACCAAAGGCGATTGCAATCGGAATATAGCCGACCGCGACGGGAATCCCGGCACGCATGCCAGAACGAAAAGCTTCTTTGTTGGATAAGCGTACCGTCTCATAGATTGAAGTCGCCATCGACTTTCCTCCTTTCAGAAGTTGGGATGTTCATTCATTCGATGTAAGGAGGTGTTATCCTGCTCGAATGGAGAAAAAAGCGGGTATAGAAAGGCGATAAGGAGAGTGAGCTTATGAGCAGAGCCGAAGAATTCATTGCTTCGTATCATCGGATTGAAGACTATTTGAGCCGGGAGCTCGGGGACGGGAAACATTTCAGTTTCAGCAACATGGTCAACCGTCTCGCCAAGAACAACCCGGTGATCGAGCGCTATAAAGAAGATTTGCATCAGATGAGTCAGTTGCGTAATGCCATCGTCCACGAGCGGCGTGAACCCGATTTCATCATCGCCGAGCCCCATGACTCAATCGTCGACTTGATCCTAGAAGTCGAGCGGGAACTGTTACACCCTCGGCAAGTCGTCCCGCTATTTCGAAAACGCGTGACGACGTTTCGGGCCGACGATCCGCTTCAAGACGTACTAAAGGAAATCCGTAATAAAAATTATTCACAATTTCCGATTTACAGCATCGACGGATCGTGGCTCGGGTTGTTGACGAAAAAAGGCGTGACGAGTTGGCTCGCCGAATCAGCACACGACTCCCTTGTCTCGCTCGACGGGGTACTTGTTAGCCACGTGCTACACCACGACCCGCACATTCATCGCTATCGCTTCATCGCCGCACATACGTCGGTCATCGAAGCGCATCACCATTTCGTGAACATGAAAGAAGGAGCGCGCCTCGACGCCCTCCTCATCACAAAAACCGGCGAAGAGAATGAGCCGCTTCTCGGCATCATTCGACCGCAAGACATCTTATACGTGATTGGTTGAGGCGCCGTGTTCGATGGCGACCTCGTATTGACTGACCGTATTCCCGAGGACGATCGGCTTCACGTCAGACGTGCCGTCGTCCCGTTTTTTATGGGCGTGTTTATACGCGCCGCTGTCACGCCAGTTCTCAAAGCTCGCAGCGTCACGCCAAGTCGTCATGATGACGACTTGATCTTTCGTCTCGTCCGAGGTGTCGGTCAGCACTTGCATACGGATGAACCCGTCCATCGACTCGATTCCTTTCGTCGTCTCGAATCGAGATTTGACCGCTTCGACTTTTCCTTTTTCTACGTCCAACTTGTTCATCACAATCCACATATTGCGTTCCTCCTTCGCAAGTATCGTACATCTTCTAGTATAGCGTGAAGTCGGCTCCGATTTATCGCTTCCTGCTCGGTGTCAACGCTTCGTCCACCACTCTTCAAACGTCCAATTGTTCTGTTTCATCGTTGTTGCCTCATTGACGCCGACGTAGCGCAAGTGCCACGGTTCATAGTTGTAGCCGGTGATTTTCTCTTTGCCTTTCGGATAGCGGATGATGAAGCCGTAACGGTGAGCGTTCGCTAGCATCCATCTTCCTTCCGGGGTCTGGTCGAACGAGGCGGCGAGCCCCAGTTGCATGCGCTGGCTCGTCATATCGACGGCGAGTCCGGTCTGATGCTCGCTATGACCTGGCCGGGCGACGTACATCGAGGCGTAAGCCGTCCCTCGAGCATTGACCCAATAATTGTAGAGCGATTTTTGGGTCGTGTAAGAACGATAGGCGCTGAGCGCGTAGAGCGTATGCCCTTGTTTCCGGCCATCATAATAAAGGCGGGCGAGTGCGTGGGCGGCCTCGGCGGCCATGAGCGTCCGTTCGCTTCCTTTCGCGTAGACGGTCGGGATTGTGAGGGTGACGAGTTGGGTGGACCGATAAGTGGATGCGAGTCCATGCTGCTTGTTGACGAGGCGAAGCCGTTCGGTCGAGGAAAGTTTCAGGATACCGGCTTTGAGGTTCGTGGATGGGGTGAAGTAGCGTGTGCTGCCGATGTAGACGTTCGACCAACTTCGGTTATAGACGGAATACTGTACCGGTGTGTTCTTTGGGAGCGTTTTTAAAACCGGTGACGTTTGCATGGCACGTCCATACAGTTTCGTCGATTGGATTGTATAGCCGGCGGTCGTTTTCGTTGCTGCTTCGGTGACATGCGTGCTGAACATTAGGCAGACGATGAGGAACGCGGCGATGAATTTCATGACGGTCATCCTCCTTCTCAATCGATAGTTCTATTTTCCCTTTTTTACAAATGTTGAAAAGAGAAACTTTTAGGGAATAGAGTACGAGCGTATCCGCCTCATGACCACATCTGGATACGGCCGCAGCCCGATGCGCCGTACCCATGAAAGCGATACACTTGAACTAACAAGAACGGTCGGGACGAGAAAGGAGTGATCGTATGGAACTCATCTTCGGCTTACCGCTTTTATTGCTCATTTTGTTCTTCGCCTTTTTGTATTTCAACATCAAAGGGTTATCGGACATGTGGAAAGATTACAATCGTACGAAGTCGATGATTCCGCTTGGATTCTTCGTCGTCGGGATTCTCGGAATCTTTACCGGGATTTGGACGTGGCTCGTCATCCTGATTTATTACGCGATTCGTCCGAAGTCGTGACCGAACACCGTATGCGGAGGCATACGGTGTTTTGTTATACTGAGGGCGAGGTGAAATCATGGAAAAGTTAATCAAGGCGTGGTTCATCATTACGCTGATCACATTCATTCTATTCAAACTCGGAGAGACGATGACGGCATCGTACACGGAGCCGGCTGCTGAAGGGAATCCATACGTGCTCGTCTTGCTCATCGGCTGGCCGTTCGCGCTATTGTTCGTTTGGATCACCATTCGGCTCGCGCGTCGAACGGTGCAAACGGTCCATCCGTTCGGCCGGGTCGGGCTCATCATCGGCGGCATCGGCATGGCGGCGTTCGCGCTGACGGTCAATGCCGATCAAGCGAGCGCACTCCGTGATGGGATTCAGGAGTCGACGAACGCGGCATATGCGACAGGCTGGAATCAATTCACGAACATCATTTACGTGAACCAACTGACGTTTTTCATATTGACCGTCAGTTGCATGGTCGTCGGCATCATGTTGACGTTCATCGCCTCCCCGAAACAAACAAACGAGGATCAGCCAGAGCGCTGATCCTCGTTTTCAATTAGCGGAGCTTCGCTTGATACAAGCGGGCGTAACGATCGGCCGCGATGATGGCGTCCGCCACGTCTTCTGGTGTAACGTCAAAACCGCTATGAATCGTTTCCCCATCGGCGGTTGCGGCTTGTCCGACTTTTAGGATGTCTTCTCGTGAGGCGTCTTTCAATTTCACGTCTTCGAGCGTGACCGGCAAATCAAGCGCCATATATAAGGCGACGTAACGCTCGAACTCTTCTTGGGTCCGTCCTTCGAGCGCGAGTTGCACGAGCGTGCCGAACGCGACTTTCTCACCGTGGGTCAAGTGATGGATGTCCCCATCGAGCGCCGTGAACCCGTTATGGATGGCATGGGCCGCGGCCAGACCGCCGCTCTCGAAACCGAGACCGCTGAGTAAGGTGTTCGCCTCGACGACCGCCTCGAGCGCCGGTGTGACGACTTTTGCCTGCACCGACTCGTACGCAGGGATTCCATAGTCAAACAGCACTTCCTCACAACGTTTCGCAATCGCTTCAGCGGCGATGGTCGGGACGCCGCCTGCCATCGTCTTCCCACCGAAGGCGAGGACGCTGCGCACCTCGACCCATGTCGCGAGGGCATCCGCAATGCCTGAGGCGAGGAAGCGGGCCGGCGCTTCGGCAATCAGCTTCGTGTCAACGAGCACGAGGTCCGGGTTTTTCTTATAGAAGCGATAGCTCTCAAAGTTTCCTTCATCGGTATAGATGACGGATAAAGCACTCGTCGGGGCATCCGTCGAGGCGATGGTCGGAACGATGACAATGCGGGCCTCAAGCTCGTCGGCAACCGCTTTGGCGGTATCGAGCGTCTTCCCGCCACCCATGCCGATTACGAACGAGACATGGTTCTCTTTCGCGGCAGCAACGATTCGCTCAATCTCGTGGCGAGATGCCTCGCCGACAAAATCTGCTTTCTCCGTTTCGACATCGCTTGAGGAAAGAGCGGCGGTCACTCGGTCCCCGATGATGCGCCAAACGATATCGTCGGCAATCAACAGGGCCTTCGAACCGAAATGACTCACATGTTTTCCGAGCTGGTCGATCGTATTCTTACCTTGCACATACTTGGCTGGACTGATGAAAACGCGTTCTGACATAATCAACATCCTTTCGAAGTGAAATGGCGATGGACAACAGTAAAGTTGTTCCCGGTTTCTGGTGTACGGTAAACGGATATTCGCGTGACAGCTCCGTGAACGAGTGTCACAACGGACATAGTGTACTTCCAATGACGATGAGCATCACAATCAAAGCGGCGACGGCGAGAAATCCCCATTCTAGTATCGATTTCGTCACGACAATCCCTCCTGCTGGCTAATGAGACCAGTATACTCGCGCAATGGACAACGTCCGTTTTCAAAAAAAGACCAGGTCAAAAAAAGTTTGTCGTTAAGGTCGGGGGAGCATTAAAGGGTTTGAAGGTGAGAAGAGCGGGAACAACTATGTCGTATGCTCATTTCAGAAGGAGGAATTGATGATGTCAAAACATGTATTGATCGTCTCGACGTCTGCCAATAAACTAGAGAATGGCCATGATACAGGACTTTGGCTCGAAGAGTTCGCGGCGCCGTATCTCCAATTCGAGAAGCAAGGATACAAAGTGACCGTCGCAAGTATCGAAGGCGGAGACGTGCCAATCGATGCGAACAGTCTCGAGGACGGCTTGTCACAAGACGTTCTGAACACACAAGATTTGTTAAAGAACACCGTTCGTCTCGACCAGGTTGCAGACGACACGTATGATGCCGTCTTCCTACCAGGTGGACATGGGACGGTCGTCGACTTCCCGAACAGCGAAACATTACAACGCGTCGTACGCGACGTCTATGAGAAGGGGAACGTTGTGGCAGCGGTTTGTCACGGACCGATCGGACTCGTCAATGTCACGTTGAGCAACGGCGAACCGCTCGTGAAAGATAAACAAGTGACGGGCTTCACGGATGCCGAAGAACGCGAGATGCAGCTCGACTCAGCTGTGCCATTCTTGCTTGAAACGGCGCTTCGCGAGAAAGGCGGCAACTTCGATAGGGCCGACAATTGGACGGTCAACGTCGCTGTTGACGAGCGTCTCGTCACAGGTCAAAATCCGCAATCGTCTGAGCGGGTCGCCGAAGAAATCGTCAAGTTACTCAAATAACGCCATGGACAATCTAGGCATCGTCTAGATTGTCTTTTTTTCGGACATATGTCCTTTTCAAACGATTCATTCTCCCGTACAGTCAGACGAAGAGACAGGGGGAGAAAGAATGGGAATCATCTTTGCGTTGCTCTCGGGCACGTTTATCGCCTTACAAGGCATCTTTAACGCCAAACTCGGCTATGCGATCGGGGCGTGGTTGTCGGTCACTGTCGTCCACCTCGTCGGATTGGTGTTGGCGCTATTCATCTACGCATTCAAGCGTGACGGGGATATCACCGCGTTCCGACGCGTCCCTTGGTATTACAGTCTTGGTGGACTGTTCGGTGTGTTCGTCGTCTTCGGTGAATTGACGGCGATTCAACAGCTCGGCGTGACGTGGGCGATTTGTGTATTGCTCGTCGCACAGTTGATTGGGGCATTTTTAATCGATTCGAACGGCTGGTTCGGTGTCGCAAAGAAACCAGTCACCGGAGGACAGGTCATCGGACTTAGCCTGATGGTGATCGGGATTGGCGTCTATACGTTCACATGAGGAGGACACGAAGATGAAAGTAGAGGCTGCGTTAATACGGCTTGGTTGGCGTCACTTGTTTTCGGAACAGACGCTCGCCCACTCCTCGATTGTGACATATCCATCCGGGGCGATGCTCTGTGCGAACGATCAAGTGATCGATGCGTTGTTCGTTGTCCTGGAGGGGCGTGTCAAAATCTATACGCTCAGTGAGGAAGGAAAGTTGCGCTTGCTCCGCTTGAAAGCTGCCCCGACATTGATCGGAGACATCGAATACGCGAGCGGACGCCACGTGCTCCATACGGTCGAGGCGGTCGGGCCGGTCGTTTGTTTACGAATCCCGTTCGAGGTGTTGCGAGCGCATAACCGGACCATCGAGTTCACGGAACATCTGTTGCGCGGTGTGTCGGAGAAATTGTTCATCGAGGCGAACGCGTCGTCGAATCATTTGATGTCAACGCTTGAAGAGCGTCTCGCCGGCTACCTCGTCTCGCTCAGTGAGTCCGGAAATGATTTGTTTCAGACAGAGATGAGTCAATTAAAACGAAAAGAAGTGGCCGAGTGGCTCGGGACGAGCTATCGTCACTTGAATCGGACGTTGCAGGCGTTCGCGGATGAGGGACTCGTCGAACGGACGCGGAAACAAGTCAAGATTTTAGATATGGAACGATTAAAGCAGCGTGCCAATGGCATGCTCTACGAGTAAGGAGAATCCTCATGATTATCGGAATCATCTGTTCGGCCGTCGCGGGTGCGTTCATCAGCGTCCAAGCGGCCGTTAATGCGAAAATGAACGTCCATCTCGGGGCGTGGGCGACGACGGTGCTCGTATTTGTCGTCGGTCTACTCGGTTCGCTCATCCCGCTCGCTTTGTTTGGCGGGAACATTCGAGGTGTATTTGACATCTCGCCAATTTATGCGCTCGGCGGGCTGCTCGGGGTGGGCGTCGTCTTTTGCGTCATGCGCAGCATCCAGTTGCTCGGTCCGACGTTGTCGGTGTCGGTCATCCTCGTGTCGCAGTTAGTTTGGGCACTCGGCGTCGACTTGTTCGGTGCGTTTGGCATGCCGCAACTCGCGTTGTCACCCGGGCAAGTCATCGGCTTGATGATATTGTTGCTCGGTGTCGTCATCTTCAAACAGTCACAAGCTGTGGCGCTACAACATGAATCCATGAAGGAAGCCGCTTGAAAGAGTGGCTTTTTTCGTGCATAAAACGGGTACAGAGACGTATGATGGATAAAGTGAACTGAAATGACTATAGAGGTGATGAATACGGTGGGCTCTTCCATATGGATTGACTTAATGATCGTCTTGTTTTTGATCGTGTTGAACGGGATTTTCGCGATGACGGAAATCGCGCTCATCTCATCGAAGCCATCGAAGCTCGAAGTCGAGGCGAATCGGGGGAAGCGGAGCGCGCAAATCGCATTGAAGTATTCAAAAGATCCGACCGACCTATTGTCGACCGTTCAAGTCGGGATCACGTTGATCGGTATCATCAACGGGGCCTACGGGGGCGCCAGGTTCTCGACACCGGTTGGGAATGTGTTCGAGCAGCTCGGTATGAGCGCGCAATCGGCGTCGACAGTCGGATATGTGCTCGTCGTCACCGTGATCACGTATCTCTCCCTTATCATCGGCGAGCTCGTCCCGAAGCGAATCGCGCTCGTCGCGCCGGAACGGGTGACGATGGCAATCATCCCGGCGCTCGACCTATTCAGTAAAGTGATGCGGCCGTTCATTTGGATCTTATCGAAGTCGACGCTGTTCTTGTTCAAACTGCTCGGATTGAAGGCAGAGCGAACGGACGGGGAGACGGAACTTGAAATCAAACAACTGCTGTTCGAAGGGGCACAGCAAGGACAGTTTGCCCATGAAGAGGTGCAACAAGTCGAGCGCGTGTTTGCGTTTCACGATCAATTGATTTACGAGTTGATGCAGCCGCGGACGACGCTCGAATGGGTCGATTTAGAAGATTCGATGGAAGACATCGAAGCCGCTGTTTATGAGAGCAAGCATAGTAAACTGCCAGTCGGACGGGGGACGCTCGATGAGTTCGTCGGCTACGTCGATGTTCGTGACGTGTTGATGCTGCCCGAGTTATCAACCCCTTCGGACATCCTCAAAAAAATTAAACAGCCGCTCATCGTGCCAAAACAACGAGAGGCGAGCCAAGTGCTCCAAATGATGCAACAGACCGGGTCACCGATTGCGTTCGTCTTAGACGAGTACGGCGGTTTTCTCGGACTCGTCACGCTATTTGACATCCTTGAAGAGATTGTCGGCGAGGTGATGATTGAAGAAGAACCGCCGGACGTCGTGCGCCGAGAAGACGGTACGTATTTAGCCGATGGGCTGCTCAGCATCGAAGACTTGAAACGGACGCTCGGTATTCGGGACGCCCGATTCGATGAGGGACGGAACGCTTATCATACACTCGCCGGTCTCGTCATCTACACGCTTGGTGACTTCCCGAAACGCGGGGACGTCGTCGAGGCGTATGGCCTACGTTTTGAAGTCGTTGATATGGACGGGAAGCGAGTCGACCAAGTGCTTATTTCTGTGTTACCGGAAGAAACAAAAGAGGCGTGACGCGATTTGCGTCACGCCTCTTTTGTACTTGTCCACGTCTCGACTGCGGCATTCATCAAGATGCGCGCCATGTGGAGCATCGCCCGTTCATCGACGTCAAAGCGAGGGTGATGGTGTGGGAAGATGGCGCCTCGTTCCGGGTTGCCGGCACCGGCAAAGAAGAAGCTACCCGGGACGTGCTGCAAGTAATAGGCGAAATCCTCACCGACCATGAGCGGGGACATCTCGACAATCCCGGCATCTCCGATTACGTTCGCGGCCGAGCGACGCACGTGCTCCGTTTCGATTGGATGATTGATGACCGCGGGATAGCCTTGGATGTAGGTCAAATCATAGTCCGCGCCAGCACCGGCACATGTCGAAGCGATGATGCGCTCCATATCCTCCATGATTCGTGTTTGCGTGTCTGGATTAAACGTCCGGACGGTTCCGGACAAACGGGCTTCGTCTGCGATGACGTTGAACGCCTGTCCCGACTCGAACGTTCCAATCGTCAAGACAGCCGGTTCGAGCGGATCGACGCGGCGACTCAAAATTTGTTGCAGTTGGCTCGCGACGTTCACCCCGACCATGAGCGAATCGATTGTATGGTGCGGGATGGCGCCGTGTCCCCCTTTTCCTTTGATCGTCAGTTCGAAACGGTCAGCTGCCGCCATGATGGGACCGGTTTTCACGCCGATGGTCCCGAACGGAAGCGGTGTCCAAATATGAACGCCATATATATAGTCGACCCCGTCGAGACAGCCATCTTCAATCATCGGTTTGGCGCCACCGGGTGCGAGTTCTTCGGCGAACTGGTGAATCAAGACGACGTCTCCAGGCAAATCGGCCTCGGCGAGCACTTTGGCGAGCACGAGCAGCGACGCCGTATGGGCGTCATGCCCGCACGCATGCATCGCCCCGTTCACTTTCGATCGATACGGGACGTCTTTCAAATCTTGAATCGGCAACGCGTCGAAGTCGGCCCGGAACGCAATCGTCGGCCCGTTCCCGCCTTTGATGCGCCCGACGACACCGTTGCCGCCGACGTCTTCGCGGACATCAAGGCCGAGGTCGCGTAAATAATGCGCGATGAAACGAGGTGTCTCTTGTTCCTCGAACGAGAGTTCAGGATGTTGGTGGAAGTGACGGCGTAGCGTCACCATCTCTTCATATAAATCAGTCAGTCGGGCATCAAGCGTTGTGACAAACATCGAGAACACTCCAATCTTATATATAATGGTCGGTCAAATGTGCTGCCAAACAGCATGGGCGGTCAAATCATCCACGATCCGTGGGTGCAAGCGTTCCTTCGCCTCGAACGGTGTCACCCAAGCAGCATCACTATGTTCGAATGACAAGGCGACTGTCGTCGAAGCAGGACGACACAAGTACGTCAAAATCACCACTTGCCGGCTCGGGTCGGTCAAAAATGTCGTCGCATATAACAGTTGGGTGACAGTGACACGTAACCCGACTTCTTCCTCGACTTCACGTTCAAGCGCTATCTCGAGCCTCTCGCCGAAATCGACTTTGCCGCCGACGAGTTCCCACATGCCGGGATCGATATCGTCTTCGATCGAACGTTTTGCGATCAACAGCTTTCTTTCGTGGACGATGACCGCTTTCACGGCAACGACGATCGTTCCTGGCATATCATCTTTCCTTTCTGATGACGATTTGTTGACATGCTTCAGCCTAGACTGTGTCTTTTCCTTATTTTTGTAAAAGATAAGCTTATCGTATACGATGAAAGGGAATTAGAACAGCAGTGAATTCAAGAAACGAGGTGCAGGAATATGTTATGGATTGGATTAGGCGTCATCATCTTGCTGGCGGTCATCTATTTCTCGGCTTACAACGGTCTAGTGAAGTATCGAAATTGGGTCGATGAGGCGTGGGCCCAAATCGATGTACAGCTGAGACGTCGCTACGACTTGATTCCGAACTTGGTCGAGACGGTGAAAGGGTACGCGAAACATGAAGAAGAGACGCTTGCGAAAGTCGTCGAGCTTCGCAATCAGATGGGAGTAAGATCGACGCGGCAAGAACAGATAGACATAAACGATCAGTTGAGCGGCGCGCTGAAAAATCTGTTCGCGCTTCGCGAGGCGTATCCAGATCTGAAGGCGAACGAGAATTTTAAGATGCTCCAAGAAGAGTTGACGCAAACGGAAAATAAAGTCGCATACTCAAGACAGCTCTATAACAACACAGTCATGAAATATAATACAAAAATCGAATCGGTGCCGACGAACGTCATCGCCTCGCTCCATCATTTTGAGAAGCGTGACATGCTCGAGGCGCGAGAGGAAGAACGCGAGAACGTTCGCGTCTCTTTCTAATGCGAGGTGCCAGCGATGCTCCTTTATGAACAGATTCGTAAAAACAAAGTGAAGACAGTGTTCATTGTCGCCGGCTTCGTCTTGTTCGTCTTGCTCGTCGGGGCGGCGATTTCGTATATCAATTACGGGGACGCGTTGCCAGGTCTCATTTTCACACCGGTCTTTTCGTTGTTTTATGTCGGTATCGTCATCATGTCGAGCACGGGCATCGTTATGCGGATGAACCATGCGAAAGAGATCACCTCGGTCGAGCAGCATCGCTTCTTATGGCATACGGTCGAGAACATGGCGATGGTCGCCCGGGTGCCGATGCCGCGCGTCTTCATCATCAACGACCCGTCCCCGAACGCGTTCGCGACCGGACTCAAGCCGGAGAAGGCGGCCGTCGCGGTCACGACCGGGCTACTGGACCGCCTGACACGTGAAGAAGTCGAGGGGGTCATCGCCCACGAAGTCGCGCACATCAAAAACTATGACGTCCGATTGTCGACGGTCACGCTCGCCCTCGTCTCGGTCATCGCCATCATGAGTGACATCGGGTCGCGGATGCTGTTCTTTCGAAGTGTCGGGGGACGGCGTGACAACAATCAAAATCCGATTTTCTTAATCGTCGGACTCGTCCTGCTCATCCTCGCACCGATTATCGCGACGCTCATCAACTTGGCGATTTCAAGAAATCGTGAATTTTTAGCGGACGCGAGCGGGGCCGAGCTGACGCGTAACCCAGAAGCGCTCGCTTCGGCGCTCGAGAAAATCGCGAACGTCGAGACGCCGGTGAAAGAGGCGTCGAACGCGTCGGCACCGCTCTATTTCTCGGATCCGATGAAGAAAAAGATGAGCGGACTATTGTCCACACACCCGAATCCGGTCGAACGCATCAATCGGCTGCGTCAGATGTGAGGTGCAGGCTAACTTGACTGATTTACAGCGAGAAGATGCATATGCTAAAATGGATAAAAATGGTATGGGTGTGATTTAAAATTCGAATGCTGTTGAATGTGATCCTAATTGCTACAGTTTTGTTTATCGGGTTAATTATCCCTGGATTGCTTGGGTATAACTTCACGTGGTTACTGTTACATGGGTTTACGTGGTTGACGACGTATGTGTTGCCCTGGCTGTTTTTTTATCTTTTTGTACGCTTCTATCAACTATATCGTCAACGACAATGAAAGCCACCTCGCATGCGAGGTGGCTTTCGTCGTTTATCCGGCGCGGTGGCTCCGGAGTTTCTCAATCTCTTCGAGGACGAACTGTACGTTCGTGCCGACGATGACTTGAATGTGGTTCGGGCTGACGACTTTAATTCCTGGGATGCCCGCTTTCTTGATTTGCGTTTGGTCGACCGTGTCCATGTCTTTCACATCGACACGGAGACGTGTGACGCATGACTCGATTCCTGTGACGTTTTGGTCGCCACCGAGTCCGTCGTAAATCATCGCTGCCATGGCCGAGTATTGTCCGCCAGCTGCGACTGGAGCTGTTTTCGTTTCGCCTTCAGGCGCTGTCTCGGTTGCGACGGCATCGACCGCCTCATCCGATTCGCGACCTGGTGTCGCCAAGTTGAGCTTGACGATCATGAAGCGGAAGATTGTGTAATAGATGGCACCGAAGACGAGACCTTGGACGAGCAACATGTACGGTTGATTCGCGAGCGGCAACCGTGAGCTGAGCACGAAGTCGACGAGACCGGCACTGAAACCGAACCCGGCCGTCCATTGGAACGTCGCGGCGACAAAGAGGGAAATCCCTGTCAACACAGCATGCACGAGGTAAAGAACTGGCGCGAGGAACATGAACGAGAACTCGAGCGGTTCTGTGACACCTGTGAAGAATGAAGCGAACGCTGCGGCGAGAAGGAGCGAAGCCGCTTGCTTTTTACGTTTTGTTTTCGCTGTGTGGTACATGGCGAGTGCTGCCGCCGGGAGACCGAACATCATAATTGGGAAGAATCCGGCTTGGTAACGTCCCGTGATTCCTTTCTCCCCTTCACCCGACCAGAAGTTTCCGATGTCATTGATACCGGCCACATCGAACCAGAACACCGAGTTCAAGGCGTGGTGAAGACCGGTCGGAATCAACAGACGGTTAAAGAAGCCGTAAAGACCGGCACCGAACGCGCCCATTTTCGAAATCGTTTCACCGAATCCGACGAGTCCTGTGTAGACGACCGGCCAGATGAAGTAAAGAGCGACCGAGACGAGGATCATCGCGAACGCCGTCATGATCGGTACGAGACGCTTACCGCTGAAGAAGGCGAGGGCGTCAGGCAATTTCACGTGGCTGAAGCGGTTGTACATTTGAGCGGCAACGATACCTGAGAGGATACCGACGAACGCGTTAGCGATTCGTCCGAACGCTGGGTTGACGGCTTCGACGTCGACTCCTTGGAACAAGGCGACCGTTCCCGCAGAAAGAAGTGTCGTGACCGTGAGGAAAGCGACGAGACCACTGAGGGCGGCTGAGCCGTCACGGTTTTTCGCCATCCCGAGGGCGACCCCGACGGCGAATAGAATTGGAATGTTATCGATGATAGCACCACCGGCTTTAATCAAGAAAGCGGCGGCAATGTTCTCAGACCCCCAGCCGACTGGGTCAATCCAGTAACCGATCCCCATGAGGATGGCCGCTGCAGGAAGTACCGCAACCGGCAACATGAGGGAACGTCCGAGACGTTGTAAAAAGTTCATCATTGTGAATGTCCTCCTTTTTGATGGTGTTGATCTTGCAGGCGTTGAATGTGGAGCGTAATATAACCAAGCTCTGACTCGGGCAAGACGATACCGTATAAGTCTTCCATTTCGTTTGCGACATCAGACGCGCATGTGTATGCCGACGAGAATTTTGTTTGGATCATCTGTAACATATCCTCGTCAATCGTATGATGATCATAATGGTTGACCCGATCCATGACGAATCGTAAATGAGTTAATAAGCGTTGATAGGATAAGTCATCTTCTTCAATGGATAGGTCGAGCCGTCTCGAAATCGATTGAATCATGTCTCGTACGATCGTCGTCTGTTTGAGCGTCTTACGCAAATCACCCCCTTTCACTTTAAGTGTATGGATATGGAGCGCGATGAAGGCGGCTTCATCTTTCGGCATCTTCACCCCGAGCGTATTCTCGATATGCTGAATCGCCCATAGCCCGATTTCATATTCATTGCGATATAGAATTTTGATCTCGTTCAACAGTTTGTTCCGGAGCGAGATCCCTTCTTGCTCCCGTTCGATGGCAAACGAGATATGGTCGGTCAAGACGACGTGGATGTGTTCATTGAACGTCGTCTCGAGCCGCTTTTCCGCGTGACTAATGATTTCTTCTGAAATCGTGAAATGTTCGACCGGGATGCGGCTCAAGAGTTGTTGAAACTTGTCGCCTTCGGACATGACGAACAGCTTCTCAATTTTATGCGGATTGACGACGTCATTGCGCGCCTTCTTAAATGCGACGCCCGGCCCGATAGCAATTTTCTCTTCACCATCGTCCGAGACGATGACCGCATTGTTGTTCAAGATCTTTTTGATTTTTAACATGGTTCCTCCTATCGAGGAGTCATTGTTCCGCTTGAGCGACGACCGTCTTGCCGGGGAGAGCCGGGCCACCTGTGTGGAAAGCATATGGCTCTTTCAGCTCGCCACCGTTCGTGACGATCATCGGCGTGACCGTGTCTTTGCCGGCTTGATGGATCTGTTCGAGGTTCGCTGTGAGCAGCGGTTGTCCGGCGTCGACATGATCGCCTACTATGACATGTACCTTGAACGGTGCGCCTGCGAGCTCGACCGTGTCGAGCCCGACATGGATTAAAATTTCGGCGCCGTCCTCGGTGCGAATCCCGATCGCGTGCTTCGTCGGCGCGACTTGGACGATGGTCCCTTTGGCCGGTGCGACGACGGTCCCGTCCGTCGGCATGATGGCAATCCCGTCGCCCATCATCTTCTCGCTGAACACCGGGTCGCTCACTTCCTCAAGTGGAATGATGTCTCCTTCCATGGGTGCATAAAGTGTCAGTGTATGTCTCTTCATCCACTTATTCAATAACATCTTCGATTCATCCTTTCGTTCGAAAAATGATTGTGAAAAAACAAAACAGGCATGGAGTACAGACGGGTGGCGTGAGCCTTTCGTCTTACCCCATGCCTGATCGAATCAGTCACATGTGATCATTATTCGTTTCGTCATCATCAACATAGCACGCCACTGCAGAGAAGACAAGTCCTAATTTGAAAGCGCTCTCTAAAAAATTTACTTCTTCAGGAATCTGTTGTATAGTAAGGGCGAAACTGAATGAGAAAGGTGTTGCATGTTAATGAGTGAGGTCGTATCTGCCTAACGAACTGAAAAATGTTGGATGACACGCGTTTTTGTCATGCCTTCATGTTCTGTTACAGATACCGCCCTTCATAAACTGCCAGACACCGGTCTGTCTTTTTGCGTTGGTCGTCATCGGCCGACGCTTTTTGTTTGCGCGGTATCTCCATCACATTTAAGGAGAGATTCCCATGAACGAACAAACATTAGATAAATTGCAATACAACGAACTCATCCAACGCGTCGAACGCTACTGCATTAGCGGATTCGGGCGAAATCTGTTACGAAACCAACGACCGACGAACCATTTGCAAACAGTGAGAAAACGGCTGCAAGAGACGTCAGAGGCGCGCGCGATTCTCGATGCGACCTCTCACATCCCGTTCATCGGCGTATCCGACATGGAACCGCTCATCGGGAAAATCAGCCGGGGCATTCAACTCGAGGCGAGCGAACTTGAAGCTGTCGCCGAATTTTTCCGCGGTGCCCGGAAGCTGAAACGGTTCATGGCCGAGCAAACATTCTTTGCGCCACTTTTATCGGCGTATGCGGGGGAAATGAGCGAGTGGCGCCACATCGAGGAAGACATCACGGCGGCGATTCGAGCCGGACGTGTGCTCGATGAAGCATCAAAAGAACTAAAACGAATTCGCAAACAAATCGACATTCTCGAAGGTCGGATCGAGGAGCGATTGAACAAGTTTTTAAAAAGTGCCGCCAACCGGGAAGCGATTCAAGACGGATTCGTGACGAAGAAACAAGACCGATTCACCGTCCCGATCAAAGCATCATTTAAACATAAAATCGCCGGAACGATCGTTGATACGTCGAACCGGGGCACGACCGTTTTCATCGAGCCGGAAGCAATCAGTAAACTCAATGCGGAGCTCGTCGTCAAACGGACGGAAGAAGCGGTCGAAGTCTATCAAGTGCTCGCGACGCTCACTGGCATGGTGGCGGAAGCGTTGCCGACGATTGAAGCGACACTCGACGTCATCGCCCAATACGACATGGTGTTCGCGAAAGGGAAGTATAGCCAGGCCATTGACGGCATCGCCCCGCGTGTGAACGCTGTCGGGAAAATCCGTTTGAAACAAGTGCGTCATCCGTTGCTCGAAGGGGCGGTCCCGCTCGACTTCTCGCTCGGCGAGACGTATCGCGGACTCATCATCACCGGGCCGAACGCCGGCGGGAAAACAGTCGTCTTGAAGACGATCGGTCTGCTTAGTTTGATGACGATGAGCGGGCTCCATATCCCGGCCCATCCGGACACGGACATCTCGACGTTTGACGACGTGTTCGTCGACATCGGCGACAATCAAGACATGGGCTCGGCGCTCAGTACGTTCTCGGCCCATATGCACAACGTGGCGAACATCATGCAGAAAGCGGGGAAACGTTCGCTGCTCCTATTTGATGAGATCGGGAGCGGGACCGAGCCGAACGAAGGTGCGGCCCTCGCCATCGCGATTTTAGAAGAGGCGTACAAACGCGGCTGTCTCGTCGTCGCCTCGACCCATTACGGGGAAATCAAAGCGTACTCGGAGACGCATCCGGACTTCATGAATGCGGCGATGCAGTTCGACCCGGACACGCTCGAGCCGAAGTACCGGTTGTTGATCGGTCAGTCCGGCGACAGTAACGCTCTGTTCATCGCGCGGAAAATGAAACTGCCCGCGAGCATTTTGCAGCAGGCGGAACGCTATATGCATGACAAGACGTATGATCAGTCGCTCGTCGATTCGTCACGACTCACACAAGAAGTCATCCGACCGGTCGTCGAACCGGACGAACGCTTCGAGAAAGGCGACCGGGTCCGCCTGCTCGAGACGAATCAAGTCGGCCTCGTGTACGCGATGGATGAATCAAAGCGTCGCGTCACCGTATATGTCGACGGCATGTCCGGCGATTATCCGCTCCGCCGCGTCCGACTTGAGGCGAAGGCGATCGACCTTTACCCGGCAGGTTATGACCTTGAGACGTTATTTATCGACTATCGGGACCGCAAGGAAGCCCATGACTTTGCCCGCGGTTCGAAAAAAGCGCTCCGTCGCGTCGAGAAAGAGATTCGGGCACGGCAACGGGCTGAACGGGGCGAATGAGAGTATTAGACAAGGCACTCGGGTAAGGAACAAGGACCGGGAGTCGTCCAATCGTTCGGCTGACGGGTAAGTGTCGGAGGTGGATGGAATGTTTTGGTTAAGCTTGTTGTTTGCTATCGGATTTGCCTTGATTCATTATTTCTCAGGAAATTTGATTCACGTGCGCGAGACGCCACGCAGTCGTTTTTTGTCTCTCGCTGGCGGTGTCGCTGTGGCGTATGTCTTTTTGCACCTCTTACCAGAGTTGAATGAATATCAAGAACAGTTAGAAGGTCATTTAGGAGACGGACTTTTCGCGTCGATCGAGAATCATATTCTCGTCGTCAGCATGATCGGCTTGGCCGCATTTTACGGTCTCGAGCGATTGGCCACACAGATGAGCCGGCGCGGGAGCAACAACGTGTTCTGGATTCATATGGCGCTGTTCGTTTTCTATAACTTCAGCATCGGCTACGTGCTCGCCGAGAGTACGTTCGATAACGCGTGGACGATGACGCTTTACTTCTTTGCGCTAGGGATTCATTTCATCACAGTCGATCAAGGTCTGAGGCATCACCACAAAGCGATGTACGATCGGGAAGGACGGCTCTTATTGTCCTTTTCGGTGCTCGTCGGGTGGGGCGTCGGCGCGTTCTCGGCGCTCGATGAATTGACGTTGTCTATCATCGTCGCATTTTTGGCCGGGGGTATCATCTTGAACGTCATGAAAGAAGAGCTGCCCGAAGAACGGGACAGCAGTTTTCGAGCTTTTGCCGTCGGGCTCGTCGGTTATTCGCTCTTATTGTTGGCCATATGAAAAGGCAACCGCGCGCGGTTGCCTTTTTGCTTACAGTGAATTCGTGCTTTGGTCGTCTACGTTGTCGTCGCTTGAAGGTGTACCCTCATCTGTGTTCGACCCGCCGAATGGACCACCGTGATGTGGGCCGTGTCCGCCTCTATGACGTCCGCCGCCAAAGCTGCTCATCCCGTCTAGGTCGTCATAACTCGTGACGTCAGCGAACCGTTCCTCGTGATCGGTGAGAATCGCGTCCGCCTCATCTTGCGTCAAATCACCGGACTCGACCGCTGCGTCGAGTTTGGCTTCATGAGACGCGATCATCGCTTCGATGAACTGTTCGATGGTGATTCCTTTTGATTCGGCCAACTCAGGAAGTGACTGTCCTTCTTCGCGTGCTGCTGCCACTTCGTCCTCAGTCAAGCCGAGCGCCTCGAGTAAGGCGGCTTGTCCGGCTGCCCGGTCACCGAACATCTCGCGCTCCCCGCGTTCACCACGCTCACATTGGGTCGTCGTTTCCGTTCCATCAGTCGTTG
Source organism: Exiguobacterium sp. ZOR0005 (assembly GCF_000798975.1). Classification (NCBI taxonomy): domain Bacteria; kingdom Bacillati; phylum Bacillota; class Bacilli; order Caryophanales; genus Exiguobacterium; species Exiguobacterium sp. ZOR0005. Next base: position 42,190 of record NZ_JTLB01000004.1, on the reverse strand, counting down.
TCGTATCGTTCGTGGCGGCATAGACGCCTGTGCCTGAGACGGCAAGCAGGCCGGCCAGTGCGATTGCTAATTTATTCATGTCAATCTCCTCCTTTACTACCTCAAGTGTAGGACGCGACCGTTCAAAAGTTGTGAGGGAGTTGCAAGGTTTTTGTAAATTGTCTTTGGGAAACGATGGGGTCTGTTTCCCGATACGATATAATGAAAGTGGAGGCGATAGAGATGAACGTACTCGTGGTCGAAGATGAACCGAAATTGGCGGACGGACTCGCCCGCTTTCTGACGTATGCTGGGTTTCACGTTCGTGTGGCCGGTACGCTCGCCGAGGCGAAGCGACAGCTTGAGCAACCGTTCGATGCGGTCCTTCTCGACGTGCGCCTGCCCGACGGGGAAGGGTGGACGCTCATCCCGAAACTGAAGGCGTTGAAGCCTGCTCCTGTCATCATCTTGGCGACGGCACGAGGAGAGGCGGATGACCGCGTGTTCGGACTCGAACTCGGAGCTGACGATTATTTGGTCAAACCGATCGTATTGAAAGAGCTCGAAATCCGCCTGAAGCGTCTCGTCAAACAGACGGACGAAATCTCGTTCGGCGACATGACGGTGGACGCTCGCTCCCGGACAGTGACCGATGACGGGCGTGCGATTCGCATGACGAATAAAGAGTACGAGTTGTTGCTCTACTTCTTGAATCATAGCGGAGAAGCGCTTGACCGGAATCGTCTGCTCGATGACGTGTGGGACTACACGTTCGCAGGGGACACGCGGACGGTCGACACACACGTCAAACAGTTGCGCGACAAGTTGCCGACGATGAAACGGCAATTAAAGACGGTGCACCGCGTCGGCTATCGATTGGAGGATATCCGATGAATCGATTGATGAAGAAGTTACTCGTCATGGCGATTTTGCCGCTTACGGTCATGGCCGTGCTCACGTTCGGGCTAACGTCGCTGCTGATTGGTCGCTTTGCCGAGACCGAAAGCTATACTCAACTCGGGCGGGAAGCTGATATTGTCTACGATGCGCTCATGGAAGGTCGGGGCATCCCTGGACAGTTCGATGTCGTCGTGTTTCGAGACGGGGAGCCGATCAACCTTGAGCGCGGAGGTAGGATGCGCCGACAGATGACGCCGATTTTGAACCCGGACGTATTAAGTGAACGAGACCAAATTCGTATGAACGGAACAAGCCTGCTCACGTTCAAACTTGAGGAAGGTGATTTGCAAATTGTGACGTATACGACCGCACCGCTGGCAAATCCGCAGTTTCGCCAAATTTACGTCATTCTTGGGAGCGGTTTTTTGTTCGCGCTTCTCGTTGCCATCGGCATGACGTATTGGATGAGCAAGCGTTTGACGATCCCGCTCGTCAAATTGAAACAAGCGACCGCCTCCATCATGTCGGGCCGGCACGATCTCACGCTACCGCCGGTGACCGACGACGAGATTGGTGATTTGACGGAAGCGGTCCGGCAGATGAACATGTCGCTCGAAGAAAAAGAGCGGCTACAGAACACGTTCATCTCCGGGGTCACCCACGATGTCCGCACCCCGCTCGCCATCGTGCGAAACGAGGCGGAGATGCTTGAACTCGGAGTCGTCAAACAAGAAGACGTGGCCGCGACTGGAAAAAGCATGACCGAGGAGGTCGACCGCATCGACCGGCTCGTCACCGAGATGCTCGAGTATTCAAAATTATCCGCGAACAAGTTGACGCTTACGATCGAGTCTATTTATATGGACGAATTGATGGAAGAGACCGTTTCACGGATGAAAGAATGGTTCAGTGAAAAGCAAGTGACGGTCGCGCTCGACCTTGAAAGGGTGGCTGTTCAAGTTGACCGAGTGGCGATGGAGCGGATTTTGTCGAACTTTCTTCAGAACGCCTATCACGCCAGCCCGGTCGGCGGCGTGATCACAGTCCGGCTCACAGAGCGACGGCTCGAAATCGAGGACGAGGGGCCGGGCATTCCAGAATCGATGCGCGAAAACATATGGGATATGTATGTGAAAGGTGACCTCTCGAATGGGCATGGGCTCGGTCTTGCTATCAACAAGCTGTTGCTCGAGACGCAAGGGTTGTCGTACGGGGTTGAATCGGGAGAGGGGGCGATGTTTTGGATCGAATGGAATTGAATCTGTTTTTACGAGGCGTAAGATTAGAACGGGACCGAGTCGAGTCCCCGGGCTATCCGTTCTCACTGCCGATCTTTCAAAGGTTCAACGAGTTGACGCTGACCCAGCCGGTCACGTTTCTCGTCGGAGAGAACGGGAGCGGAAAATCGACGTTGATTGAAGGGATAGCCATCGCCGCCGGGTTCAACCCGGAAGGCGGAGCGACCTCGTTTCGGTTTGAGACCGATTCGACACATAGTTCGTTGTTTGAAGCGCTTCGGCCAATCCGGGGCGCGTATCGGCCGGAAGACGGCTTTTTTCTTCGTGCCGAGACGGCGTATCAATTGTCGAGCTACGTCGATGAGATTGCGCGCTCGAGTCCGGACCCGGAACGGTTTTACGCATCGTACGGTGGTCGGTCGCTCCATGAACAGTCACATGGGGAAGCGTTCCTTTCGCTCATGTTGCATCGCTTCCGGGGGCGTGGTCTCTATATTTTAGATGAGCCCGAGGCCGCGCTGTCGCCGATGCGACAATTGACGATGCTCGCCCGGATGCATGAACTTGTGCAGTCGGGGAGCCAGTTCATCATCGCCACCCATTCGCCGATCCTCATGTCTTATCCTGACGCTGACATCCTTCAAGTCGAGACGGGACTCGAACCGACGTCGTTCGATGAGCTCGAACACGTTCGGGTCATGCGAGACTTTTTGGCGGCCCCGGAACGGATGCAACGTATCTTATTCGAATGAAAACGGTCATGGTGTAAGCGTTTTATTTTTCTGTTGACGTCAAGATATCAACGGAGTATGCTAAGGACGAGAAGAAGAAAATCCACTTTGGGATTGTTACTGGTCATGCAGGCAAAACCTAAATTGATGCCGATCATCCAAATTTGGGGACCGGTGTGAATTTAGGTTTTTTTCTTTTCAATCGACCCTGAGCGGAGGTGAATTGATTCCATGCACATTTCAAAAGTGTTCAACAACAACGTCGTGGCTATTCAAGCGAACGGTCAAGAACAAGTCGTCATGGGACGAGGGATTGCGTTTCAAAAGCGGCCAGGTGACGCGATCGATCAAGCACGAATCGAAAAAATCTTTACGCTCGAGAGTAAAGAGAGCCACGAACGGTTCGTCCATTTTTTAAATGAGATGCCGGCTACAGAGATGGATACGGTCAAAGAAATCGTCAAGCTGGCCGAGACGAGACTCGAAAAGACGGTGCACGACTCGCTTTACGTGACGCTCGCCGACCATATTCATTTCGCCCTCAGTCGTTATCGCGATGGAATCGTCATCCGAAACCCGCTCGTTTGGGAAGTGAAACGGTTTTATGGACCTGAATTTTCAATCGGGAAAGAAGCGGTCGCGCTCATCAACGAGCGGCACGACGTCGTCCTCGATGAAGATGAGGCCGTCGCCGTCGCCTTGCACCTCGTCAATGCGACGATGTCTGGCGCGAAGGGAGAGAACTTACACCTCGTCACCGAGATGACGAAAGCGACCCAAGCGATCCTTACAATCATCACGTATCATTTTCAAATCGACTTGGATGAAGAGTCACACGCGTACTCTCGGTTCTTGACCCATCTCAAATATTTCGTTCAACGGCTCGCCTCGAAAGAGACGTTTAAGACCGGAGGCGATGAGACACTGTTTGAGATGGTGAAACTGCGCTATCCGGACGCCTATGAATGTGTCGAGAAGATTGCGGGATTGATCGCCTCGAAATACAACTATGAGGTGTCGACCGACGAACGGCTCTACATGATGATCCACATCGAAAACTTGATGAAAGAACGACGATCCTAAGGATGGTTACTGATGATTCAGGCCAAACCTAAATGACGCTACGCGATGTAGACGTTCATTTAGGTTTTTCTTTTTACCTCAAACTGAAGGAGTGAGCAAGATGAGCCAATACAAGGCCCTCGCCGACGATATCATTCGTCACGTCGGCGGGAAAGACAACGTCAAGAGCGTGTTCCACTGTGCGACACGGTTACGTTTCAAATTGAAAGATGAAAAAAAGGCCGATCCAGAGACACTGAAACAACACGATGGCGTCATCACGGTCGTTCAAAGCGGCGGCCAGTTCCAAGTCGTCATCGGCAACAACGTGCCGTACGTCTATCAAGATGTCGTCGCAGCCGGAGGTTTTCAAACGTCTTCGAATGAGGAAGAAGAGAAGACGGGCGTGTTCAATCGCTTGATCGATGTCATCGCCGGCATCTTCACCCCGATTCTCGGCCCGATGGCCGGGAGCGGGTTGTTGAAAGGGTTGCTCGCCATTCTCGTCGCCCTCGGTCTCCTCACGCAAGACATGGGCACGTACATCGTCTTGAACGCAGCGGCCGACGCGCTCTTCTACTTCTTACCGGTCATCCTCGGACACTCGGCCGCGAAGAAGTTCGGTGGGAATCCATATATCGGGATGATCATCGGGGGCGCGCTCGTCTATCCGGCTATCGTCGCGATGCAAGGTGCCGGCGAGACGCTCACGTTCCTCAACTTGCCGGTCGTGTTGATGAGCTATGCGTCTTCGGTCATTCCGATTATCTTGGCGACGTACGTCTCGTCAAAAGTGGAGACGTTCTTCAACAAACGGACCCATGAAGCGGTCCGGAACTTCACGACGCCGATGATGGCGCTCTTAATCGTCGTCCCGCTCACGTTCCTCGCCATCGGACCGGTCGCGACATATGCGAGTCAAGGACTCGCGAACGGTTACTCGTTCCTTTACGGATTAAGTCCGATCGTCGCCATCGCGTTCATCGGCGCGTTCTGGCAAGTGCTCGTCATGTTCGGGCTCCATTGGGGACTCGTGCCGATCATCATCAACAACTTGGCGGTCGTCGGGATGGATACGATCGTCGTCGGTGTGCTCATGGCGACGTTCGGTCAAGTCGGGGCGACGCTCGCCATCACGCTGAAAGCCCGTGACCCGAAAACGAAAGGGCTCGGCACATCCTCTTCCATCGCGGGTGTGTTCGGAATCACGGAACCGGCGATTTACGGCTTGACGCTCCCACGGAAAAAGCCGTTCGTCTTCGGGATGATCGGTGGGGCGGCCGGCGGTGTCGTCGGCGGGATGCTCGGTACGGCAGCGTACGCGATGGGTGGACTCGGTGTCTTCAGCGTCCCGGTCATGATCCCAGCGACAGGTCTTGATATGACGTTCTATGGCGCTTTGATTGGTATGGTCGTCGCGACGGTCGTCTCGTTCGGCTTGACGTACGTGTTGCATAAAGAAGTGGCACCGACAGAAACGCCGCGCGTCGAATCGGCACCTGTCTTGACCGACCACATCGGCACGCCTGTCTCCTCACCGGTGAAAGGGGAGGTCGTCGCCCTCGACACGGTTCGGGATGAAGTGTTCTCGAGCGGGGCGATGGGCAAAGGGGTCGCCATCATGCCGAGTGAGGGCGTCGTCTACGCACCGTTTGATGGAGAAGTCATCACGATTTTCCAGTCGAAACATGCGATCGGCCTCCGCTCGGACAGCGGAGTGGAAGTACTCGTTCACGTGGGGCTCGACACCGTTCAGCTTGAAGGACAACATTTTGAGGCGCACGTCGAGAACGGGAAACGGGTGAAAGCGGGGGACGTGCTCGTCACGTTTGACTTAGAGGCAATCACGAAAGCCGGTTATGACACGATCACGCCGGTCATCGTCACGAACACAGGGAACTACTTGGACGTCTTACCGACACATGTCGGCGTGGTCGAACCGAATCATGACGTCTTGCGCGTCTTAGCCTAAAAGGAGGAAATGAACATGAAACAAGTAGCGAAGAACTTTTTATGGGGCGGCGCCACAGCGGCCAACCAATTCGAAGGCGGATATGAAGAAGGTGGCAAGGGGCTATCGATTGCGGATGTGATGCCAGGCGGGAAAGACCGGATGCGAATCATTCACGATCCGTCGTTCGATTTTGCTCTCCACGAAGACTATACTTACCCGAACCATGAGGGAATCGACTTTTATCATCGCTATAAAGAGGACATCTCCTTGTTCAAGGAGATGGGGTTCAAGACGTTCCGGATGTCGATCGCCTGGTCGCGCATCTTCCCGAACGGAGACGAGCTCGAGCCGAACGAGGAAGGTCTCCAATTTTACGATCGGGTCATCGATGAGCTCGTCGCACAAGGAATCGAACCGCTCGTCACCATCTCACACTATGAGATGCCGCTCCACTTGGCGACAGCATACGGAGGTTGGCGTGACCGTCGCCTCGTGACGTTCTTCGAGCGCTATAGCCGTGTCTTGTTCGAACGTTATCAAGGCAAGGTCAAGTATTGGCTCACGTTCAACGAAATCAACGGCGCCCAGTTCATGCCGATGCTCAGCCTAGGGATGGCGATCCGTGAAGGGGACGACCAGTTGCAGTTGACGTACCAAGGACTTCACCATCAGCTCGTGGCGAGCGCACTCGCGACGAAGGCGGCCCGCGAGATTGATCCCGCGGCGCAAGTCGGCTGCATGCTCATCGCGGCGCCGGTCTATCCGTACAGCTCGAACCCGGAAGACGTCTGGTACGCGCATGACGCCGAACGGATGATGAACTTCTTCTGTGGCGACGTGCACGTGCGCGGTGAATATCCGTCGTTCGCGAAACGCTTCTTCCGTGAGAACGGGATTGAGCTCGTCATCGAAGACGGGGACCTCGATATTTTAAAAGCGAACACGGTCGACTTCTTCTCGCTCAGCTACTATATGTCACGGACGGAGAAGGCGGAGAAGACGGAAGACGAGGCAGCCGGGAACATCATGAGCGGCGTCAAAAATCCGTATCTTCAAGCGAGCGACTGGGGTTGGGAAATCGATCCGATGGGACTTCGCGTCATCTTGAACAAACTGTATGAGCGCTATGAGCTCCCGCTCTTCATCGTCGAGAACGGTCTCGGGGCGTACGACAACGTCGAAGCGGACGGTTCGGTCCATGACGATTATCGCATCGAGTACTTGCGTGACCATTTGAAGGCGATGGTCGAGGCGATTGAGGACGGGGTCGACGTCATCGGCTACACGAGCTGGGGCTGTATCGATCTCGTCAGTGCATCGACGGGTGAATACAGCAAACGGTACGGATTCATCTACGTCGACAAGCATGACGACGGGTCGGGGACGCTCGAGCGTTCACGGAAAGATTCGTTCTTCTGGTATCAAGACGTCATTCGGACGAACGGGGCAAGCCTGTTCGAAGATGAGACGGTAAAATAAAAAGGAGCGGCCACGGCCGCTCTTTTGTTATGACTTGGTTATTTTGCGCAAGAAGATAATGGCGAGGCTGATGCCAAACGCAATCAACATGTACGTAGCGATTTCCGTCCATACATCCATCACACGTCCTCCTCGACGAAGACGGCGAGCTCGCCTTGTGGCATGGCGACGAGCAAGTATTGGTCTCCCCCGAGCGGGCGGGCGTCCCCAGCCTGCCAACTCTCGAACTGTTCATGGAAACCGTTGATGAATAATGTGTTGCCAGACTCGAACGTCAATTCGAGATGTGGGTGCTCATCGCCTAGGTGGACGTGATGGACGCGTTCGCGTCGCAACTGGATCAGACGCTCCAATTGTAAGCCTTCATCGAAAGGGGCATCGGCAGTGTGAACGTGCCACGGTCCTTCAATGGACAGCCATGCCTCGTGATTACTTCGTTTGAAGTAGAGTAGGTGGTGATTCGGGCCGGAGCCGAAGTCGATACCAACGAAAGATGCGGTATTGAACAGGTGCATTAATATCTTTGATGCTTCTTCATATTCGGTGCGGGTCACGCTTCCACCTCACTTAGTTGGGTTAGGTGTTTCTATCATTTCACGTTAGTGCGCTAAAGTATAGGGAAAGATTATGTAAAATATCGGAGTAGGTTTGTTGGAAAATCCTTCAAGGAACTTAAAAGTTTGGTCAGTGATTGGGCAAACATTGTCCCGGTCACATCAAATCGCACTATAATATAAGCAGAGATGATTTTAATGAAATGAGGGGGAGCGATGGTATACGGTATATGGATTGGTGGCATCGTCGTGATCACATTCGTCATCAATTTACTTCGGTTGATGACGACACCGTCGTTGAATCGTTGGCTGCTTGTCGGGGCAAGCAGTCTCGTCGTCATTTGGCACGGGATGTTGTTCGATTTCTACGATTTTCATTGGTCGGTGCTCCTCCTCATCGTGACGGGGCTTGTTTGCTTTCAAGTAAAAGGGATGTTGACGGCAATTGTTGTCAGTTGGCTTCTCGTGTACAGTCAATCCGGGACGCTGTCGTTCCCGTTACTGCTCAGTTATGTCTTTTTCGGTCTCGGAGCTGCGCTTTTATTCGGTTACATCCAGCAGTTAAAGCGAGAACGATCAGAACGGTTGCGTATGTTGACGGCGAGCTCACGGCAGTTGAACGTCTTCCGGGAAGTCAGCTTTACGATGCAGGACACGCTCGACTTGGACCGCTTGTTACAAACGATATTGACGTCGGTGACGGCCGGGCACGGGCTCGGTTTCAACCGCTCTATCATTTTCTTTGCCGATCCTGAAAAAGATAGTATTTACGGCGTCATGGGCACCGGACCGATGAATCCGGAAGAAGGATATCAAATTTGGGAAGAAATTACCCGCCAACATTATGACCTGCAAGATTTGATTGATGAAAAAGAGACGGATGCGACGCACGACGAGCAATTGAATGAACGGGTTCGAAAGATGACGATTCCGTTTAACGACGAGCACGCGTTCAGACGAACGCTCGATTCGGGACGGCCGCTCCACGTCTATGCGAGCATTACCGACGACCCGGTGCTTAGATTGCTACATATGGAATTACAGATGGACGAATGCACGATTTTCCCGCTCCATCATCAAGGCATCCCGTACGGTCTGCTCGTCATCGATAACGTCGTCAACAAGAAACCGATCACACCGCAAAAAATCGACGGGGTACGGCCGATTGCGGAGCAGGCTTCGTTGGCGTTACACCAGACGACGCTCTACCAACGGATTGAAACGCTCGCCCTTCGTGACGGTTTGACCCGTTTGAAAAATCACCGTTCGTTCGAGCAAGACTTGGACGTGTTGTTCCGTGAGTGCGAGGACGAGGAGTTATCGCTCATCGTCATGGATATCGACCATTTCAAACAGTACAACGATACGAACGGACACTTGGCAGGAAACGAGCTATTGACGCGGCTCGCGAGTGTCATCCGGCGCAGCGTACCGGACGAGCAAATGGCGTATCGGTTCGGGGGCGAGGAGTTCGTCGTCCTGTTGCCGCGCTTTGACGAAGTCGAGGCGTCGCATGTGGCCGAGAGGATTCGGACCGCCGTTCTGCAGACCCGTTTCACACATGGGGAGACACAACCGGGCGGGCAGTTGACGCTCAGTTTCGGTGTCGCCTCGAAACATACGCTCTTGCATCAAACCGGTGAACAGCTGATTGAATGCGCTGACCAAGCGCTTTATGCGGCCAAGTCACGCGGGAAAAATCAAGTGTGCCGCTGGGAAGGGGTACCGTTATGAGTGAGTTCAGTGTCATGATCATGGTTGTCGTCTTCGTCGGGACGTTGTTGTTCACGAGCCGTCCGTGTTACCGGCTGATTTTGCGTTCGATTGCCAAACGGGAGGCCGCGCGTTTGAACGTCTCGTTACAGGACGTGTCGTTCTCGTTCGATCAAATGGTTTACTTTATCGCCTTGCCGACGACAGTCCCGGAGGCTCGTGACGCCTCGAGAGACGAGCTCGTCATCGAGCCGTACTATGAATCGTATTTCTTTCCGGAAGTGAACGGGGTCCAAGTGTCTGTGAAGTCAGGGCAAGACACGATTGCGATCGCCTATTTGCCGCTAGGAGACTTCAGTTTGCCGATCCTTGATCGATATGTGGAGACGGGAGTGATCGACGAGCGGACGAACCGAATCATCCGGGCCCATATGATCATCCATGAACGGACGTCTCGTGCCATCCGCGACGAGGTGTATCATCAGCTTCACGAAGACCGAATGGCACAATAAAAGGGCTTTGTTCACTCGAGGTGAACGAAGCCCTTTTCATGCATTCAACATATGGAATCGGGCCGCCCCGATCAAATTCGCCTCGTTGAAATGCTGACACGTCTCGACATCGATTCGGAACGTTCCGAACGCGTCGCACAGTTCATCGAGATGGCGCTTGATCCCGTCCCGTACTTCAGGACGACGGCTAATGCCGCCGCCGATCAAAATACGTTCCGGGTCCAAGCTGAACTGGATGTTGTAAATACCGATCGCGTTCCAACGATAAAATCGCTCCAACTCCTCTTGAACGACCGGGTCGGTTTGGAGTTTGAAGATGTCTTTTCCAGTCAACGGCCGGCCGAGACGGTCGCTGCACCGCTTGACGAGGACGGCGGTGGCGCCGACTTTACTCCACGTGCCGTCCGGATGGGAAAGTGACGGGTCGAGAATCCAATAACCGAACTCGCCGCCATGGAAGTGGGAGCCGATCATCACCTCATTTTTGTCGATGAACGCTCCGCCGACACCCGTTCCGATGACGACGGTCGCATAGCGCGCTGTAGAAGCGGCTCCCCCGGTCCAGCCTTCGGCGAGTGCCGCCGCATTGGCGTCATTCAAGACGGTGACGGGCAAGCTGTAACGGTTTTTGAACGCCTGTAAGAACGGACGGTCGTGAATATAAGGCAACGCGCTGATTCCATGAATCACGCCGCTCGCCGAATCGACGGCTCCTGGTGCGCTGATGGCGATGCCGGCAATCGACGCTTCAGCAGGTGTCTCGTTAAATATCAAATCGACTTGTTCAAGCAAGCCGTCCCACGTCGCAGGGGTGGGGACGTGTTTGTTCGACAGCAAGGTTCCGTCGGATTGGACGATTCCGTATTTGATGCTCGTTCCGCCGATGTCGATGGTCAAGTAATGTTGCATATGGCTCTACTCCTTTATTCTTGGGGTGACAAGCGTTATTATGCCACATTTTTGAGAAGTGATATGATAGATACAGAAAAATACACAGAATCTCACGATATTGGGAGGAGTTCGATGGACGTTCATATACAGCGTGCCGGCTATGAGTCCGGAGAAGCCGTGATTGAAGAAATCGAGTTCGAGGTTCATCCTGGAGAGATCGTCGGGATGATCGGGTCGAACGGGGCCGGTAAGAGCACGACCATCGCCTGTCTCACCGGGACGATCCCGTGGATGCGCGGAACGGTGGATAGCAGACGTTACGCCTACATTCCTGAGCAACCGATTTACTATGACTATTTGACGCTCGCTGAACATATCGCGCTCGTCACGGAACTGACGGAAATCGAGACATCGACACGGACGAACAGGTTACTCCAATTGTTTCGGTTGGATTCGGTGCAGCACGACTACATCGCCTCGTTTTCGAAAGGGATGAAACAAAAAGCGATGATCCTCTTGGCGCTCATTCAAGAGGCGGAGTTTCTTCTCGTCGATGAGCCGTTCGTCGGCCTCGACGCGACGACGACGATCCAGTTGCTCCGCCTGCTCGAAGAAGAGCGGCGCCAAGGCACAGGCGTCCTCCTCGTCACCCATGTGCTCGATACGGCAGATAGGTTATGTGACCGTTTCGTCTGGATCGATAACGGGCGCATGCTCGCGAGCGGGACGAAACAAGAAATCCGGACCAGCCTACAAACTGCCGGTGAGTCGCTGTTCGATATGATGGAAGACGTGGCCATGCGATGACGGTCCGAGACGTATGGGTTCGACGTGTCCGGACACATCTCATAAATCAATGGAAGACGTGGCGGCTTGTTTTCGATTGGACGATCGTCCTGTATGGGGTCATCCCGTTCGCGCTCTTTCTCGGCTATCAATACGTATTGATTTGGCAAGGCGCGTACGCATGGCTTCTGGACGTCCCGATGCTCGCGTGGGCAGCCATCCTCCTCTTGATTCAGTTGCAAGACAACTTCTTCGCATGGGTCGAGCGAGCGGACGTCACGATTGTCGCGAATCGTGACTTGGTCTCGGCTTTGAAACGCTATTCGATCGGGTATCACCTTGTCGGCATGGGAATGAAGTACATGCTCGTCCTCGGACTGTTGGCACCGGTACTCAAGCTTCACGGATGGCCGATCGTCTCGCTCTTCGCATTCGGTTTCGCGCTCTTGCTCGTGGCGTGGCTTCACATGTGGTTGCGCTATCTTCTAGATATGAGCCGGACCCATTGGTCACTCCGGCTCCTCGTACCTGTCGTCGCGTTCTTCTTCACGTATGCGCTGCTCACGGATTTGCCGCTACTCGCGGTCGTCCTCGGCAGCGGAAGTGTTGCCTTTGCGCTTCTTGCGGGGGAGGGCTGGCTTTCGCGCCACCCGTATATTGGCCGCGAAGTCGAACATGCCGCCAACGTCCGCACGTCGTTTGACCGTTCACTGTTATCGACGTCAGGCGTGTTTGAAAAACCGAACTTGCGAAAGCGTCCCTATTATCGACCCGAAGCGAACCGGTTTGGCTCGGTTGAGCGTACGCTTGCGATCTTGCTGTACATGCGGACGCCGAGCCATCGCAACTTGTGGTTGCGGCTCATCCCGCTCGCGGTCACAGGGTTTCTACTCGTGCCGAGCTGGTTCAAGCTCGTGATCCCGTTGTATATCGGATATGTGATCTGGCAAGAGCGGAGCGCGTTTCTGACAGAGATGAAACGGCATCCGTTCTTTCGTACCATCGAAGGAAGGAAGAAATGATGAGATGACTGAACAACAATATGAACGACTGCTTCAAATCGAGACGGCGAAACCGCAACAAGGTTTTCCGGCCTCGGTCGAATATCATCGGTACGAGCCGACGCCGTATGAGGCGCTCGATTTACTGCGGGACGCATATCCGCTCGCTTCAACCGACACGGTCGTCGATTTCGGTTCCGGAAAAGGGCGTCTCCCGTTTTACCTTGCCTACACGTTCCGCGTCCGGGCGATCGGCGTCGAAATGGATGGCGGCTACCATGAGGCCGCACTTGAAAACTGGATGAATTATGCGAAAAAGCATCGGACGCGCGGGAGCGTTCAACTCGTCCGCGAGTACGCCGAACGATTTCTGATTCCGCCCGAGGCGAACCGATTTTATTTCTTCAATCCGTTCTCGGTGAACGTGTTCCGCGAGGTCGTCGGCAATATCATTGATTCGGTGGAACTTTCGCCACGTCCGGTCGACATCATCTTGTACTATCCAGCTGACGAATACTTGCACTTTCTAAACGACGAGACGCCGTTCCGCTACGTGCAGGACGTGCGATTGCCGCTCAAGAATCTTCATGAGCGGTTTCTAATTTATCGTTTTGATATGATGGAATCATCTTGGTGAATGAGGAGTGAAGTGGATGAAAAAGAAAGACATTTTGGAAGCGTACCGTTGGCGTCAAGCGACGAAAGAGTTCGATGCGGATCGCAAGATCGATGAGGACGATTTTGAATTCATCTTGGAGACGGGCCGATTGTCACCAAGCTCGTTCGGATTCGAGCCGTGGCAGTTCGTCGTCGTCCGTCGTGAAGATTTGCTCCACAAGATCAAACAGCAGGCTTGGGGGGCCCAAGGACAAGCGCTGACGGCGAGTCATTTCGTCTTGATTTTAGCGCGCACCCCTGAGGCGATGCGCTACGACTCGGACTATATCCGCCACATCGTCACGGACGTCCAAGGACGAACCGAGGAGGAATATGCGCAACGAATCAAGCGTGTGCAGGCGTTCCAAGAAACCGATTATCGTCTCCTTGACGATGAGCGTGCGTTCCAAGAGTGGATCAAGCGCCAAACATATATCCCGCTTGGTAACATGATGACGGCCGCAGCCCAAATCGGGATCGACTCGTGCCCGATCGAAGGGTTCAATCAAGCCGAAATCGACGAGTTGCTGATTTCAGAAGGGGTCATGGAACGAGGGGCGTGGTCCCTTTCGGTCATGGTCGCATTCGGGCATCGGGCCCGCGATTTCGCACCGAAGACGCGGCGTGACTTCAACGAGGTCGTCAAATATATCGGATGAAAAAAGGCTCAATCGCCTCGAAGCGATTGAGCCTTTGCTTATTTCCAGTCTGTGATGCGGTCGATTGGGAAACGGACCGATGGGTAACCTTCTTCTGCGGCCTTCCCGATTGAGAGGAGCATGACCGGGAGGTAGCGCTCTTTTTCAAGACCGAACGCCTCGGCGATGTTCTTCTTGTCGTAGCCACCGATCGGGTTCGTATCGTAGCCGTGGGCACGGGCGACGAGCATGAGCTGCATCGCAACGAGACCAGAATCGAGCAAGATGCTGTCCTTGATCGCTTCGTTCGGTGCGTCCTTAAAGATGCCTTTGATCATATCGACTTGACGGTCACGGACTTCTGGCGGCATGAGGCCACGCTCGACGGCCGTATCAAAGATCTCTTCCGTGTAATCGGCCATTTGATAGTCAGCGAAGATGGCGATGACGGCTGCAGACGTCTCGACTTGGCGCTTGTTGAAGCTCGCAAGCGGGAGAAGTGTTTCTTTCCCTTCGGCGCTGTCGATGACGACGAAGCGCCATGGCTGCAAATTGAGCGAGGACGGAGCGGTCGTCGCTTCCTCGAGGATTTGTGTCATCTCATCTTTTGAGATTTTGACGCTCTCATCGTAGACGCGGATTGAGCGGCGTCCTTTCACAATCTCCATAAAGTCTTTCTGTGTCGTCGTATTCATATTAAAGTCTTCCTTTCATGTTGAATGTTGTGTTGTAACGTGTTTAACAGGTCGAGCAATTGCTGTTGCTCCTCTACCTTCATGTTTACAAAAAGTCGGTCCGATAAGCACTTCTTTTGCTCGGTCCAATGTGCGATCTTGTCTCGACCGAGGTCGGTCAAGTCGACATAGATGACGCGATTGTCTTGGGGACAACGTTCACGAGCGATCAGCCCTTGTGCTTCAAGTTGTTTCAAGTGGCGTGTGATAGCGGCATGATCGACATCGACCCGTTGTTGCAGCTCGCGTTGACGAAGCGGACCGATATGATTCAAGTTGTTCAAAATGTCATATCGGCTCAGGCTCAGGCCATCCATTTCTGAATCGAACAGTTGACTGAGTTCTTTTTGTACAGTGATGATGTTGTAGAGAATTTGGTCGCTAGGCGAACAAGAGTCGCGCATCGATAATCCCCCTTAACTGATTGATAACTCAATCATTGATAGCTCATGTAACTCATCCTAACGTCTTTGTCGCCAGGTCGCAAATAAAAAGTTTTAAAAACGTGTTGCCAAACTGTTATATAATAGTCTATATTAAAGTCAACTGATATATAACAATGAATACGAGAGGATGTGAAGGCTTGGAACAGTATAAGCAAATAGGAACTTATCGCGTACATCGGCAGCTACTCGACTTCGTTTCAGCTCGTGTATTGCCGGAAGCAGCAGAACACCATCCATTTTGGCAAGGGGTCGAACGCATACTCGACGAGTTCATTCCTCGAAATGAGACGTTGCTCCAAGAACGTGAGTCGTTTGAGCGACTGTTACAGGAATGGTACAGCGACCACAAACACAATGTTGAAGTGAACGAGTACGAACGTTTCCTTCGATCGATCGGTTACATCGAGCCGGTCGTCCAGGACTTCCAAATCGACGTCTCGAACGTCGACTCGGAGATCGCACAACAAGCCGGACCGCAACTCGTCGTCCCGCTCGACAATGCGCGCTACGCCTTGAACGCGGCCAACGCGAGGTGGGGAAGTCTCTACGATGCCTTATACGGCACTGACGTGATCGATGAGTCGGACGGTGAAAAGACGAAAGGTTATAACCCGACCCGAGGTGCGGCCGTCATCGCCTACGCCAAACAGTTTCTCGACGACACGTTCCCGCTCCGTGAAGGGACGCATCGCGAGGCAGAAGGATACAGCATCGAGGGCGATGCCGCTTATGCCGTCCTAGACGGGAAACGTGTTCCGTTCCAACAGCACTGTTTCGTCGGCTACGCAGGTTCTCCTGAATCGCCTGACCGTCTGCTGCTCGTCCATAACGGCCTTCATGCCGAGCTGAAATTCGATCGTCATCATCCGGTCGGGAAGAGCGATTCGGCAGGGCTCGTCGACATTGAGCTCGAATCGGCATTATCGGCGATCGTCGACTGCGAGGACTCGGTCGCGGCCGTCCGGGCTGAAGACAAAGTTCACCTTTACGAAAACTGGCTCGGATTGATGGACGGCACGCTCGAGGCCACGTTCAAAAAAGGGGATCAGTCGCTCACGCGGACGTTGAATCCCGACCGTCATTACATCGGGACGGGAGGACGTGAAGTCGTGTTGCCGGGACGAGCCTTGCTCTTCATCCGAAACGTCGGTCATTTGATGACGACAGATTTGATTCTGGACGGGGAAGGGCGTGAAGTGCCCGAGGGGATCGTGGACGGCATATTCACCGCCTTGATCGCAAGCCGTCACTTGGATGCGAACCGAAATTCTCGTGAACGCTCCATCTATATCGTCAAACCGAAGATGCACGGTTCAAAAGAAGTCGCCTTCACGAACGATTTGTTCGACACCATCGAGGACTTGATCGACGTGCCGCGCCATACGATCAAGGTCGGGGTGATGGATGAAGAGCGGCGGACGTCGCTCAACTTGAAGAATTGCATCCATCAGGTGAAAGGGCGTGTCGTCTTCATCAACACTGGCTTCCTCGATCGAACCGGGGACGAGATTCACACGTCGCTCACGCTTGGGCCGATGCGCCGAAAGGGCGAGATGAAGACGTCAGAGTGGCTTGACGCCTACGAACGTTTGAACGTTCGCGTCGGACTCGGGGCAGGTTTTCATCGCCGCGGCCAAATCGGCAAAGGGATGTGGGCGATGCCGGACCGGATGAATGACATGATGCGGGACAAGGTCAATCACGTCCGATCAGGTGCCACGACAGCATGGGTGCCATCACCGACAGCGGCGACACTCCATGCGCTGCATTACCATCAAGTCGACGCATCCGGTGTCCAACGTGAGCTATTGGACGAACCGTTCGACACAGAGCGCGAACAGCGACGTCTCCTCGAGATCCCGTTGGCGACGAACGAGTATACGGCAGAAGAAGTGAACGAGGAGCTCGAGAACAACTTGCAAGGGTTGCTCGGTTACGTCGTCCGCTGGGTCGAGCAAGGGGTCGGCTGCTCCAAAGTGCCGGACATTCACCACATCGGGTTGATGGAAGACCGGGCGACGCTCCGCATCTCGAGCCAACACGTGGCCAATTGGCTGTACCACGGTGTCTGTACGAAAGAACAAGTGGAAGCGACGCTCCGGCGTATGGCCGAGGTCGTCGACGCGCAAAACGCGGGAGATCCGCATTATCGGCCGATGACGCCTGACGTGGAACGCTCGCTTGCCTATCAAGCTGCGAGAGACTTGGTGTTCCAAGGAACGGATTCGCCGAGCGGGTATACGGAACCGATCTTACATCGGCGCCGTCGTGAATTCATCGAACAGTCGACACGGGAAAATGTAAAAGGAGGAGCATCATCATGACAACGAAAAAACTTGAAAGTGAACAATTGATTGAACGCTGGGTCGTCCGCCGCATCGTTTCGGGAGAATCGACAGCGACGCTCGCCAACACGGCGTTCGTCTACGGGAACGACTTGATGCGTCTCGTCCTCGATCGGACAGACGGTTCACTTCAAATCACGAGAGAACCGGTCGAAGAAGTCGTCGTCTTCCGCAAGCCGGAAGAGCGCGATGAAGAGAACGTCTGCCGCTGTTGCGGGATGGAGCACTCGACGTTCAAGTCGGCGCTTGAGTGCTGTGCTTACTTGGACTAAGTGTGCATCATCTGTTATATAACAAAAGTTAATGAAAATCACTAATATAATACAGGAGGAATGGAAATGAACGAACAGCGCAAACAACTTGAGGAAATACTTCAATCAGAACGGTTTGACGGGGTCGAGCGTCCGTATGGGATCGACGACGTGATGAAACTTCGCGGATCAATTTTGATCGAACACACGCTCGCGGTGAGAGGGGCGGAACGGCTATGGGAACTGCTCCATGAGCGCGATTACGTGCATGCCCTCGGTGCCCTCACGGGGAACCAAGCGATCCAACAAGTGAAAGCGGGGTTAGAGGCCATTTACTTAAGCGGCTGGCAAGTCGCTGCCGATGCGAACCTTTCCGGGCATATGTATCCGGATCAAAGCCTGTATCCGGCCAACTCCGTGCCGAGTGTCGTGAAACGGATCAATCAGGCGCTACAACGGGCCGACCAAATTCAGACGGCGGAAGGGAAAGGCGACACGCATTGGTTCGCCCCGATCGTCGCTGATATGGAAGCCGGGTTCGGCGGAGTGTTGAACGTCTTTGAACTGACGAAAGCGATGATTGAAGCGGGAGCGGCCGGTGTCCACCTCGAAGACCAACTGTCTTCGGAGAAGAAGTGCGGACACCTGGGCGGAAAAGTGTTGCTGCCGACACAGACGGCCGTGAAGAACTTGATTGCGGCCCGCCTCGCGGCGGACGTCATGGGCGTGTCGACGATCATTGTCGCCCGGACGGACGCGCATGCGGCGAACTTGATCACGAGCGATATCGATCCGGTCGACCACCCGTTCATCGTCGGTGACCGGACGCCGGAAGGGTTTTACCGGACCGAAGCGGGCATCGAACAAGCTATCGCCCGCGGTCTCGCCTACGCCCCGTACGCCGACCTCGTCTGGTGCGAGACGTCGGAGCCAGATTTGGACGAAGCGCGCCAATTCGCGGACGCGATTCACGCCAAGTATCCGGGAAAACTGCTCGCCTACAACTGCTCGCCTTCGTTCAACTGGAAGAAGAAGCTGTCGGATGACGAGATCGCCACGTTCCAACAAGAAATCGGGGCGATGGGCTACAAGTTCCAGTTCGTCACGCTCGCCGGTTTCCACTCGCTCAACTTCGGCATGTTCGAGCTCGCGCGCGGATATAAGGACCGCGGTATGGCTGCCTACTCCGAGTTGCAACAAGCCGAGTTCAGTGCTGAACAGCATGGCTACACGGCGACACGTCACCAACGGGAAGTCGGGACCGGGTACTTCGATGAGGTGTCGCTCGTCATCTCCGGAGGTCAGTCGTCAACGACGGCACTTGCCGGATCGACCGAGGCAGAGCAGTTTGAAGTAAAATGACATCAAAAAAGATGGTGCCGCGACGGGCGCCATCTTTTTGATTGCTTTAAAGTTGTGACTCCAAGAGATATACGCGCTGTGCCAAGCGAAGTTATGCAGCTGTTTTTGAATGCCGATTTTTTCGAAGGGAACGATACGTCTCAGCCAACGCGATACAAGTACCCGTGATTACCATTCCAATCCAAGTCATGTTTTCGTTGTTCGCAAGTTCATTCCCATTCTGCACGCTAAAGATTTCAATCGTTAGAAATGTGATCGGATCTCCTGTCGTTTGCGCATCGGAATAACCTAACCAAATCAACATAAAGAACAAAAAGGTAGATATGCCGATTCCGATTCCCGTTTCGATTCCAAGACGTAGCATCATGCGTCCCATTTCAAATCCCCCTTCAGTTAATGGATAAATCTTTCTTCATTTCCATTTACGAGGAGTTCACTGAAAAGTTTCATACATGACACGTGTTCAGCGTGGAATCGTGAGCATTTGACCGACGCTGATCAAATTCACGTTCGTGATATTGTTGGCGGCAGCAATTTTGGCGACGGTCGTATTATATGCCGTCGCAATCTTATAGAGGGTGTCGCCCGACTTGACCGTGTATTTGACGGTCGTCGCAGGCGGCGGTGTGACGGTCGTGCCCGGGATGATCAACACTTGTCCGACGTAAATCGAGTTGACGTTCGTAATATTGTTGGCGGCGGCAATTTTCGCGACGGTCGTCTTATACAGCGTCGCGATCTTATAGAGGGTGTCGCCTGACTTGACCGTGTATTTGACGGTCGTCGTAGGCGGCGGTGTGACGGTCGTACCTGGAATGACGAGCACTTGTCCGACGGAAATCAAGTTGTAGTTGGTGATTTTGTTCGCGGCAGCGAGGGCGGCGACGGTGACGTTGTAAGCACGGGCGATGCTGTAGAGCGTATCCCCTGATTTGACAGTGTACGTTTTACCGGTCGGTGCTTGTTGATACGCGAGCAGTTGTGAGACGGTGACGAACTTGTACCCTTTCGCTTTTAGTTGTGAAATCATCGTAGGCAAGGCGAGCGGTGTGCCCGGTGCGCCTGCACCTGTGTGCATCAAGACGATTGAGCCAGGTTTGATGTTCGATTGGACTTTCGTATTGATTTGACTGGCGGTAAGCCCTTTCCAGTCGATTGTGTCGATGTTCCATTGAATCGTGTAACCGTAGCCGGCCGCACCGACTCCGTTCAAGACGGCACTATTCACAGCGCCGAACGGTGCCCGGAAAATCGGTTTTGTCGTCTTGCCTGTTAGTGACTTGACGATCGCTTCCGTCCGATCGAGCTCTGTTTTCATTTGAGTGGCGGTTAATTTGGTAAAGTCTGGATGGCTGAAGGAGTGGTTACCGAGTTGGTGACCTTTGGCTGCGATGTTTTTAATGTATTGGGGGTGATGGTTGGCGCCCGATCCAGTTAAAAAGAAAGTGGCTTTGACGTTGTTTTTCGCGAGTATGTCCAAAATCTTATTCGTATTCGCACCATCCGCCCCATCATCGAACGTCAATGCCACGACTTTACTGGTCGTGTTCACGCTCGTTATGAATTTTGAAGCGGCGGCATCGGCTGATTTTGGATAAGTGACTAACGGTGCCAACATGATCAACAAGGCCATTAATACACGTACGAACCTGCTCTTCATTTTCCATTCGCCTCCATTCATGGTGTATGTATCTTGATGTTAAGGCTTTCCAAATATTGAGCTGTATATATATTTTATATACCCCATTTCAGATGATCTCATCAAAAAACCTAAAATTAGACAAAGGAATTTTTGGCGAACGTCTCTCAAATTATGTGTGCAATTTATGAGCGAGGGGCGTGGTAAATATCACACAATCCTCACACATTTCCTGAAAAAGGATGGTATCATGAACAAAGTGTGAAACATGTAAGCGATTAAATAGGGGGATGTATGATGAAACGAACAATGATGAATTTGGGAATGGCGACAAGTCTCGCTAGCGTACTGGTGCTTGGGGCTTGTGGATCCGAACAAACAGACAATGCGGCTCAAACCGTCCAATCGATGGAACCCGTCGAAGCCGAATTGAACGTGCCGGCGACAGCGGACAAAGGGGAAACCGTCACGCTCTCGGTACGTGTCACGCAAGAAGACAAGCCGGTCGACGATGCCGACGAAATCAAGTTCGAAGTATGGAAGAACGGGGCAAAAGAAGACAGCGAGATGATGAAGGCGTCACTGACTGAAGACGGGGTATATGAAGTCGACACGACGTTCGCCGATGAAGCGGTTTATACGGTGCAAGTCCATGTGACGGCTCGATCGATGCACACGATGCCGACGACGAACGTCACGGTCGGTCATCCGGAAACGGCGGCTGAGGCGGAAGAAGCGAGCGACCATCATCACCACGCCGGTGCTGACATTGTGCTTGAACCGAAACAAGCGACGGTGAACGAACCGCAACCGTTCAAGGTGAACGTGGAAATCGACCACGAGACGCTCACTGGGGCTGACGTCCAACTCGAAGTGTTCAAAGACGGGGCTGAAAAACATGAGTGGGTGAAACTTGAAGAGACGGACGGTGTGTACACAGGGGAGCACACGTTTACCGAGGCGGGACCATATAACGTTCAAGTCCATGTGACGAAAGGGCACGACATCCATGAACACGTCATGGAGACGGTCGAAGTCCAATAAAAAAATCGATCGGCCGCGGCCGATCGATTTTTCTTATGCGTTCTGATAGAGTGATTCGACTTGTTGTTGAAGCGATTCGTTCTCGAGGAACTCATCGTACGTCGCTTCTTTGTCGACGATACCGTTCGGCGTCACTTCGATGATGCGCGTGGCGATCGTCGAGATGAGCTGATGGTCATGCGAGCTGAAGAGGAGGACGCCTTTGAACGTCTCGAGACCGTTGTTGAGCGCTGTGATCGACTCGAGGTCCAAGTGGTTCGTTGGATCGTCGAGGACGAGGACGTTCGAGTTCGAGAGCATCATTTTCGAGAGCATGCAACGGACTTTCTCTCCCCCTGAGAGGACAGATGCTTTCTTCATGACTTCTTCGCCTGAGAAGAGCATGCGTCCGAGGAAGCCGCGGAGGAACGTGTCCGACTCGTCTGCTGGCGAGAACTGGCGTAACCAGTCCAAAATGCTCTTGTCCGAGCCTTCGAAGTATTCCGAGTTGTCCTTCGGGAAGTACGACTGTGTCGTCGTCACGCCCCATTTGACCGTACCCGTATCCGGTTCCATTTCGCCCATGATGATTTTGAAGAGCGTCGTGATGGCGACGTCTGAACGGCCGACGAATGCGACTTTGTCCGTCTTGTTCAGTGAGAACGTGACGTTGTCGAGCACTTTCACGCCATCAATCGTCTTCGAGACGTTGTCGACGTAAAGGACGTCGTTCCCGATTTCACGTTCCATCGAGAATCCGACGAACGGGTAACGGCGTGATGACGGACGAATGTCATCGAGTGTGATCTTATCGAGCAACTTCTTACGTGATGTCGCTTGACGCGCCTTCGAGGCGTTCGAGCTGAAACGGGCGATGAAGTTTTGGAGTTCTTTGATTTTCTCTTCTTTTTTCTTGTTCTGGTCGTTGGCCATACGCGAGGCGAGTTGGCTCGACTCGTACCAGAAGTCGTAGTTCCCGACGTACAATTGGATTTTCCCGAAGTCGAGGTCGGCCATGTGCGTACAAACTTTGTTCAAGAAGTGACGGTCGTGGGATACGACGATGACGGTGTTCTCGAAGTTGATCAAGAACTCTTCGAGCCATTGGATCGCCTTGAGGTCAAGTCCGTTCGTCGGCTCATCAAGAAGCAGGATGTCCGGCTTGCCGAATAGCGCCTGTGCGAGGAGGACTTTAACTTTCTCGCCGCCTGTGAGCTCGCTCATGAGTTTATGGTGCGAAGCGTCCGTGATGCCGAGTCCTTGAAGGACCATTGCGGCTTCCGATTCAGCTTCCCAACCGTTCATCTCGGCGAATTCGCCTTCGAGTTCCGCGGCACGCATGCCGTCCTCGTCAGAGAAGTCTTCTTTCATATAAATAGCGTCTTTTTCTTTCATGACTTGATACAAGCGTTCGTGACCCATGATGACGGTCTCGAGAACAGCTTGGTCTTCATACGCGTAATGGTCCTGTTTGAGGACGGCGAGGCGTTCGCCTGGTGAGAAGCTGACGTCACCTGTCGTCGTATCTTGCTCGCCGGCAAGAATTTTTAAGAATGTTGATTTTCCGGCACCGTTCGCGCCGATCAATCCGTAACAGTTGCCTGGTGTGAACTTGATGTTCACGTCTTCGAACAACTTGCGTCCACCGAATTGGAGACTTACGTTATTTACTGTAATCATGTATAGGATCCCTCGTTTTTCTGATTAGTTTACGACGTGTATTGTATCATGTTTTTTGAAAACGCGCAGTGATGGGTAAATATGAAACAAAAGTTGACAAGCTTCGTAGAAGGAAATTAGGGGGGGAAGACTATGAAAACATCATTATCGCTTCGTGAAGCGTGGAGCAACTATTATCGAAAAGACTTCTTTCGACTGCTCGTCATTTTCATCGTGACGAGCATTGCGTCTTATTTCATCTTTCGTTCATTCGTCACGAGTGAGCAAATCGAAGAAATCTTGACTCAGATTGGCGATATGTTCGAGTCGCGTGGACTGACGTTCGATACGAGTGCGTTTGATACGATGATCGCCCTCTTCGTGAACAACACGCGCGTCGCACTACTCGCCTTTTTACTTGGGATGATCCCATTGTTCATCCCGTATGTGTTCATCGTCGTCAACGCGGCCATCATCGGCCTCGTCGCCATGATCGTCGACTTTGCCGGCGAATCGGTCATGAAAGTGATCGCGCTCGGCATCTTGCCGCACGGCATCACGGAGATTTCGGCCATCCTGCTCGGTGCGGCGATGGGGTTGTCGCTCAACCGACATATTTGGCACAGGATGCGGGGGAAAGAGACGGACGTCACGTTAAAAGCGCTCTTTTTCGTCGGGTTGAAGATGTTTCTTTTCATCGTCGTCCCGCTACTCGCCATCTCGGCTGTCATCGAAGCGTACGTCACGCCGCTCTTATTACAGTGAAACAGCCATCGTGTGATGGCTGTTTTTATTGTGACGCCGTCGTCTCGAAACAGCGGAGCAGCGTGATGCCATCAGGAGAGACGCGACCGTTCACCTGCCACACTTCAAGCCCATTCCTAATCGCCTCACGTATCAACTGGCGAATCAAGGCATCGTGTCTCCGGTTCGGATTTCCCGTGAAGACGGGCGCGTCGTACAAGAAGACATAGAGCAAGACGGCCCGACCGGCTTCCGGTAACGTTGCGATCAGCGCCTCGAGATGACGAATCAACCGTTCGGTCTCGACCGGTCTCGTCACCGCACGTCGTTCAAAGCGGGGGAGCGGTGTCACGAATAGTTCGGTGAGCGGCATCTTTACTTCCATATAGAGACCGTCAACTTTGAAATCGAGTCGCGACCGTGCGACGAGGGGTTCTCGTTCGATGCGTTCCGAAGATGAAAAGACCGGTAAGGCGTTGAGGCTCAACAAGTGAGCGACCCAGTCGTTGACGCGACCTTGATGAATGCCGATCCATTGCGTATCGTCGATCGAGATGGCCTCGACCGTGAAGCGGGTCGCGCGGTTCGTCCCGTCTGCCGGTGAGACGAGGCAAGGTACCCCATGAAAGACGAGGTCGCCGATGCGTCCTGTGACCGGACAGTGACAGGCGACGACCTCATCATCGAGCAACACGTCCATGACGAACCGATTGCGTCGCTTGACGATTGTCCCTTCGCGTAACGGTTGTTCGAATTGGGACATCAGTCGACGCGCGTGATCGTCGTGTCGAGCTCGAACGCGACGTTGCCGGCCAAGGCGCGTGAAATCATGCAACCGTCTTTCGCTTTCTTGGCGATGCGTTCGACGAGCGAGATGTCGCGGTCTGTCGCGGTCTGTGGCATCAGGACGCGCGTCGCGTACCGAATCGTCTCATACGTGAACACGCCGTTCGTCACGTCGACGATGCCTTCGGCGTCAATCGTGATCCCTTGATGCGTCAAGTCGCTCCGACCGAGCATGGCCGCGAGGGTGATGATATAACACGTCGCCGCCGCCCCGAGAAGCATCTCATCCGGATTCGTCCCGATGCCAGGTCCGTCCATTTCTGGGGGGATGGAAATCTTTGTCTTTAATCGTTCCGCCTCGATCGTCCCGACGTCGTTGCGTCCGCCGGTCCAGTCGAGGTTCATGTGAAAGGTGTGCTTCATAAAAAAATCGCCTCCAATATCTCTAGTGTAGAAGAGAATGAGTGGAGGCGCATAAATTATGCTCGAGCCCGTTCGGCGAACGTGCGAAGCGTCTGGATGATGACGTGTGTCGCTTTTTCCATGTTGTTGACGGAGATATATTCGAACTTTCCATGATAGTTCTCGCCGCCGGTAAAGATGTTCGGCGTCGGAAGGCCCATGTAAGACAGTTGCGAACCGTCCGTTCCGCCGCGAATCGGTTCGATTTTCGGTTCAATGCCAAGGTCACGCATGACGTCCGCGACCGTGTCGACGATGTGTTTCACCGGGACGATCTTTTCGGCCATGTTGTAATATTGATCGTCCATCTTCAAGTCGATGCGCGCTTCACCGTATTTCTGCTTCCATTCCGCGACGAGCTTCTCAAGCAACACTTTGCGTGCCTCGAATTTCGCTTTGTCGTGGTCGCGGATGATGTACTGGAGCGTCGTCGTCTCGACATCGCCCGAGAAACCGTTCAAGTGGAAGAAGCCTTCATACTCGCTCGTGTGCTCCGGTGCTTCGTCGGCCGGGAGGCGGTTATGGAATGCCATCGCCAGCTTCATCGAGTTGACCATCTTGTTCTTCGCGCTGCCTGGGTGGACGTTCGTTCCGTGGAACGTCACGGTCGCACCGGCTGCGTTGAAACTCTCATACTGCAGTTCGCCGAGTGGACCGCCGTCCATCGTGTAGGCGAAGTCCGCATTGAAGTGCTCGACGTCGAATTTGTGTGGTCCGCGTCCGATTTCTTCATCCGGTGTGAAGGCGATCCGGACCGGTCCGTGTTCGATCTCCGGATGGGCGAGCAAGTACTCGACCGCGGTGACGATCTCGGCGATGCCCGCTTTGTCATCGGCCCCGAGGAGCGTCGTTCCGTCCGTCGTCATGAGTGTGTGACCGACGTATCCGTCAAGCTCAGGGAAGTCTTTCGGTGACATGATGACACCGAGTGCCTCGTTCAAGACGATATCGCCGCCCTCGTAATGTTCGACGAGTTGCGGATTGACGTTCGTCCCGGTGAAATCGGTCGCCGTGTCAACGTGAGCGAGGAGCCCGATCGTCGGCACATCAAAGTCAACGTTGCTTGGAAGTGTCGCGAACAAGTAGCCATACGCATCCGTCTCGACGTCTTCGAGACCGAGCGCTTTCAACTCGGTTTCGAGATGACGAATCAAATCCCATTGTTTTGCCGTCGACGGCGTCGTCTCACTCGTGAAGTCAGATTGCGTGTCAATCTTGGCGTACGTCATTAACCGTTCAATCAATTTTGATTGCATAAAAAATACCTCCCCAAATCGTTTCTCATCCGTTTTAGTGTAGCACGGGAACCGTTTGGAGAAGTATCAAAATTGTTTGAAAACTGGACGGGTGTCATTAAATGAGGAATGGCAGCAAATAAGGAAGCAAAAACGACGTGAAAATGGCTGAGAGTCCCATCGCAGCCCCACCTGTTGCACCCGATAGCGGATGTTCCGTCGCGGCTTGGGCCGTCCCGATGCCGTGACTGATTGTCCCGAGCGCGAGACCGCGCGTGAACGGATCACTCACGTTAAAGAGTGTTAAAATCATGGGTCCGATCATGGCACCGAGTATGCCGCAGGCGACCGTGATCGAAGCGGCAAGCGACGCATCTCCTTGAAGCTGTCTCGCGAGTTCGAGGGCGATTGGAGCCGTGACCGATTTGACCGAGAGTCCGATGAGTACTTTGTCTGTCAATGTAAGTGTTGTGCCAACTATGACGGCGACAAGTATGGTCGAGACGGTACCGGCAAGTATCGCGCCAAGGGCGCGTTTCGCCCGCGCGAGCAGTGTCGGCAAGTTGCGATAAAGCGGCAAGCCTAACGCGACCGTCGCCGGACCGAGCAGGATGGTGATGATGTCTTTCGCCGGTTCATATACGTCATACGATTGACCAGATAAAAGAAGCGTCACAATCAAAAACGTGGTGCTCAAGAAGACGACGTTCGTGAACGGGGACGCCCATTTAAAAGACAACTTCCGACTGATAAGATAGACGGCAATCGTGACGAGTACCCAAAAGATCGTCATGATGCTTCACCCCGTCTACCTGAGATGACTGCGGTCACGACAAGCCCGACAAGCAAACTAATAAGTAAGGAGACAAAGAGCGGGATGCCCTCTGCTTTTAACAGGTCGCTATAGGACATGAGACCGACCGCAATCGGAATAAAGAAAAAAGCGAGGTGTTTCGTCAAAAACCCGGCACTATCCTCAATCCACTCGACACGGATCACTTTCGTCATGAGCAAGGTCAACAGTAACACCATCCCTATGACGTTGCCTGGAACGTTCCAGGCGAGCGTCGCGACAATCCAATTGCCGAGCGCGCTTAACCCGAATAAGAGCGAAAGGCCGATTATCCATTTGATTAGAAGTTGCATGAGAGACATCCTTTCGCGTATAAGTTCAAAACGTATGCATTTTCTCAAGTTTTCACATCGTGGTCAAGATAAAGGCTAGTCAAAAAAAGATAATGGGTACATACGTTCGGTGTGTTACACTACTTTCATCATATACAAATGGGGTGCGAAAATGGAACCACAATCGGTAAAGCGGTTGATCGAATCACGTGAACTTGAGCATGGAGAAGAGATTGTGGCGGCGTTCAAGAAACGCGTCAATGTGAAGCTCGTCCCGCGCGCAACGCGAGAGGAAGTAGCGATCGGGTACTCCAAATTTGGCGGGTATCCTGATTTGGTAAGTGTAGCCGACCATCCAGGGGAGAATTTGACGTTTTTGGCTCAGTTCCGGTTGAGCGATTTCGCTAGATGCGAATCGGTCGAGGCGCTACCTAAGGAAGGTCTGTTATCATTCTTTTACGATTTGGATGAACAGCCGTGGGGGGATGCGGACGAACGGCATTTGTGGCGTGTCGTCTACACGAATGAAACGACACTCGAGCGCGTTCGAATCGGCGAGGCGCTCAACGAACGTGATGTTGCGTTCGAGGAAAGCTATGCCCCGATTGTCGATTCGTTGCTCGAACACATGACGGAGGATGATTTCACGGCGATGGAAGAACTGTTCGATGAAGGCGAAGTGCATGCGATCGGCGGACATCCGGATGCGGTCCAAAACGATGTGTTCGAAGAGATTGAAGACACGCATGGCGAACGCTTCTCCAATCCGTTCCTACTCTTTCAAATGGACTCGACGGAAGAGCTCGACGTCATGTTCGGGGATGCCGGCATCCTTTACTTCCTCATCCCGACCGAAGCGCTCCAAGCCAAACGTTTCGAAGAAGCGGAAATCATCATGCAATGTTATTGAACGCCAAAAGAGAGTCGACCGCAGATGGTCAACTCTCTTTTTGATTACGCTTGTTTCTGTTTACGGAACCGTGCGAAGAACTCATACACGATCGGAACGATGAGGAGCGTCAATAGCGTCGAACTTGTCAGTCCGCCGATGACGGTCACACCGAGTCCTTTCGAGATGAGGGCGCCGCCTTCAAGGCCGAGGGCGAGCGGTGACAAGGCACCGATCGTCGCGAGCGCCGTCATGAGGATCGGACGGAGTCGCGTACCGGCCGCTTCAAGTAGCGCCTCGCGTGTCGATAATCCTGCTGCTTCTTTATGGATGACGCGGTCGATCAAGACGATCGCGTTCGTGACGACGATCCCGATCAACATGAGCGCCCCGATGAGTGCCGAGACGGAAATCGTCTCACCCGTGATGAGAAGGGCGACGAGTCCCCCGATAATCGCATAAGGAAGCGAGAACAAGACGACGAACGGGGTGATGGCGCCGCCGAACGTAATGACGAGCACCAAGTAGACGATGGCAACGGCCGCTAGCATGGCGAGACCGAGTTGCGTGAACGACTCTTGAATCTGTTCTGTCACGCCGCCGATATCGTAGGACACACCGCTAGGCAGGTCGATCGCTGCCACGCGTTCTTCAATCGCGGCCGACGCTTCGGTCGCTTTGTCCGTGCTGAGCTCGACGTTGACACGGGCGAGGAGCTTGCCGTCGCGCTGTACGAGCGTGTCCGGTGTCGTCCCTTCCTCGACTTCAATGAAGTCCGAGATTGGACGTGGGCCGAACGGGGTCGTGATTTCTTGCGCTTGCAAGTCTTCGATGCTGTCATATGTGACTTGTTCGGTCGGGATGATGACATCGAGTTGTTTGTCATCGACCGTCACACTGGCGAGCGGGCTTTCCTGTGCCTGGAACTGGCCGATCGTTTGAGCGATTTGGAACGCCGAGACACCGGCTTCAGCTGCCGCTTGTTGGTCGACGTTGAACGTGTATTGCACGTACGACTCACGCAAGTCAGACGTGGCTTGACGGACGTAATCGGTCTCTTGTTCGATCGTCTCGACGAACGTCGGAACAATCGCCTCGAGATCCTCAAGCGAGTT
The DNA here is from genome assembly GCF_000798975.1 of Exiguobacterium sp. ZOR0005. Taxonomy (NCBI): domain Bacteria; kingdom Bacillati; phylum Bacillota; class Bacilli; order Caryophanales; genus Exiguobacterium; species Exiguobacterium sp. ZOR0005. The sequence continues at coordinate 12,280 of NZ_JTLB01000004.1, read as the reverse complement.
GGCATAGACGTTGTACGTCACGCCGCTCGTTGCACCTCCACCCGTGAAATCTTGCTCTTTCCACTCACCGGCAGGGGCGAGTTCGTTCAAACGTTCGATATCTGAAAGTTTGACGTCGGCGAAATCATTCGTGGCCGGGTCGTATTGAACGATGAAGATTCCTTGCTTGTTGTTGCCCGGATTGAGCGGGTTTTCGCCGCCGACCGTGAACTGGACGTCGGTCGCGTTCGGCTGTTCGTCCATGAAATACGTTTCCGCGACTTCAGCCGCTGCGATCGAATCGTCGAGCGTCTGGCCTGGTTCTGGGTCGAACGTGACGAACAACGTCTTCTCAGAGTCTTGGTTCAAGAAGTTGACACCGATGGCCGGGACGAGCGCGAAGCTACCAACCAAGAGGAGCGTCGCGAGCCCGAAGACGACGAGCTTATGGTTGAGTGACCAGTCGAGGACACCACGGTACCATTCGGCGAGTTTGCCTGGACCTTCTTCTGGTTTCAACTTGTCGCGGTTCTTGAAGAACGAGTCGGCCATCATCGGCACGACCGTAATAGCGACAAGGAGCGAGGCGAGCAAGGCGAAGACGACGGTCAATGCGAACGGTAAGAACAACTCGCCGACAAAGCCGGTCACAAAGCCGAGCGGTAAGAAGACGGCGATTGTCACGATCGTCGAAGAAGCGATTGGAATGAACACTTCTTTCGTCGAGGCGATGATGAGTTCTTTGCCGCGCAGCGGTTCGTTCGGACGCGTGAGACGGCGATAGATGTTTTCGATGACGACGATGGAGTCATCGACGACACGACCGATGGCGACCGTCATCGCACCGAGCGTCATGATGTTGAGCGTAATGTCGAGTTGCTTCAAGACGATGAGCGCCATTAAGAGCGAAAGCGGGATCGAGATGACGGCGATAATCGTCGAGCGGACGTTACGAAGGAACACGAGAATGATCAAGATGGCGAATAACCCGCCGAGTAGCGCTTTCGATACCATCGTCTCGACCGATTCTTCAATCGGTTGTCCTTGGTCAAGCGTGATGGAGACGTTGGCCGTCTCATAGTCCGCTTCAAAATCATCAAGGATGTCTTTGACCGCGTTGACGACGTCGACCGTGTTCGCGTCTTGCGTCTTCGTCACTTGAATGCCGATTGACCGTTCCCCGTTCGAACGTGAAATCGACTCTTCGATACCACGGTCTTCGATGGTCGCGAGTTCGCTCAAGGCGACCGTCGGGACGGACGTCGGCACGTTGGCCGGGATATCACTCGGAATGTCTGTCGGCAGGTCGGTTGGCAGTTGCGGTGTCTCTCCGGTCGGGAGTTCACTCGGCACACCTGGCGCCTGTGGCGATTCGGCTGGTGAGTATGGGATTTGCAGGTCGCGGAACGCTTCAAGCGTCTCAGACTTGCCGTCGATGACGACCGCTTGCTCCGAGTCCCCGAGTTCATATAGGCCGAGGGCGATGCGGGCATCGTTCGCTTGAATCAACTGCTTGACCGTCTCTTCCGTCAAATTGTATTCGGCGAGGGCGGCGGCGTCGAACTCAAGTTCAACGCGACGGATCTCTTGTCCGGCGATTTGGACGAGCTGCGCCCCTTCCACTCCTTCGAGGGCGGGTTGCAACTCTTCCTCGACGAGCTTCGTCAATTCAGCCAAGTCGAGGCTCTCATCTGAGACCGCTGCCCCGATGACCGGGAACGCGTCAAAGCTGAGGCGCGACACTTGCGGGTCCTGGACGGCTTCTGGCAAGTCGACGTTACTGAGTGCGTCTTTCACTTGCTGCTCGGCCGATTCCATGTCGGTGCTGAAATCATAGTCGATTTGAATGTTCGACGCGTTTTGGAATGAGCTCGAGCGGACTTGTTCGACTCCGTTCAAGCTTTTCAGCCGGTCTTCGAGCACGGTGCTCACTTCGTCGAGCACTTGCTCAGGTGATGCTCCTGGGTAAATCGTTGTCACCGAAACGGTCGGTGTCGTGATGTCAGGAAGTGTTTCAAGTTTCATCGTGAGACCGGCGAAGATTCCGGCGGCCGTCAAGATGATCGTCATCAACCAGACTGCGAACTTGTTGTTGACGGAAAAGGACGTGATTTTTTGCATGGGGTTCCATTCTCCTCTGCGTGCGAATTAGTTTTCCGTATCGATACGGCGGGCTCGCTCGATTAACCGAGCGATGATTTGTTGCTTCAATTCTGTCGGAGGGACGCCGACGTGGAAATGTTCGGACATCATCATCCCTTCGAGCGCATAACGGATAATCATCGTCTCAACGGGATCGCTCGTCTGTTGAAACTGCGCGAAGAACGTGTCGATTTCGTGCTTCCATCGCTCGGCATAGTCTTGATCGACAGCGAACAATGTTAAAAAAGCGATCATCTTCTCGGCATCGATATGGAGTGAAGAACGTTCTGGGTACAACTTCGTCTCGTCGAACAGTCGCACGAACGCCTCGATCGGACCGTAGCCCTCTAGTTGAAGCGATTCGTACATGTCGTTTTGTTCGGTTTGCAACCGCTCGACGATGGCGGTCAATAACGCCTCTTTTGATGGATAGTGGTAGAGCAATCCACCTTTTGACACGCCAGCCGTCTTAGCGACTTCATCTAACGTGAGTTGATGGACTCCGTGCTCCATAATGATGTCGCTTGCCGCATCTAACAATTTTTGTTTCGTCACATTCGATCGGTTCGTCATCGTACCCCTCTTTTCTATACCGACCAGACGGTTTTTTCTTTCTCATCATAAATGTCAAATCATTTTGAAGTCAAGAAATGATGCCCTCAAAACTGTTAAGTTATAAATTTATAACTACTGTAAACGATTTCAAAAAAAGGTTGACGTGAGAATGATTATCAGTGATGATAGTAATTGAGAGTAATTATCATTACCAATAAACAGACTAAAACGTGGGGGACTTACACATGAACAAAAAGTATATGGCACTAGGACTTTCGGCAGCACTTACGACATCTTTGCTTGCCGCTTGCGCGAGCACAGAAGAGACAACGTCAACAGGAGACAATGAGACGGCGGAAGAGTCAAAAGTCGTCAACGTCTACTCAAGCCGTCATTACGACGTCGACAAAGAGCTTTACAAGCAGTTCGAAGAAGAGACGGGTGTGAAAGTCAACGTTGTCGAAGGGAAGGGCGACGAGCTACTCGAGCGTCTCAATACAGAAGGGTCGAACACAGAAGCAGATCTCTTCATCACGGCGGACGCCGGAAACTTGCACCAAGCGAAAGAATCAGGTCATCTTCAAGCGGTCGATAGCGACGTGCTTGAGTCGAACATCCCAGAAAAATACCGTGATACGGACAATGAGTGGTTCGGTCTCACAAAGCGTGCTCGTGTCATCGTCTATGCGAAAGACCGTGTGAATCCTGAAGACTTGTCGACGTATGAAGCACTCACAGAAGAACAGTGGAACGGGAAAGTGCTCGTTCGTCCATCTGAAAACATGTACAACATCTCGCTTCTCGCATCGTTCATTGAAGTGAACGGTGTCGACAAGGCGAAAGAATGGGCAGAAGGACTCGTGAACAACTTCGCGCGTGACCCGCAAGGAAACGACCGTGACCAAGCGAAAGCCGTTGTGGCCGGAGAAGGCGATGTCGCCATCATGAACACGTACTACATGGGTCTCATGTTGAACTCAGAAGACGCGGAAGAAAAGAAAGTCGCGGAACAAGTCGGTGTGTTCTTCCCGAACCAAGACACGACTGGCACGCACGTCAACATCTCTGGGATCGCGATGACGAAAGCGTCGAAAAACTCAGAGAATGCGAAGAAGCTCATGGAGTTCATGTCTAACCCGTCAGCCCAAGAGCAGTTCGCAAGTGCAAACTTCGAATACCCGGTCAATGAATCAGTCGAACCGAACGAGCTCCTCAAATCATGGGGTGAGTTCAAAGAGCAAGACATCAACTTGTCTGTGCTCGGTGAGAATCAGCAAGAAGCTATCCGTGTGTTGAACGAATCTGGTTGGAAATAAGACGACTTCGGCTTGAACAAACGTTCAGGCCGAAGATTTTTCGGTTTCTCGACAGTCTGACGGTACAACGTGAGGGCGGAAACTGATATGATGGGACAGGAAGTGATCGAAAGAAAGAATGGGAGCTGTACGGCATGAACTGGTATGCGATGAAACGACAACTGAATGGATGGGCCATCCTTAGCTTTATCGCGTTGTTGTTCATCGTCTTGCCCGGGATCATCGTTTTGATTGAATTGTTCGCACCGGTGAACGACAACTGGCAACATATCCGTGAGTATTTGTTGCCGCGTTACGTGAGGAACACGCTCGTGATCATGCTCGCGACCGGTGTCTTGACGACGATTATCGGGACAAGCCTTGCTTGGTTTATCACCGTGTATGATTTCCCGTTCCGTCGATTTTTCAAATGGGCGCTCATCTTACCGCTCGCCATCCCGCCGTATATCGGGGCGTATACGTACCATGGGATCTTGAATTACACAGGCGTCATCCAGACGACGCTCCGGAACGATTTTGGGATTTCCGTGAATCAGTCGTATTTCAACATCATGACGATTCAAGGAACGATCTTCATCTTCACGCTCTTTTTATATCCGTACATTTATACGATCACAAGGGCCTTTCTCCACAACCAGTCTTCCTCGATGATCGAGAACGCCCGCATCCTTGGGCGCGGGTCATGGGACATCTTCTTTACGGTCGTCATCCCGATTTCTCGCGTCGCCATCATCGGCGGCGTCAGCCTCGTCTTGATGGAAGTGTTAAACGACTATGGGGTCGTGAAGTATTTCGGGATTCAGACGTTCAGTACGGCTATCTTCAGCACATGGTTCGGGATGAAGGACACGTCTTCTGCGCTTAAACTCGCCGGGACGCTCATGATTCTCGTCATCGCGATTTTGACGATGGAACGGCTCGTCCGGGGGAGAAAGCAGTTCAGCTATGCGACGACGAAAGTGAAGCCGCTGAAGCCGAGACCGCTGAACGGATGGCATCGTTACGCGGTCCTCGGTTACGTGTCGACGGTGTTCGGGATTGCCTTCGTCATCCCGTTCGTCCAGCTCATCGCCTGGACGGTGCTGACGTTCGAGCAAGTGTTCACAGCGGAATTCTTCCGACTCGTCTGGAACACGGTGAGCGTCGCCTTCATCGCCACGGTGATCATTCTCGTGTTCGCCCTCATCATCGCCAACTATACGCGATTGTTCCCATCGAACATGACGCGTGTCATCTCGAAAGTGACGACGCTCGGCTATTCGATTCCGGGAGCGGCCATCGCCATCGCTGTCATCACATTGTTCTTACTATTAGATGAATGGGTGTTGAAAGTGGCGCTCGCGTTAGATTTAGGGCAGACGTTCGTATTCCGGACGACGCTCATCATGCTCATCTTCGCCTACGTCATTCGTTTCCTCGCCATCGGGTACAACTCGATCGAGAGCGGGTTCGAGAAAGTCGGAAAGTCGTTCACAGAGGCGTCGCGTATGCTCGGGTGGGGGACCGTGCAGACGTTCTTCCGGGTTGATATCCCGATGATCAAAGGGGCGATCATGAGTGCGTTCATCCTCGTCTTTATCGACATCATGAAAGAGTTGCCGCTGACGCTGTTTTTACAACCGTTCAACTTCTCAACGCTTGCGACGCAAGCGTTCAAATATGTCAGTGACGAGAAGATTCATGAGGCCGCGCTCGCCTCGATCGTCATCGTGCTCATGAGCGGATTGTTGATCTTTGTTTTCCATAAGGTGCTTGATAAGGAGGCCGACTAATGTTTGTTCAAATCAACGACTTACACTTCAGCTATAAAGGTGCGCATGAAGAGACGATCAAAGGGTTCTCGCTCTCGATCACAAAAGGTGAGATTGTCTCGCTTCTTGGTGACAGCGGCTCGGGGAAAAGTACGATTTTACGCCTCATCGCCGGTCTCGAGATGCCGAATCAAGGCGTCGTCGTCGTCAACGATTGCGTCTGTTGTGACGACTGCCAATTCATGCCGCCGGAACAACGCGGTGTTGGCATGGTGTTCCAAGACTATGCACTCTTCCCGCACATGACCGTTGAGAAGAACATCCGTTTTGGCCTTCATAAACTTGGACGGAAAGAACGGAACGAACGGGTCGAGGAGATGCTTGCGCTCGTGAACTTGTCGGAGTTCCGTCACCGGTTCCCGTACGAATTGAGCGGCGGTCAACAGCAACGTGTCGCGCTCGCGCGTGCGCTCGCACCGAAGCCGTCCCTCCTCATCTTGGATGAGCCGTTCAGTAACTTGGACACGTCACTCCAGCACCGGATCCGCGACGACTTGCGCCGTCTCTTGAAACAGACGGGTACGACGACGATCTTCGTCACCCACGACGAAGAGGACGCGGAAGCGCTCGCTGACCGCATCGTCTACCTCGGAGAAGGCAAAATTAAGAAGCAAATCATGACGGAGAACAACAAGACGTTCAACCCGCAGATTCCATGTTTCGTATAAGTACGGCGCACTCATTCATCAAAAATGGGTGCGTCTTTTTTGTGAAATTCATTACTCAAAGAAACGATTGTCTAAAGCAGACAGATGCTCTTGCCAATCCGACCAATGGGATTGAAGTGATGTGATCAATCCAGTCCCACCGAAGCTAATTGTACTTTCATGGGATGCATAAATAATCCAGTTCATTTTTTGGTCAAACCAATAACGTTCTAAATACCGACCGTCATAACAAGGATCTAATGAAGCGGTGTCGATTTGCCATAGCGTACGGTCCTCATGCAGTTCAAATATTTGTTCCGTCCCTTGGTCCCGTATCCATTGCTGGATTTCTTCGATTTTTTGATCGACATCTTCAATGTAATCGCTATCGAATGCAATCACATCGAATCGACGAGAGGTGGAGAGAGGGTACCAATAATATGTGTCGTTCACACCCCAAATGGTGCGAATTCTTCTCGTTAACTGATTTGCAAAAGGTTTTGAAAGTTGAATCCTCATGATTTGAAACTCCTTATCTTAACTCGATGTATTTTTTGCTACATTCACTATATATGGAAAATAGACAAAAGGCCCTTAGATTTTGTAGATGGCACTGAAATACTTCAACATCCGAGTGCTTCCGTCCGGCACGCCGCTATACATGTCCGACTTGCCGAATATGCTGCTGCAAACTAGTCGCGGTCAACCTGAAGCGAATCATCACCCTTCGAGATAAGACCAAAGGAAAAGGGGACTGTCCCGACGTGAGTCGGTTCAGTCCCCTTTTCAGTTCACGCTCAGATAACGCGAAGGTCTTTCAGTGCCCTAAAAGATGCGTGTTTCGAGTGTTATTTCGTTTGTTCGGAAGGACTCGATTCATTGCCGAGCCGGTCGATTGCCGTGACGTAATAGGTGGCCCCTTCGTCCGGCACTTCAATACTTTTTCGGGCATGGGACGGAACGCTCTCAAGATGCACGTTCTCCCCGTCAATGACTTGGTAAATCCGATATCCAATCACAGTGTCATTACGGACGGCATGCCACGTGAGGAACGTACCGCGAAGTTCGACGTTCGTCGGGACATCGAGCGCGATGTCATCAGCGAGAGGCACTTCCGCATCGACGAGTTCGGTATAGACGACGAATCGCTCGTCATAACCGGCACTGCCGAACGTTCCGGAACACGTGATCAAGTTTAAGTTCCGTTTATCCGTTGCGCCGAAGATTTCTTTAATGGGCGCACTTGCTGTCTCATACCGCTCGGTCTTCGTAACCTCGAACCGGAGCGTGTTCCCAGCCTCGTCAACGATGACGATTTCATCACCTTCAACGAGTTGGTCGAGCTCGTAGAAGACGGCGGGCCCCGTCTTACTGTCGACATGTCCGGCGATGACGGCATTGCCTTTACTGCCGGGCTTGACACCGGGCTCGAACCAGCCGACTTGATCCTCATCAGCTGGCACGCCCATCTGTCCGTTTTCGAGCACGCCGACTTGTTCGATGGCGGTGTCGACGTTGATTTTTGGGATTTGAAGTTGGACGGGTGTAGCGGCCTTGGCACTTTCCTCTTCCTCGGCTAATCGGAGCTTCTTCACCTCTTCCTGTAGAAGTGAGAATTCAGCCGATAAATCTGGACTCTCCTCTATTTGTTTTTCTTCTACAGGTGGTGACGACGATTCTTGGGCGCTCGTCCACGTCCAGAAGCCAAAACAAAAGAGAGAGAGCGCCAGAAACAAATGGCGCTTGTTCATGGGCTCCCTCCTTATTTCTTATTGTTCAGATACTTTACGGTTGCGAAGTGTGACAAAGGCGAGTAAGATTCCGCCAAGTACAGCAAGGCCAGCGTAGAGTGTGTTCATCGATTGTGTTTGTGCACCACCGAGACCTGTTTCAGGCATTTCTTCAGGCATCGTTGTTTCAGCAAACTTGTCAGGCATTTGCGTCACAATCGCGTTACCGAGTGTCTCACCAACACCGAACATGAACGCGTATCCTTCACGGAATGACATCCAAGCCGCTTCTGCATCACCGGCTACATATTGATCGAACGTTTGAAGCACGAGTGCTTCGTGTTGTTTGATTGCTTCTTCACCGGCAGCTTGTGGCAAGTTGCCTTCTGTCGCCGCGTCGAGGAATGTGCTGAAGTCGACAGCGAACTGGTCGAGCTTCATGCGGGCTTCTTCGATTTTCGCTTCGTCGCCTTCGAGTGTAGCGGCAACGATGTCACCTTGGGCTGTGATGTGGTTGCCGTTCCATACTTTCTCGAACTGGGCCGCACCTTCATCACCGTAGACTGAACCGATGGCTGCTTTGAAATCGAGTGTGTTCTGATCTTCAGCCCAGCTCACGTAGTCGAAGTCTTCTGCTTGGTCGTACCCTTTTTGCATGCCGATTGCGGCGAGGGCGAAGTGTTCACCAGCAAGGCTGTTCAATGTCGAGCGAAGCTCGACGGCCGGTGTGTCGGCTGGTGAATCGAACTTGTCAGGCATTTGTGTGACGATTGCACCTGAGAGGGCTTTACTGATGTCGAACATGAGCTTGTATCCTTCACGATACGTCATATATGCCGACTCATAGTCACCTGCGACATAGTTGTCGAATACTGAGAGAACTTGGTCTTCGTGAAGTTCAAGGACGTCAGCTGCAGCGTCTTTTGGAAGGTTTCCTTCTGTCGCTGCGTCGAGGAACGTTGAGAATTCTTCAACGAATTCATCTACTTCTGCTTCTGCTTCAGCGCGGAGTGCTTGATCCTCTGACTTGGCTGCTTCGACGAAGTCTGCCGAGTAGTCGTTATGGCCGGCGAAGATTTCTTCGAATTGCGCCGCGCCTTCGTCACCGTAGATTGATGCGATAGCCGGTGTCATATCGAGTGCGTTCTGGTCGAGCGCTTTCATCGCGACTTCAGCGTCAGGTGCTCCGTCATATGCTTTCATCATCGATGTGACCGCTAAGACGTAATGCTCAGACAGCAACTGGTCGAGGGTCGCACGAAGGTCACCAGCCGGTGTACTCGCTGTCGGTGCGTGATCTGCCGCCTGGGCGTTGATTGGGACGAGTAAGCCTAACGCTAACGCTGGTGCTACAATCTTGTTCATTGTTTTCTTCTTCATGTGAATCGCTCCTTTTTTTGTGAGTGTTGTCGTTGTTTACACCCATCTAACGGAGCGGTTCAAAAAATGGATCACTCTTTTTTTATTTTTTTTCGTTTTTTTGTTGAAGTGTGCGATACACCCCTGGTGCGACGCCATATTTCCGTTTGAAGATGCGATGGAAATATGGGTATGTTCGAAAACCGGATAGCTCGGCGATTCGTTCGAGCGAGTGTTGTGTATACCGCATTTGCTCTTCGGCGAGCTGTAACCGGATCGACTGGGCGTACTCGATAATCGTCATGCCAGTCACTTCTTTAAAGAGGTGCACGGTCCGCGACACGCTCAAGTCGACCGCGTCGGCGACATCGACGATTTTAAAGTCTGCTGTGACGTTTCTTTCTATATAACGCATCATGCGAGACACGACAGGGGGACGGATATTGGTCCGGCCGTCCACCATCGATCGGTCGAGCATGAGTAAAAGCGCCTCGACCAACTTTTCGATCAACGCGGTGCTCTGTTCATCCACTGGTCGTCGCGCTTCTTCGGTGATATGTTGCCAAAGCGAGAGAAGGCGTGGGTCGATCGAGATCGACGTGATCCTGGAGCGAGTTCCCGTCGCCCACCATGCATCGAGCGTCGGGCCAGCACAAAACAAATGATAGTCGCCACTCGCGGGAGTATCGATGTTCAACTCATAGTAATCCCCTGGTGTGACGAGCAATAAATCACCAGGACGTGTGACGTACGTCTCCCCATTGACAAGAACACGGGCCGCTCCTTCTGTCTGCAAGCGGATCAAGTACGTGCCCAATCGGTTAGCGAACGGAAAAGTATATGTGGAGGTATGGTATGAATAGCCACAAAAGCCGATTTCCATTGAATCACTCCTTTATAATAGCAAGATTGTGCATATATTGATCATATCATGAATAGGCATGAACGTCGGGACGGGTTACGATGATGACGTCAGATTGAACCGATGATGAGGAGGAAACAACTATGAAACAATGGTGGAAAGAAGCAGTCGTGTATCAAATTTATCCCCGCAGCTTTAACGATTCGAATGGGGACGGGATTGGGGACATCCCAGGGATCACGGAGAAGATGTCGTATTTGGCTGAACTCGGGATTGACGTCATCTGGCTGTCGCCAGTGTATGATTCACCGAACGACGACAACGGTTACGACATTCGCGACTATCGTGCCATCATGGATGAGTTCGGAACGATTGACGACTTTGACGCGATGCTTGAAGAGGCACACCGTCACGGCATTAAAATCATGATGGACCTCGTTGTCAATCACTCGTCAGACGAGCACCACTGGTTCATGGAATCTCGTTCTTCAAAAGATAGCCCGTTCCGAGACTACTACATTTGGAAAAAGGGCAAGGATGGTCAACCGCCGACAAACTGGGGCGCTTTCTTTGGTGGCAGTGCGTGGGCATACGATGAGGCGAGCGATGAATACTACTTGCATCTGTTCAGTAAGAAACAGCCTGACTTGAACTGGGAGTCGGAGACGTTGCGCCGGGAAGTATACGATTTGATGACGTATTGGCTCGATAAAGGCGTCGACGGTTTCCGGATGGACGTCATCAACATGATTTCAAAAGATCAGAGCTATCCGGACGGGGAGACGCGCGGCACCGGGTACGGAGACGGGACACCATTCTTCTTCAATGGCCCCCGCATCCACGAGTTCATGCAAGAGATGAACCGGGAAGTGTTATCGAAGTACGACACGATCACGGTCGGCGAGATGCCGGGCGTCAGCGTCGAGGAAGCGAAGCTTTATACGGGAGAAGACCGGAACGAGTTGAACATGGTGTTCCATTTCGAACACGTCGACGTCGGCAACGGCAGTTTCGGGAAGTGGAACCCGACCGACTGGAACTTGACGGACTTGAAGACGATCTTCTCTCGTTGGCAAGAAGGGCTTGACGAAGAAGGGTGGAACAGCCTTTATTGGAGTAACCATGACCAACCGCGGGCGATTTCACGTTTCGGTAACGATTCAGACGAGTACCGGGTCGTCTCCGGCAAGATGCTCGCGACACTTTTGCACATGTTGAAAGGGACGCCTTATATTTATCAAGGGGAAGAGTTCGGGATGACAAACGTCGCGTTCGACTCGATCGAGAAGTATCGTGACATCGAGACGCTCAATGCGTACCGCGATTACACATCGAACGGCTTGTTGACGCACGAGGAAATCTTCCGTGGCATCCACGCCCGTGGACGTGATAATTCGCGGACACCGGTCCAATGGTCGGCTGAGGCGCAAGGCGGGTTCACGACGGGTACGCCATGGATCGACGTTAACCCGAACTACATTGAGGTGAACGCGGAAGCGGCACGAAACGATCCAGACTCGCTCTTCCATTACTATCGTCAGCTGATCACGTTGCGGAAACAGAATCCGGTCGTCGTCTACGGGAAGTATGAGTTATTGCTTCCGGAAGACGAAGCCATCTATGCGTTCACACGCACGCTCGACGGGGAGACGTGGCTCGTCTTATGTAACTTCTCAGCCGAGACGCAAACAAGAACGCTTCCGTATGAAGTGAAAGAACGTGTCATCGGCAACATGGAGCCAATTGAACCGTTCACGCTTCGCCCATATGAGGCACAAGTGTACAAACTATGACAAAAAACTCGCCCGAGCGGCGAGTTTTTTTCTGGCCTATATATTCTCTCCAGTAATCGGGAATAAGAAAAATAGACTCTGACTTT
>NZ_JTLB01000037.1:9486-26050 GCF_000798975.1 Exiguobacterium sp. ZOR0005 | reverse complement strand
AAGTGAGACTCGAGTCCCCGTCGAACTAACGCAAAGGGATGAAGAGGGCCTCGGCTCTCTTTTCCTTTGTCACAGGAGGAATAACGATGGAACAATTGACGATTCAAACATTGGCAAGCTGGTTCGGCATCAAGTCGGACGACGTGCGTGAAGTACGGAACGTCGCGACGGATTCACGAGACGATAATCAAGACGGGCTGTTCGTCCCGATCATCGGGGCACGCGTCGACGGACATGATTACATTGATAAGGCGATCGAGCAAGGTGCCATCGTCACGTTTTGGGAAGAAGGACGCAAACAGCCGGAAGGCATCGTGACGATTCCGGTCCCGTCTCCGCTCAAGGCGCTCCAAGAAGCGGCAGCCCGCTATTTGGCAGAGATCGATCCGCTCGTCGTCGCCATCACCGGTTCGAACGGGAAGACGTCGACGAAAGATATGGTCGCGGTCGTGCTCGAAGAGAAGTTCAAGACGCACAAGACGGCCGGCAATTTCAACTCGGACGTCGGCTTGCCGCTCACGGTGCTCCGTATGCCGCGTGACACCGAGGTGGCCGTGCTCGAGATGGGCATGAACGGCTTCGGGCAAATCGAACTGTTGTCCAACATCGCCAAGCCGGACGTCGCGTTCGTCACAAACATCGGTGAATCGCACGGCGAACAAGTCGGAGGACGCCAAGGCATCGCCAAGGCGAAACTCGAGATTAAAGCCGGGCTGAAACCGGACGGCGTGTTGATCGTCGATGCGGACGAACCGCTCCTTGCCGGAGAAGGTTTCCGGGTCGGGTATGATGCGGATGCGGACGGGAACATCGAGGTCGTCGAGACGACGTTCGATGCGTCCATCTTCCGCTACGACGGTGAGTTGTTCGAGCTGAAAGTGCTCGGGGCCCATCAAATTCGGAACGCCGCGTACGCGATTGCGTGTGGCCGTCAGTTCGGACTCGACCATGCCATGATCCAACGCGGGCTCGACCGCGTCAAACTGACGACGATGCGGATGGAAAAGCAAATGTTCGGTGACGCCCATTTGATCAACGACGCCTACAACGCGAGTCCGACCTCGATGATCGCTGCCATCGAGACCGTGAAATCGCTCGAAGGATTCAGCCGTCGAGTGCTCGTGCTCGGAGATATGTACGAACTTGGCGCCGATGAGTTCGAGCAACACGTTCAAGTCGGGCGCGTCATCACGGCCCCGGTCACGGACTGCATCTTGATTGGGGACAAAGCGAAATGGATTCAAGAAGGGATGACGGATGACCGCGTCAACGTGACTTGCGTCGCCACGGTCGAGGAGGCGAAACCGCTCCTTGGCAGTTATCAACGACCACAGACTGTGATATTGTTAAAAGCATCGCGAGGACTGGCGCTCGAGCGTCTAGTTCAATAATAAAGAGTAGTGAGGTACGAACATGTTAATCAGTTTAATCGTCTTAATCAGTTCATTATTGACCGTATTGGTCGTTATGCCGCGGGCCATTCCCGCGTTGCGTCAATTAAAGTTCGGTCAAGAAATCCGCGATGAAGGTCCGGATTGGCATCAAAAGAAATCTGGGACACCGACAATGGGCGGCATCATCATCTTGCTCGCACTCGTCGTCGGCTTCATCGTCTCGCTCATTTTCGGCGATGCGGTAGCGGGCTTCGGGACGCTCTTGTTCGTCACGCTGGCGTTCGGGGTGATTGGTTTCCTCGACGACTACATTAAAGTCGTGAATAAACGAAACCTCGGTCTCACATCGCTTCAAAAATTGATTGGACAAATTGTCGTCTCGGTGTTGTTCGTGTGGTTCCTTTCACTCGGTGCCGGCTTGGACACGACGATTCAAATCCCGTTCACTTCGATCGCGTTTGATACGGGTTGGTTGTACGTCGCCATCGTCATTTTCTGGCTCGTCGGTTTTTCGAACGCTGTCAACTTGACGGACGGCCTCGACGGCCTCGTGTCGTTCTCGGCCATCCCGACGTTCGCATTCTTCGGTATTTATGCGCTCGGACAAGACGAGGCCGGTGTCGCCTGGTTCGCTTTCAGTGCGGTCGGGGCGCTTCTTGGATTCCTCGTCTTCAACAAGTACCCGGCGAAAATCTTCATGGGTGACACGGGATCGCTCGCCCTTGGCGGCGCGGTCGCGGGACTTGCGCTCATGCTGAAGCTCGAGCTGTTGCTCGTCTTCGTCGGTATCATCTTCGTCATCGAGACGCTCAGTGTCATCTTGCAAGTGCTCTCGTTCAAAACGAGAGGGAAGCGTATCTTCAAGATGAGTCCGATTCACCACCACTTCGAGATGGTCGGTTGGTCAGAATGGCGCATCGTCTTGACGTTCGGTGGAATCAGCTTGATCACGGCAGTCTTGTCGTTACTACTCATGTAATGGATGGTGGAACAGATGCAAAAGCAGTGGAAAGGTAAACGCGTCCTCGTCCTCGGCGCTGCCCGCAGCGGGCTCGCCGCAGCCGCCTATTTGACGGGTGTGGAAGCGGTCGTGACAATCAATACCGGTTCAGAACCGTCAGCTGATGAACGGACGAAAATCGAGCAGTTAGGAATCAAATCGGTATTTGGCTCCCATCCGCTCGACTTGTTGGAAGACACGGACGTCATCGTCAAAAATCCAGGGATCCCGTACCACATCCCGTTGCTTCAAGCAGCGATGGAACGAGGTATCCCCATCTATACGGAAGTCGAGCTCGCCTATTTGGCGACGGACGCGGCGTTTGTCGGAATCACCGGTTCAAACGGGAAAACGACGACGACGACGCTCGTCCACGAACTGTTAAAAGGCGGAAACCGTCCGGTACACGTGGCCGGAAACATCGGCTTCCCGGCAATCGAAGTCGCGTCAAAAGCGAAATCGGACGACATCATCGTCATCGAGCTGTCGAGTTTTCAATTGATGGGTGTCGAGGCGTTTCATCCGAAAGCGGCGGCGCTTCTCAATTTGTCAGAAGCCCATCTCGATTATCACGGAGACTTTGAATCGTATGCCAATGCAAAAGGGAACTTGTTCCGTAACATGACCGACGCTGACCGGGTCGTCGTGAAACGCGCCGATGCGGAAGTGATGAAACGGGTGCCGGAACAGTTGACGGCGCAAACGTTCGGCTATGAGGTTGGAGATGCATCCGTTGAAGACGGCTGGATCACCGTTCACGGCGACAAGGTCATCCAAGTGTCGGAACTGGCGCTCGGTGGTGCCCATAACGTCGAAAACGTTTTGGCGGCGCTACTCCTCATTGAACCGTTCGACATTCCGCGTTCACATATCGAACGTGTGTTGCGGACGTTCGGCGGTGTCGCGCACCGGACTGAGAACGTGGGTCGCATCCTCGGCCGCAGCGTCTACAACGATTCGAAAGCGACGAATAACGTGGCGACCGAAGCGGCGCTCGCTGGATTCGAATCACCGATTGTCTGGGTGTGCGGTGGGCTCGAGCGAGGTGCGGACTTGTCGTCACTCATCCCGGCGATGTCACGCGTCAAAGCGGTCGTCGCCTATGGTGAGACGGCGGAACGGTTCAAAACACTCGGCGCCTCGCAAGGTGTCCCGGCGTTTGCTGTCGGCACGCTCGAAGAGGCAGTCCCGCTCGCGTTTGAACAATCGGCAGAAGATGATGTGCTCTTACTGTCACCTGCATGTGCCAGTTGGGATCAATATAAGACGTTCGAGGAGCGAGGCGAGCATTTCGTCGACCTCGTCCGCAAATACGAGGAGGCGAACCGATGAAAGTCATCATTTCGGGCGGGGGAACGGGAGGACACATCTACCCGGCCCTCGCTTTACTAGACACGTTGAAAGAACGCTATCCTGACTTACAAGTGCTCTATATCGGCACGGAGAACGGTCTAGAGGCCGACCTCGTTCCTCGCGCTGGAATTCCGTTCAAATCGATTCGAATCGCCGGTTTGAAACGGTCGCTATCGCTTGAGAACGTCAAGACGGGCTATTGGTTCTTGAAGTCTGTCCGGGAGCTCCGAAAAGAGATGAAGGCGTTCCTTCCGGACGTCGTCATCGGCACGGGCGGCTTTGTCTCCGGACCGGTCGTCTTTACAGCGCAACAACTCGGTATCCCGACCATCCTGCACGAACAAAACAGCATCCCGGGATTGACGAACAAGTTCCTATCGAAAAAAGCGGATCGTGTCGCCCTATCGTTCGCGGGGTCAGAAGCTCATTTTCCGGGGGCGAACGTTCGCGTCATCGGGAACCCGCGTGGCAGTGAAGTATTGAAGACGGTCGTCGATGAGGCGAAAGTCCGGTCCGCCTATGGACTTGATGAGCGTCCGATTGTCGTCATTTATGGAGGCAGCCGCGGGGCAGAAGCAATCAACCGGGCGGTGCTCGAAGCCATCCCTGAGCTGGCCGAAGAGCCGGTGAACGTGCTCTACGTGACCGGGAACGTTCACTACGACACGGTCGTCGCGAAAGCCCCGACCGCAGACAACGTCCACGTGTTGCCGTACGTCTACGACATGCCGGAACTTCTCGCCTGTGCGACGCTCGTCGTCTCTCGGGCAGGAGCTTCGACAATCTCTGAGCTCACGGCACTTGGCTTACCGAGCATCTTGATTCCAAGCCCGTATGTGACCGCTGACCACCAGACGAAAAACGCGTCGGCGCTCGTCGAGAGCGGAGCGGCCACATTGATTCGGGAGACGGAGTTGTCCGGCGGCACGCTCGTCGAAGCGATTCGTCACGTCTTAGCCGAGCAGGAACAAATGGCTGCGGCATCGAAACGGTTAGGATTCCCGGAAGCAGCAGAAGCGCTCGCTGAACTCGTGGAAGAAGTAAGCCGCTAAAGGAGAGGGAACATGGAGACACGTCAGAACACCGTCCGTAGTTTAGAAGACCGTATCCCGTATATGAAAGACCAGCGACGTAAGAAGGCGAACCGTCGTCTGTCCGCCATCTTACTCTTGTTCGCCCTGCTCATTGCGCTCGTCGTCTATATGCAGACGTCGGTGTCTGACGTGAAGGCGGTGAACGTGTCCGGCCTCGATTGGTTGTCCGAGGCGTACGTATTAGAGAAAATCGAACTCGACACGAACTCGAAAATCGTCGAAGTCTCTCCGAAGCGATTAGAAGCGACGATCAAATCACTTCCCGGGGTGAAGGACGTCGATGTCGATCGGAGTTGGTACAACATCGTCTCGATCGATCTCGAGGAAGAGAAGATGATTGCCTATTCACGGACGGACGAGGAAGAAGTCGTCGTTCTCGCCGACGGGTCGCTCCACCCGACCGGTCAAATCGATGATCCGGAAAAACTGAAGGACGGACCGCTGTTGCGTGAATTCACCGATGTCGCCGACCTTGAGAAAGTGGCCGGGGAACTCGAACAAGTCGACGATGCGATGCGGGCTCGTATGTCGGAAATCGTCTTCTCGAAACGAGACGGCGAGCCGACGCGTTATGAGATATTTATGAACGATGGCAACACGCTCGTGACACCGACGTTTAAACTCGGCCAAACGGTGTCGAAATACGGTGAAATCTTTGAAAACATCCCGAAAGGACAGCGGGGAACCGTCGTCATGGATGGAGGTTATTATTTCGTCCCGTATGAAAAACCGAAAGAATAATCTGATTTTTTACAGCCCTAATACACGATAGGGCTGTTTTTTTATCGTTTGTAATCGAATTGACACCCCAAAACCGCTTAATTTGTAGGATTCTACCTTTTCTCACTATCTTATTTGTTGTAAACTTAGACGTGAGATATCTTGCCGGACCTAACAATATTTTTGGATATCTGTAATATTGTAACGGAATGTTGGAACAGAAATTTTAGCGCGGAGGTGTTTCCCTGTTGGAAGCGAATGGTTATGTAGCCGCATTAGATATAGGAACGTCAGAAATTAAGCTCGTCGTGGGTGAACTACTCGGGGGAACGCTTAACATTTTGGCGGAGGGATGTGCCCCGTCTGCAGGAGTAAAACGTGGCGCCGTCGTCGACATCGATAAGACGGTTCAAGCAATCAAACAAGCCGTCGAACATGCCGAAGCGGCACTCGGTGACCAAATTCGGTCGGTATACGTTGCCATTGAAGGGGAACATATCCAAATCGCCCCGTGTCACGGAATCGCATCGGTCAAGCGTGAAGACCAAGAGATCACGGATGCCGATGTGATCGAAGTCATCAACTCGGCGCAAGTGATGCGTCTCCCGGATGAGATGAGCGTCATCGATGTCATCCCGTCCTCGTTCACGGTCGACCAGCAGACAGGTGTCGTCGATCCACGCGGCATGCTCGGTTATCGTTTAGAGATGCACGGGAAGATGGTGACGGGCTCGAAGACGATCTTACATAGCATCCGTCGTTCGATTGAACGTGCGGGACTGAAGCTCGACGGCTTCGTGCTCGGTAACTTGGCGCTCGGCATGAGTGCCGCTTCTGTCGATGAGATCGACCTTGGCATCGGCTTGATCGATATCGGTCATGAGAAAACGACCGTCTCCGTGTTCTATCGCGGTGACCTCGTTTACTCATACATCCTCCCTGTTGGTGGCGACCATATGACACGTGACTTGGTGTACAAGCTCAATTGTAAATACCAAGATGCGAAAGTCGCGAAGGAAGAGTACGGGCTCGCCTTAGAAGAAATGGCTGATGCGACCGAAGGCTTCTCGTTCACGAACATTAACGGCGAAGTCGCTTACGAGCCGCAAGCAGAAATTAGTTACGTTTTAGAGGCGAGAATAGAGGAAATGTTTACATTGGTGTTGAATAGAGTGCAAAAGGTAGGCGTCCCGACGCTCAGTGGAGGTTATCTCCTTTGTGGCGGAGCCGCTGCCTTGCCTGGCATCCAAGAACTTGCGACGCGAGTCATGGGTCAGAAGACGAGACTTTACCAACCGTCCTCGATTGGTGTCAGACACCCGAAATACGCGTCTGCCGTCGGCGTCCTCAAGTATGTGCTTATGAGCGACCATCATGTCTCGAAGCAAAACTTGGAGAAGCCGGAGGAGCGTGAGGTCGTTCCGACACCAGATCACACGAATCGTCATCATGATTCTGATGTGGAACCGGAAGCGACAGATCGCGAATCTAAAAATGGATTCGGTCGATTAATGGAAAAACTATTTGGCGTGTAAGCTGATGCTATTAACAATCGGAAATTACGTAGGGGGATACCTGAATGATGTACTTTGATGAGGCGATTGACGCCGTAGCAAAAATTAAAGTAATTGGAGTCGGTGGCGGTGGTTCAAACGCTGTCAACCGCATGATTGAACACGGAGTACAAGGGGTCGAGTTCATCGCAGTCAACACGGACGCTCAAGCGCTCAACATGTCGAAAGCGGACGTGAAACTCCAACTCGGCGCAAAATTGACGCGCGGACTCGGAGCCGGCGCCAACCCGGACATCGGGAAAAAAGCAGCTGAAGAGAGCCGCGAGCAGTTGATCGAAGCGCTCGACGGAGCGGACATGGTGTTCGTCACAGCCGGTATGGGCGGCGGAACAGGTACAGGGGCAGCCCCGGTCATCGCTGAGATTTCTAAAGAAATCGGAGCGCTCACGGTCGGAGTCGTCACGAAACCGTTCATGTTCGAAGGACGTAAACGGATGCAACACGCACAACACGGGATTCAAGCGTTCAAAGAAAAAGTTGACACGCTTATCGTCATCCCGAACGACAAGTTGCTTGAAATCGTCGAGCGCAACACGCCAATGATCGAGGCGTTCCGTGAGGCGGACAACGTCTTGCGTCAAGGTGTCCAAGGGATCACGGACTTGATTGCCATCCCAGGATTAATCAACCTTGACTTCGCGGACGTGAAGACGATCATGACGGAAAAAGGATCGGCGCTCATGGGTGTCGGTGTCGCCACAGGCGAAAACCGCGCCATCGAAGCAGCGAAAAAAGCGATTTCATCACCACTTCTCGAGTCTTCAATCGAAGGCGCCAAAGGTGTCTTGATGAACATCACGGGCGGACTCAGCCTCAGCCTTTATGAGGTCACGGAAGCAGCTCAAATCGTTCAAAGTGCCGCTGATGAAGAAGTGAACTTGATTTTCGGTTCGGTCATCAACGAAAACTTGAACGATGAAATCATCGTGACCGTCATCGCAACTGAATTTGCAGAAGATGTGCAAGGTGCGAACCCATTCCTTCAACAGCCGAAGAAACAACCTGAGGCGGAAGCGAAGACAGAGGCGCAACCGAAAGCAACCGAATCTGCACCACAAGATGAAGGGAACTTCCATAGACCGGTCTATGGCGGTGACGTCCCAGACGAGACGATCAACATCCCAGCGTTCGTAAGACAACGCCGTAACTAAAAAATAGGGGGTGCCGGTTCTCGGCACTCCTTTTTTGTAAAAAAGGAGAACGTCATGCGACTGATTCATACATGGGAAACGGAAACGGAACGATACTCGGCTTACGTGACGACCCGGACCGACTGGCACAACGAAGGAAACGTCGGTCTGCACGTCGGGGACGAGCAATCGGCTGTCGTCGATAATCGAAACCGCTTTTTCACCGAGTCCGGCTTGAACTTGGCCGACTCGGTTTGGGCGGACCAAGTCCACGGGAAACGGGTCGCCCTTGTCGATGAGTCGGACCGCGGAAAAGGTGCGTTCGACTACGCTGAAGCGATTCAAGCGACGGACGGATTGGTCACGAGAGCCGAGAACGTCCCGCTCGCCCTCGTCTTTGCCGACTGTGTGCCACTCTTTTTCTGTGCGAAAGCACACGGGGTCGTTGGAGTGGCCCACGCCGGGTGGAAAGGGACGGTCGGCAACATCGTCGGCGCGATGGCGGACGCATTCGCTGAACTTGGAGTGCCGGAAGAAGACATCGACATGTTCGTCGGACCGGCCATCACGTCCGAGCATTACGAAGTCGATCGCCGTGTCCTCGATGCGGTGAAACATGTATCAGAGGCAGCGTATGCGGGCGCGGTCATGAATGAACGAGAGGACGGCCACGCCGAACTGTCGCTCCAACATGTGAACGAGACGCTCGCCACAGAACGAAATATGGACGTCACGCAATCGAACTTATCGACCGTCACCGATAGGACTTATTTCTCGTACCGTAACGGTGACGCGTCTCGTCGATTTGCCGCCGTCCTTGTCAAGGAGAAGAAATCGTGAGTATAGCCAACAATGTCAAACGAGTAAGACAGACGATCGCCGAACATGAAGCCGGACAGAAAGTGACGTTGATTGCCGTCACGAAATCGGTAGGGTCGGACGTGGCGAACGCGCTCTATGAGGAGGGCGTTCGCGACTTCGGAGAGAATCGTCCGGAAGGGCTGCTCGATAAAGTCGAGGCGTTGCCCGAAGATGCCCGTGTCCATTTTATCGGGAGTTTGCAAACACGAAAAGTACGCCAAATCATCGGGCGCGTCGCAGCGATCCATTCGCTCGACCGTCTTTCCCTCGCCGAAGAGATCAACAAGCGAGCTGATCGTGTCATCGATTGCTTCGTACAAGTGAACGTTTCTGGGGAAGACTCAAAACATGGGCTTGAAAAAGAGGAAGTCCTTCCGTTCATCGAGAACTGTAAACAGTATCCGCACATACGGATCATCGGTCTCATGACGATGGCACCATTCACAGAAGATGAGGCGGTCATCCGTGACACGTTCCGCGAACTTCGGACGTTACGTGACGATATGGCCGCCCGAGCGTTCGAACATGCCCCGTGCACAGAGTTATCGATGGGGATGTCAAATGACTATAAAATCGCCCTCGAAGAAGGCGCATCGTTTGTTCGTATTGGAACCATACTTGTGCAATAATATATCTTAAGGAGGAATCCGTTATGTCGATCAAAAACAAGATGAAAGATTTCTTCGGTCTCGAAGAAGAACCGAATGCGTATGAAGGAGAAGAGTACGTTGTCGCTGAAACGAAGCAACAACCGGTGACAGAGCAAATCGTCAAATCGGAGGAACGTCCGAAAACAGCGAACAACCTTGTCGCTTTCAACTCGAAGAAAAAAGAACGCTCGAAAGTCGTGCTCGCCGAACCGCGGGTATTCGCCGAGGCACAGGACATTAGCGATCAGCTAAAAGAAAATCGTGCGGTCATCGTCAACCTTCAACGTATGTCGAAAGAACAATCTCGCCAAGTCGTGAACTTCTTATCGGGTGTCGTCTATGCACTCGAAGGAACGATGACGTCGATTGGACATAACACGATTCTATGTACTCCGAACAATATCGAATTGACGGGGTCGATCTCGAATTTGATTTCGGAGGACGAACTCAATAGTAAAGGATGGTAAGTGAATGAATAACGTAGTAGAAGCTTTAGGAAATACGATTGTCACGCTTCTTGGCTATTATAGTTGGGTCTTGATCGCCTACATTTTACTGTCATGGTTCCCGAACGCACGCGAATCGAAGTTTGGACAAATTTTGTCGTATCTTTGTGAACCGTTTTTAAATCCGTTTCGTCGGATTATCCCTCCAATCGGCGGGATGCTCGATATCTCCCCAATCGTCGCCTTGTTCGTACTTCGAATGGCACAAGCGGGAGTGCGAGCGATTTTCGGTCTGTAAATGAGCGTCTTCGATCATTATCGGCCGAGCGAGCGAGCCTTTATCGAGCAAGTGCTCGATTGGGTGCAGCAAGTCGAGGACAACTACTTGTTCAAACTGACAGATTTTTTAGACCCGCGTGAACAACAGATCGTCAAACAAATCGTCGGGAACCGCTTGGCGAGTTATGAGGACGGTGGTTTTGAAGGTGCGGAACGGAAACGACTCATTCTCGCACCCGATTACTATGAACTGGATCCGCTTGATTTTGAAATCGCGATTCGTCAAATCGATTATCCGACCAAATTTGTCGACTTGACCCATCGTCAAGTGACGGGCACGCTTCTCAATGCTGGCTTAAAACGGCAAAAGTTTGGAGATGTCGTGTTACATGACGGTGTCGCCCAATTCGCGACGACGCGTGACGCGGCCGGTTTCATCGAGATGAACGTCGATCGTGTCGGGAAGGCACGAATCCGGATTTCCGACGTTGCGCCCGAAGCGAAGCTCGTCGTCCCAGAGACGAAGTGGAGCGATGAATTCGGCATCGTCTCGTCTCTTCGGTTCGACACAGTCGTAAGTGAAGTGCTCGGACTCTCGCGTCAAAAAGCACAAGCGCTCGTCAAACACGGTGAATGTAAAGTGAATCATAAGCCGATTGACGATGCGAGCTTTATCCTCGAGCCGGACGATTTAGTTTCGATTCGTGGGTATGGTCGGGTGAAGCTGATGGCGATTCTCGGCTCGACGAAACGGGAGAAAATAAAAATCCAGTATGGCATCATACGTTGAATTTAGGAGGAAAGTCGAATGGCGTTGACACCGATTGATATTCATAACAAAGAGTTCTCGACTCGTTTTCGCGGGTACGATATCGATGAGGTCAATGAATTTCTAGATCAAATCATCAAAGAGTTCGAACTATTGATTCGTGAGAACAGAAGGTACGAAGAACTCGTCAACGATATGCAAGCTCGCATTGACTACTTCTCCTCGATGGAAGATACGTTAAACAAATCGATCATCGTCGCTCAAGAGGCGGCCGAAGAAGTGAAGACGAACGCAGCCAAAGAAGCGAGTCTCATCTTGAAGCAGGCGGAGCGTGAAGCGCTCGCCCGTGAAGAAGAGGCGGCGCGCAAAGAGCAACTTGCCGAGCGAGAAGTCGTCCAAATGCTGAAGAAGGTCGAGCTGTACCGGACACGTTTCCGTGTGCTCGTCGATGCGCAGATGGAGCTGTTGAACAGCACGGAATGGGACACGATCGTCGGCGAACCACCGGTCCAAACGGTTCTTGACGATACGACCGAACTTCCGTATAATGACGACGAAGTCATACCAAACAAACATCACGGATAATACACAATACGTCGATTAGGACACGTCGATAAAGTCATACCTACGAAGCGACTTAGGGAAGGTGCAAGCCTAAGAGAAAGACTTTATTCGGTATCCCCTATGAGTGTCGTGCTGAACGCAGTAAGCACGACCGCCTGACCTCGTTATCGGTCTCCAAGAGCGGTCTCAAACGTTGTTTGAGATTAGTAGGGTGGTACCGCGAGTCGACGAACTCGTCCCTATTTAGGGGCGGGTTTTTTTGTTGTCAAAAAACTGAAGGAGGAGTTTCAATGAACTACAAAGACACACTATTGATGCCTGAAACAGATTTCGCCATGCGCGGAAACTTACCGAAACGCGAACCTCAAATGCAGGAAGCATGGGAACAGATGGACCTTTATACGCGCGTCCAAGAAAAGAATGCCGGGAAGCCCCAGTACATCTTGCATGACGGTCCTCCGTATGCGAACGGCGATATCCATATGGGCCACGCGCTCAACAAAGTGTTGAAAGATATCATCGTCCGCTTCAAGTCATTGAACGGATATCAGTCCCCGATGATCCCAGGTTGGGACACACACGGTCTCCCAATCGAGAACGCGCTCCAAAAAGCAGGCGTCAACCGTAAAGAAATGACGGTCGCCGAGTTCCGTGAGAAATGTGCGGCTTATGCGATGGAGCAAGTGAACTCGCAACGCGAGCAGTTCAAACGCCTCGGTCTGTTGGCTGATTTCGATAACCCGTACATCACGCTCCTTCCGGAATACGAAGCGGCCCAAATCCGCTTATTCGGGACGATGGCTGAAAAAGGCTACATCTATAAAGGTAAGAAACCGGTCTATTGGTCACCGTCTTCTGAATCAGCACTCGCTGAAGCGGAAATCGAGTACTACGACAAGAAATCACCGGCGATTTACGTGGCGTTCCAAGTCGTCGACGGGAAAGGCGTGCTTGAGTCGACTGACCACTTCGTCATCTGGACGACGACGCCTTGGACGATCCCTGCTAACCTTGGGATCGCCGTCAGTGATGAACTGACGTACACGCGTATCGAGCATGACGGCAAAGGGTACATTGTCGCCGACAGCCTCGTCGAAGAAGTGACGACAGCGCTCGGCTGGACGGACGTCACGGTGAGCGGGTCATGGAACGGCCGTGAGTTCGAACATATGACGGCGCAACACCCACTTTACGACCGGACATCGCTCGTCATGATCGGCGACCACGTCACGGCAGACGCGACGGGTCTCGTTCATACGGCACCAGGTCACGGGGAAGACGATTACCGCGTCGGACAAGCATACGGACTCGACGTCTTATGCCCGGTCGACGACCGTGGTTATATGACGGACGAAGCACCTGGATTTGAAGGTCTCTTCTATGAAGACGCCAACAAACAAATCGGCATGAAGCTTGAAGAGAACGGTTACCTCCTTAACTTGAAATTCATCAAGCACTCATACCCGCATGACTGGCGCACGAAAAAACCGGTCATCTTCCGTGCGACGCCGCAATGGTTCGCCTCAATCAAAGATTTCCGGGCCGATATGCTTCGTGAGATTGAAGAAGTGAACTGGGTACCAGAATGGGGTATGACACGTTTGTTCAACATGGTCCGTGACCGTGGGGACTGGGTCATCAGTCGTCAACGGGCATGGGGTGTGCCGATCCCAATCTTCTACGCTGAAGATGGGACCGAAATCATCACAAACGAGACGATCGACCACGTCGCCAACTTGTTCCATGAGCATGGCTCGAACGTCTGGTACGAGCGCGAAGCGAAAGACTTGTTGCCAGAAGGGTTCACACATCCGAACAGCCCGAACGGCGAGTTCCGTAAAGAACTCGACATCATGGACGTCTGGTTCGACTCAGGTTCGTCTCATGCGGGCGTGCTTGAACAGCGCGACAACTTGCGTCGTCCTGCTGACCTGTATTTGGAAGGCTCAGACCAATATCGCGGCTGGTTCAACTCGTCACTCTCGACGGCTGTCGCGACGACCGGCAAAGCGCCGTATCGCAACGTACTCAGCCATGGCTTCGTTCTCGACGGCGACGGCCGCAAAATGTCGAAGTCACTCGGTAACACGATCGCGCCGAACGACCTCGTCAAACAGTACGGAGCTGAAATCGTCCGTCTTTGGGTATCGTCGGTCGACTATCAATCGGACGTTCGTGCGTCTCACGACAACTTCAAGCAAGTGTCGGAAGTGTACCGGAAAATCCGAAACACGCTCCGTTTCTTGCTCGGTAACTTGAACGGGTTCGACCCGTCGATGCGTGTCGCGTTCGACGACATGCCGGAAGCCGACCGCTTCATGGCGACGAAATTGAAGCAGTTGCAGACGAAAGTCGTCAAAGCGTACGACACGTTCGACTTCATGGCCGTCTATCACTTGATTCATAACTTCTGTGTCAACGAGTTGTCGTCGTTCTACCTCGACTTCACGAAAGACATCCTCTATATCGAGCGTGAAGATGATGCGCGTCGTCGTGCCGTTCAGACGGTCATGTATGACACGGTCGTCACGCTCACGAAATTGATCGCGCCGATCCTTCCGCATACGGCCGACGAAGTGTGGCAAGAAGTACCGGCCCAATCGGTCGACAACGTCTTCTTGTCAGACATTGAAGAAGTCGCTCCGCTCACGGAAGAAGAGACGACGTTGCTCGCGAAGTGGTCGAAATTCCTTACGTTCCGCAACGACGTGTTGAAAGCGATTGAAATCGCCCGTGGCGAGAAGTTGATTGGGAAGCCGCTCGAGGCGAAGCTCGTCATCGCGCCGAAAGCAGAGACGAAACAGTTGCTCGATACAATCGACAACGTCCGTCAATTGCTCCAAGTGTCGCAACTCGACTATGCCGAGACTGCCGACGTGGACTATGCGACGGCACAAATCACTGTCGCGAAAGCAGATGGCGCCGCTTGTGCCCGCTGTTGGACATACTCGACGGAGCTTGGGCAAGACGCCGAGCATCCTGAGCTTTGCCCACGCTGTACAGAAGTCATCGCGTAAGCTGGACCGGAGTGGCGTCAGTCCACTCCGGTTTCTTATGACGTGAAAGGAGAATTTGATGAAACGCTATTACGGATTGGCCTTGTTTCTCATCTTGCTCGACCAAGTGACAAAGTGGATCGTCGTCCAGACGATGACGATCGGACAGTCGATCGAACTCATCCCCGGATGGTTATATTTGACGTCATACCGGAATAAGGGCGCGGCTTGGGGCATGCTCGAAGGACAAATGGTGTTCTTTTTCATCGTCACGGCGATCGTCGTCGTCGGATTGATTTACTTTCTGCATAAAGAAGTGAATGGATTCAATCTGCTCGGTTATAGCGTCGGGTTGTTGCTCGCCGGTGCGATCGGAAACTTTATCGACCGCCTGTTCCGAGGGGAAGTCGTCGATTTCGTCGACACATATCCGTTCGGTTACAATTTCCCGATCTTCAATGTCGCCGACATGGCACTCACGTTCGGGGTCATCTTTATGATCATCGGCGTCTTATTTGAAGAAAAACTAAACAAAGAAAGGGGACAAACATAATGGAAACATTCACATTTGTCGCCGAAGAAAAGGCACGTATTGATAAATGGATGAGTGAACGGAGCGACTGGTCCCGTTCACAAATCCAAGACTGGATCAAGGCAGGGGACCTTCTTGTCAACGGTCAAACGGTGAAACCGAACTACAAACTACAAGTCGGGGACGAAGTCGTCGTGACAGTCCCGGAAGCCGTCGAGCTCGAAGTGTTGCCAGAAGACATTCCGCTCGACATCGTCTATGAGGACGAGGATGTCATCGTCGTCAACAAAGCGCGCGGCATGGTCGTTCATCCGGCGGCAGGACATACGTCTGGGACGCTCGTCAACGCATTGCTTTTCCATTGTGACGACTTGTCAGGGATTAAC
This sequence comes from Exiguobacterium sp. ZOR0005, assembly GCF_000798975.1. NCBI lineage: Bacteria > Bacillati > Bacillota > Bacilli > Caryophanales > Exiguobacterium > Exiguobacterium sp. ZOR0005. The sequence continues at coordinate 10,302 of NZ_JTLB01000037.1, read as the reverse complement.
GGCGTCAAGCGCCCGGGCATTGTCCACCGCATCGATAAGGACACGACAGGTTTGCTCATGGTCGCTAAAAACGATTTGGCCCATGAGTCGCTCGCGCGTCAGCTGAAAGACCGCACGATCAAGCGGGAGTATATCGCCCTCGTCCATGGCGAACTCGCCCATGAACTCGGATCGATCGAGGCGCCGATCGGGCGTGACACGAACGACCGCCAGCGCATGACGGTGACGGACCGAAACGCGAAAGAAGCGGTGACCCACTTCCGTCTGCTCGAGCGATATAAAGATTTCACCCTCGTCGAGTGCAAACTCGAGACTGGTCGGACGCACCAAATCCGTGTCCATATGCGCTACATCGGCCATCCGCTCGCCGGTGACCCGAAATACGGACCGCGTCGGACGATTCAATTGAACGGTCAAGCGCTCCATGCGGCGACGCTCGGCTTCCATCACCCGCGTACGGATGAGTGGCTCGAATTCGAGGCGAAACTTCCAGCCGACTTTGAGGCAGAGCTCGCAAAATTGGACAAAATCGAGAAAACGCGTTGACTTTCAACCGATTCCGATTTATAGTCTAGAAAGCATAACACCTTTAAACCCAGTCCAGAGAGGCTGTGAAAGGATCGTGGCCGAGGCCACTACACGTCGATTATTTGAGGCAGGAGTCTGCCCTCACATATGAAGACTTCCTTTCCAGTCGGATGAGGAAGTCTTCTTTTTTTATACCGTTCAGAGAGGAGGAACACGTGTGAAACACTCTACTATACTAGACGAGGCCGCCATCCGGCGAGCGTTGACACGAATCGCCCACGAGATCAT
>NZ_JTLB01000037.1:0-9476 GCF_000798975.1 Exiguobacterium sp. ZOR0005 | reverse complement strand
CCGATAACGTCGTCCTCGTCGGCATCAAGACGCGAGGAGAGACGCTCGCCGATCGGCTCGCCCGCCGCATCGAAGAAATCGAAGGGAAGCCGATCGCGCTCGGAAACTTGGACATCACGCTATACCGGGACGACTTGTCGAAAAAGTCACTCGACCCGGAAGTGAAAGCGACCGAACTCCCGCATGATATTAACGGCAAGACGGTCGTGTTGATCGATGACGTCTTGTACACGGGACGGACGGTCCGTGCCGCAATGGACGCACTCGTCGACCACGGGCGTCCGGATTATATCCAGCTTGCCGTTTTGATTGACCGCGGACACCGCGAGTTACCGATCCGCCCGGACTTTGTCGGGAAAAATGTCCCGACCTCGAAATCCGAACAAGTCGTCGTCAGACTCAGTGAAGTCGACACGACGGACGAAGTATTCATCAAACAACAGTAACACCAAAACCTTTAAGGTGGTCCAGAGAGGCCAGGAAGGAGAACCACATATGAAACCAATCCTCAACATCCACGAGCGTCCTGCTCACTTGCCACAATGGCTGCTCTTCAGCCTTCAACACGTCTTCGCCATGTTCGGAGCGACGATTTTAGTCCCGATTTTGACAGGACTGAACACATCTGTCGCCCTCGTCGCTTCCGGAGTGGCCACGCTCTCATTCCTAGCCATCACCCGATTCAAAGTCCCGACGTATCTCGGGTCAAGTTTCGCCTACATCGCGCCGATCATCGCAGTCAGCCAACAATGGGGCGTCGAAGCCGCACTGTTCGGCGGCATCATCGCCGGTTCGGTTTACGGTGTCGTCTCACTCATCATCTATAAGACGGGCGTGCGTTGGCTGTTGCGGCTCTTGCCGCCGGTCGTCGTCGGCCCGGTCATCATGGTCATCGGCCTGTCGCTCGCACCGGTCGCCATCGACATGTCAATGAACCAAGACGGAGCGTACAACGGCACGTTCGTCACGATCGCCTTGCTCACGCTCGGCATCACGATGGTGGCGATGACGAAATTGAAAGGGGTATGGGGCGCCGTCCCGATCCTCTTCGGAATCGTCGGCGGCTATGCCATCGCAGCCATGTTCGGGATCATCGACTACTCGGCTATCGGACAAGCGAGCTTGTTCCAACTGCCTGACTTCACGATGGTATTCGTCGATTACATGCCGATGTGGCAAGTCGGGGCTCTCCTCGCGATCGTCCCGGTCGCCCTCGTCACGATGACAGAGCATATCGGCGACCAGATGGTCACATCGAAAATCATCGGACGCGAGACGATGAAAGACCCAGGCCTGCACCGTACGCTTCTCGGCGACGGTGTCGGGAAAGCGGTCGCGTCGGCGCTCGGCGGCCCGCCGTGTACGACGTACGGTGAAAACAACGGCGTCATGGCCATCACGAAAGTGTACAGTGTGTACGTCATCGCCGGTGCAGCACTCATGGCAATCAGCTTCGGCTTCCTCGGCCACGTCGAGGCGTTCATCTCGACGATCCCGAACCCGGTCAAAGGCGGCATCTCGATCCTGTTGTTCGGTGTCATCGCCTCGAACGGGCTACGGACGATGGTCGAAAGCAAAGTCGACCTCGCCGAGAAACGTAATTTGATCATTGCCTCGGTCATCCTCGTCGTCGGACTTGGCGGGGCGATGGTCCAACTCGGCAGCTTCCCGGTCCAAGGGATGGCGCTCGCGACAATCGTCGGCATCCTCTTGAACGCCTTCTTGCCAAAAGAAGAGACGAGTGCGGAAGCCGATGAGCAACCAACTGAAGAAACTCGACAAGCAAGTAACTTTTAATTCGATCCCGTGAGGTCGGCAAAGTGAAGGCTCGTTTATTTGGGTGTAGTCTACCCAAATGAAGGCGTCCCTTCACGTAGGTGAAGAGGCGCCTTTTCTCTTTGCCTTCTACGAAAAAGGAGGAGACGAACATGAACTTGATCAAACAACAACCGAAACATTTTGTCAGTCTGGATACGCTCACGTTAGAAGAGATCATGGGGATGATTGAGGAGTCGCTGCGCTACAAACAAGGTGACATGCCCCCGCTGTTTGATGGGAAGACGGTCGCGAACTTGTTCTTTGAAAACTCGACGCGGACGAAAAATTCGTTTCAAATGGCCGAGCGGCATTTGAAGATCCAAGAGATCCCTTTCGACGTGGCAACGTCGTCGGTGACGAAAGGCGAGACGCTCTACGACACGTGCAAGACGCTCGAGGCGATCGGTGTCGACGCCCTCGTCATCCGTCACCCGGAGGATGGGTACTATCACGAGCTCGTCGAGAAGCTGTCCATCCCGGTGTTGAACGGAGGAGACGGCAGCGGGGAACATCCGTCGCAGTCGCTGCTCGACCTCGTCACCATCTATGAAGAGTACAAAACGTTTCAAGGCTTGAACATCGCCATCTGTGGTGACCTCGTCCATAGTCGTGTCGCCCGGTCGAACGCATCGGTATTGAAACGACTCGGCGCGAACGTCGTCGGATGTAGCCCGGCCACGTGGTGGGACGAGTCGATGGGGCTCGTTCATCGCGACATTGACGACGTCTTGCCAGACTGTGATGTCATCATGTTGCTCCGCGTCCAACACGAACGCCACATCATGGGTGACATATTCTCGAAAGAAGACTATCACGCCCGCTTCGGCTTGACGGTCGAGCGAGTCGGCAGAATGAAGCCGAGCGCGATCATCATGCATCCGGCCCCGGTCAATCGGGACGTCGAGATCGCGGGCAGTTTGATTGAACATCCACAGTCGCGTATCTTTCCACAGATGACGAACGGGGTATACGCACGCATGGCCATCTTACAACGAGCATTAGGGGGACAATTATGATACTTCAACGAGCAACTTGGTATGACGGGAACATGAAACGGACAAGTGATGTATTGATTGAGGACGGCATCATTCGTTCGGTCGACTATGATGGGCCAACGAACGGTCACGACTTGATCGACGCGAGCGGGAAGCTCCTCATCCCAGGACTTGTCGACGTGCACGTCCATTTGCGTGAACCGGGCGGTGAGAAGAAAGAGACGATCAAGACAGGGACCGAGGCGGCAGCGGCCGGCGGCTTTACGACGATCTGCGCCATGCCGAACACACGCCCCGTCCCGGACGACCGGGCGACGATGGACGATCTGTTGACGAAAATCGAACAAGACGCCGTAGTGCGCGTGCTGCCATACGCGGCCATAACGAAGCGACAGCTCGGAACCGAGCAAGTCGACATGGCATCACTCGCGGACGCGTTCGCGTTCACGGATGACGGTGTCGGCGTCCAATCGGCGGCGATGATGCGCGAGGCGATGCGCGAGGCGAAACGGCTCGGGAAAGCGGTCGTCGCACACTGCGAGGATAATACGCTCAAGGCCGGTTCGGTCCACGAAGGCCGGTTCAGTGAAGAACATGGTATCCAAGGCATCCCGAGCCTCGCCGAGAGCATCCACATCGCCCGTGACGTCTTGATCGCCGAAGAGACCGGTTGCCACTATCACGTCTGCCACGTCTCGTCTAGGCAGTCGGTCCGTGTCATTCGTGACGCCAAACGAGCGGGCATTCACGTCACGGCCGAAGTGACGCCGCACCACCTCGTCTTGTGCGAAGATGACATCCCGGGTCTGGATTCAAACTTCAAGATGAATCCGCCGCTCCGGAGCGCAGACGACCGGGAGGCGCTGTTAGAAGGATTGCGCGACGGGACGATCGATATGATTGCGACCGACCATGCCCCGCATACGGCAGAAGAAAAAGCGGAAGGGATGGAACGGGCGCCATTCGGTATCACCGGGTTCGAGACCGCGTTCCCGCTCCTGTACACGACGTTCGTCAAAACGGGGCAGATGGAAGAGGCGACGCTCATCGAGTGGATGACGAAGCGGCCGAGTGACGTGTTCGGTTTGCCTTACGGGATAATCGGTGTCGGCCGAGCAGCAGACCTCGTTCTCGTCGACACGAACACGGTGCGCCAGGTCGACCCGGCGACGTTCCGTTCGAAAGGGAAGAATACACCGTTCGCAGGGAAAGAACTGACAGGATGGCCGGTCATGACGATCGCGGCCGGAGAAATCGTATATAAGGGGAGATTCGATGAAACGAACATTATGGCTTGAAGACGGGACGGCATTTGTTGGGAAGGCGTTCGGCGCTGATGTCGAGACGAGCGGGGAAGTCGTGTTCCAGACGGGGATGACCGGGTATCAAGAGATGTTATCCGACCCGTCTTACTGCGACCAGCTCATCGTGTTGACGAATCCATTGATCGGGAACTACGGGGTGAACCGAGAAGATTTCGAGACGACCGTCCCGATGGCGAAAGGGCTCATCGTAAAAGAAGTGTGCGAGACGCCATCAAACTTCCGCTCGACGGCGACGTTGTCGGAAACGCTCACGCGCTTCGGGATCCCGGGACTAGAAGGCATCGACACTCGGATGCTCACGCGCCATCTTCGTTCACGCGGGGTCATGCGCGGCGTCATGGTCGACGGGGAATCGACGTGGGCGACCGTGGCGGGCCGGTTCGAAGACGATCTGCGTACCGATCAAGTCGAACGTGTGTCGACGAAGCGGGCCTACGTCACGACAGGAAGCGGACCGCGCATCGCCCTCATCGATTTCGGGGCGAAGCTCGGCATCATGCGTGAACTCGTGAAGCGCGACTGTGAAGTCGTCGTCTTGCCGCACGACGTGACGGCCGAAGAAGTGATGCGCTACGAACCGGACGGCGTTATGCTGTCGAACGGGCCGGGTGACCCGAAAGACGTCCCGACGGCTCTCCCGCTCATCGAGACGCTCATGCCGAAACTACCGATTTTCGGGATTTGTCTCGGCCATCAATTGATTTCGCTCGCGGGCGGTGCGAATACGTTCAAACTCCCGTTCGGCCATCGCGGCGCCAATCATCCGGTGCTCGAACTTGAGACCGGTGCGGTGACGATCACCTCGCAAAACCATGGATACGCGGTCGAGGAGTCCTCACTCGCACACACCTCGCTCATCGTCACGCATCGGGCCGTCAACGATGGGACGGTCGAAGGCGTGAGACACTTGCATCATCCGACGTTCTCGGTCCAGTACCATCCAGAAGCGGCACCGGGACCTTACGATGCCAATGACTTATTCGACCGTTTCATGACACTCGTCCAAGAAAACAAACAGAAAGTAGGAATATGACATGCCAAAACGACCAGATATTCAGAAAATCCTTGTAATCGGATCCGGTCCGATCGTCATCGGACAGGCGGCAGAATTTGACTATGCTGGTACCCAGGCGTGTCTAGCGTTGAAAGAAGAAGGATACGAGGTCATCCTCGTCAACTCGAACCCGGCGACGATCATGACCGATCCGACGACGGCAGATCGCGTCTACATCGAACCGCTCGAACCAGAGTTTGTCGAGCGCATCATCCGGCAAGAACGTCCCGACGCGCTGCTTGCGACGCTCGGTGGACAGACGGGACTCAACTTGGCGATGGAACTTGACCGCCGCGGCGTGCTTGAAGATTGCGGCGTCGAACTGCTCGGTACGAGATTGTCGGCCATCGAACAAGCCGAGGACCGTGAACAGTTCCGCGACTTGATGTATAAACTTGGACATGGTGTGCCTGAAAGTGAGATCGTCCAGACGCTCGAGTCGGCTTGGGGATTCGCCGACCGGATTGGTTACCCGATCATCATCCGTCCGGCGTACACACTCGGAGGAACCGGTGGTGGGATCGCCCATGACCGGAATGAATTCGAACAGTTCGTCGAATCAGGACTGAAAGCGAGCCCGGTGACGCAAGTATTGCTCGAGAAGTCGATCGCCGGCATGAAAGAAGTCGAATACGAGGTCATGCGTGACTCGAGCGACCAAGCGATCATCGTCTGTGCGATGGAAAACTTTGATCCGGTCGGGGTCCATACGGGCGACTCGATCGTCTTCGCCCCGACGCAGACATTGTCAGACCGCGATTACCAGATGCTCCGTAGCGTCTCGCTCGACATCATCCGCGCCCTCGGCATCGAAGGCGGTTGTAACATCCAGTTCGCCCTCGACCCGGAAAGCTTCACGTATTACGTCATCGAGGTCAACCCGCGTGTCTCACGCAGCTCGGCGCTCGCTTCGAAAGCGACAGGCTATCCGATCGCAAAGCTCGCTGCCAAAGTAGCGGTCGGCTATAAGTTATCGGAATTGAAAAACCCGGTGACGGAAACGAGTTACGCCTCGTTCGAACCGGCGCTCGACTACGTCGTCGCCAAAATCCCGCGCTTCGCGTTCGATAAGTTCGAGACCGCCGACCGCCGTCTCGGCACGCAAATGAAAGCGACCGGGGAAGTGATGGCGATCGGCCGTAATTTAGAAGAAGCGCTCTTGAAGGCCGTCCGCTCGCTCGAGCTCGGGACGGAAGACTTGGCCATGCCACGGCTCGCGGAACTAAGTGCGAATGAACTCGACCGCGAGCTGACGACGCCGACCGATGAGCGATTGTGGATGCTCTACGAGGCGCTCCGCCGCGGCTATTCGACGGAACAGCTGCATGAGCTGACAAAGATCGATCGCTTCTTTTTAGCGAAACTCGATCGAATTTGGCAACAAGAAGAAACGCTCCGGCGTGAGCCGCTCTCGAAAGAGCGCCTCGCCGAAACGAAACGACTCGGCTTCAGCGACAAGATGATCGCCCGGATCGTGAACGAGAGCGTGGAGACGGTCACGTCGCTCCGGAAAGACTGGGACATCCGGCCGGTGTATAAGATGGTCGATACTTGTGCCGCCGAGTTCGCCTCGGAGACACCGTACTTCTACGGGACTTATGAAGTCGAGAACGAAGCGGTGAAAACGGACAAGCCGTCCATTCTCGTCCTCGGCTCCGGCCCGATCCGCATCGGCCAAGGTGTCGAGTTCGACTACGCGACCGTCCACTCGATTCAGACGATCCGTGACGCAGGCTATGAAGCAATCATCATCAACAACAACCCGGAGACGGTGTCGACCGATTTCTCGATCTCGGACCGACTCTACTTTGAACCGCTCACGACCGAAGACGTGCTCGAGGTCATCGAGAACGAACAACCGCTCGGCGTCATCGTCCAGTTCGGTGGCCAGACGGCCATCAATTTGGCGGCTTCACTTGAAGCGGAAGGGGTACAAATTTTAGGGACATCGCTTGAAGACATCGACCGTGCCGAAGACCGGAAAGCGTTCGAAGCGACGCTCTCGGCCGAACAGCTTGCTCAACCGCCAGGCAAGACGGCGGTCACGGTCGAAGAAGCCGTCGCCTGTGCCGAACTGCTCGGCTATCCGGTGCTCGTCCGCCCGTCTTACGTCCTCGGCGGCCGAGCGATGGAAATCGTCTATGAGCGCTCGGAGCTCGAACGGTACATGCGTCACGCCGTCGTCGCCTCGAAAGACCGCCCCGTCCTCATCGATCGCTACTTGACGGGAATCGAGATCGAAGTCGATGCCATCTGTGACGGGACGGACGTCTACATCCCGGGCATCATGGAACATATCGAGCGGGCCGGGGTCCATTCGGGCGATTCGATCGCGGTCTATCCGCCGCAACGGTTGAGCGCAGAGTTGAAACAAAAAGTCGTCGACTATACGATCAAACTCGCCAAGGCGTTCCGAATCAAAGGGTTGCTCAACATCCAGTTCGTCTACGCTGACGATCTATACGTCATCGAAGTTAACCCGCGGGCGAGCCGGACCGTCCCGTTCATCTCGAAAGTGACGGGCCTTCCGGTCGCACGCATCGCCACGCAAACGATTCTCGGGACGAGTCTTAAACAACTCGGTCTCGGGACCGGCCTGCATCCGGAAGCGGACGCGATTTCGGTCAAAGTGCCGGTGTTCAGTTTCGCGAAATTAAAAGAAGTCGACCCTTCACTCGGACCAGAGATGAAATCGACCGGTGAAGTCATGGCGACAGACCGGACGCTCGAAAAAGCGCTGTTTAAAGGACTCGTCGCTGCCGGGATGACGATCGCCTTGAAAGGCAACGTCCTGTTGACGGTCGCCGATCAAGACAAGGAGGAAGCGCTCGACATCGCGCGTCGCTTCAACCGACTCGGGTTCCGTTTGATGGCCACGTCCGGGACGGCACTTGCGCTCTCGGCAGATGGATTGCCGGTCCATCCGGTCGGTAAAATCAATGAGGCCGGGGAGACGATGCTGAGCGTCATCGAACGGGGTGAAGTCGACATCGTCTTGAACACGACGACGCGTGACGCCCTCGCGACGAAAGACGGCTTTATCATTCGTCGGGCCGCAGCCGAGCAAGGGGTACTCTGTCTGACATCGCTCGACACGGTCACGGCGCTGCTCCAAGTCATCGAGAGCCTGTCGTTCCAAACGACGAGCCTGCCGGCGTTCACGACTTTCGGGGTGACCGTATGAGACAGTTCGCAACGGTGCTCTCAAATCATCCGATCGCAAAAGGGGCGATGGAGATGAAAGTGTCGGTCGACACGAACGAGATTGCGCCCGGAACGTTCTTTCACGTGAAAACGTCAGAGCTGCTCCGGCGCCCGCTCTCGGTCGCGAACGTCGAAGGGAACGTCGTGACGTTCTTGTATAAAGTCATCGGGGCGGGGACGACAGACCTCGCCGCGCGTCGCGCCGGAGACAAGCTGGACGTGCTCGGACCTCTTGGCAACGGCTTTCCGCTCCAACAAGCCGGAAAACGTGTCGTCCTCGTCGGTGGGGGCATCGGGGTGCCGCCACTGTATTACACGCGGCGCGTGCTCGCCGCCCGCGGAATCGAGACGGTGGCGATTCTCGGGTTTGATACGAAAGCGAGCATCTTTTATGAAGACGCGTTCCGCGAGCTCGGAGAGACGATCATCACGACGGTCGACGGAACGTATGGGGAAAAAGGGTTTGTGACGGGGCCGCTCGCGCAGGTTGATGCCGATGTGTTGTTCAGCTGCGGTCCAGAACCGATGTTGAAGGCGGTCGCCGCATCGCACATCGAAGAGCGGTATATCTCGATCGAGAATCGGATGGGGTGTGGTATCGGGGCTTGTTTCGCCTGTGTGTACCAAGCTCCAGACGGTTACGTCAAAGTATGCAGTGACGGACCGGTATTTCGTGCGGAAGAGGTGACGCTATGAGACTACACGTTGACTTGCCAGGCTTACGATTGAAAAACCCGATCATGCCGGCGTCAGGCTGTTTCGGATTCGGGGAAGAGTTCGCGAAACTCTATGATTTATCTATCCTTGGCGGCATCATGATCAAGGCGGCGACGGGTGAGGCACGGTTCGGTAACGGCACGCCCCGGGTCGCCGAGACGGCGCAAGGGATGCTCAACGCGATCGGCTTGCAAAATCCGGGCGTCGAGTCGATCATCGACTCGAAATTACCGTTCTTGTCGACGTTTGATACCGAGATTATCGCCAACGTCGCCGGGTCGACGCCTGAAGAATACGTCCGTGTCGCGCGTCTGCTGAGCGCGGACCCGACCATCAAAGCACTCGAACTGAACATCTACGGCA
>NZ_JTLB01000036.1:0-13877 GCF_000798975.1 Exiguobacterium sp. ZOR0005 | reverse complement strand
TGCGCTTCAATCAAAACTTGTAAAACTTATTTTTGCCTCATCGTTCAGTTTTCAAAGTTCGTCTGCCGCTCTTGGCGACTAAATGATAATAACATTTATCACTATTGAGTGTCAACAACTTTTCTCACGTTTCCGTGAGCATCGCTGGCAACAGAGATAACTATAGCATCTACCCGAACCGCATGGCAAGCATTATTCTAAAAAAACTTTAAATTATTTTTCACTCCGTCTTCCTTACGGTTTAAATAGAAAGAAGGGAAAAATTACCTATAGGTTGAATACCGTTATTACTTACTTCAATCCAATTAAAAAGGTGGATCACATATGCAGCAACTACAACCTAAACGCCGTTCCGCTCTACGCATCTTTGCCGGTACTCAAGTCTACACAGTGAAACGGCGTCTCGCCTGGCTATTCGACGGAAGACGTTATGCGTCAAAACAAAACACGTCCCCGCTCCCTTATTTGGTCCACACTCATCGCACGCCACTGTATCGCAAATTACGAGACGTCGACTTGGAGATGCAACAAAACAAAGTTAAGAACCTCAACCTTGCGATTCAACGTTTGAACGGGTCTATCATCTCCCCGGGCGAGGTACTGTCTTATTGGAAGAAAATCGGGCGACCGACAAAACGAAAAGGCTATGTAGATGGTATGGTTTTGCATTATGGGAAAGTGACGAGCGGGATCGGGGGCGGACTCTGTCAACTGTCTAACTTAATTTACTGGATCACTCTTCACAGCCCCCTCACCGTCACTGAACGCTATCGCCATAGTTACGACGTCTTCCCAGATTCAAGACGCGACCAGCCGTTCGGAAGCGGTGCGACTTGCTCATACAACTATCTCGACTTACAAATCACGAATCAAACCGACCATTCTTATCAGTTACTTCTATATATAGAAGGAGATGATCTCGTCGGAGAATGGCGATCGGACACACCGAACGTCGTCACATACAAAATCTACGAAGAAAACCACCATTTCACGAAAGAATGGTGGGGCGGGACGATTCGACATAATCAAATTTTCCGCGAGGTCAATTCTCTTGACGGTATCCTCCTCCGCAACGAATTCGTCACAGAAAACCATGCGCTCACCATGTACAACCCTTTCCTTCCGGAGAATACAGCCTACAAAAAAAACGACTCGTAATGAGCCGTTTTTTTATGCCGTTTATGCGTGCGGCAAGAACATGAAGTACGCAAGGAAGATGACGAGCATACCGTACATGATCGGATGGATCTCTTTCGTCTTCCCTTTCGCCATCATCATGAGCGGATAAAGAATGAAGCCCAAGCCGATTCCCGTTGCAATCGAGGAAGTGAGCGGCATCATAAGGATCGTCATGAATGCTGGAATTGCGATTTCGAGCTTCTTCCAATCGATATCAAGCAGTGCCGAGGCCATCAACACACCAACGATGATGAGTGCCGGTGCCGTCACAGGCGCTGTTACGACTGCAAGTAACGGTGAGAAGAAGAGCGCGAGACCAAAGAAGAGCCCTGCAAAGATCGCCGTAAGACCCGAGCGACCACCAGCCGCAACACCTGCCGATGACTCGACGTAAGACGTCGCCGTCGATGTGCCGAAGATTGCACCCGCCACCGTCGCTGTCGAGTCAGCCATAAGCGCTTTGCTCGCACGAGGTACTTTGTTGTCTTTCATAATCCCTGCTTGACGAGCGACTGCGACGAGCGTACCAGCCGTATCGAAGAAATCAATGAAGAAGAACGTCAAGATGACAACGAGCATTTGAATCGTGAAGATCTCACCAAAATTGATGAACGCTTGGCCGAACGTCGAAGACATGCTCGGCGGCATCGAGACAACATCCGAGATGGCCGTCGGTGTCGGAACAAGGTTGAAGATCATCCCAACGATTGCCGTCAAGAGCATCCCGATGAAAATCCCACCTTTAATGTTACGGACCATTAAAAGCGCTGTGACAACAAGACCAAACACAGCCAAGAGTGTCGTCCCTGTGCCGAGTGCACCGAGTCCGACGACTGTCGCTTCATTTGAGACGACGATTCCTGCGTTCTTAAGCCCGATGAAAGCGATGAAGAAACCGATACCGGCCGCGACCGCCATTTTGAGCGGTGCGGGAATCGCATTGACGATTGTTTCACGGATGCCTGAGAGCGTCAAAACGATGAAGAAGAGCCCTGAGACGAGGACACCCGAGAGCGCCGTCTGCCATGGGATGCCCATCCCGATGACGACACTGTATGCGAAGAATGCGTTCAATCCCATTCCCGGTGCGATGGCGATCGGGTAGTTCGCGAATAAACCCATCATCACAGATCCGACTAAGGCGACAAGGCCGGTCGCGACAAAGATGGCACCTGTGTCCATACCCGCTGCCCCGAGAATGTTCGGGTTAACGAACAAAATGTACGCCATGGCGAGGAATGTCGTGAATCCTGCGACGAGCTCGGTTTTCACGTTCGTCCCAAGTTCGTTCAATTGGAAGTAACGCTCAATCCGGCCTTCTGGTTGTTGCTGTGGTTCTTGCTTGAGCTGTGTGCTCATTGATTTTCCTCCTTGGCTCGCCGTAAACGAGAAAAGGTCCCCGGCAAATGACCGAGGACCCCACGCGAAACATAAAGGGACAGACGTCCCCATCTATGTCTCGCCGTAGTGAAATCATTTAAGGTGATTTCGTAGAGACTCTCGGGCCATATTCCCGACATTATACGGCAAAATTATTTTGAATTGTTCGGATATAATAAGAACGTTTTTATCTTATCAGCGTCATTCGTGCATGTCAACACAAATAACGGATTTTATCGTTTTATTAACCCTTAATGTTCGTCTTTTGAGATTGCGCAGCAGTTTCCCACGCTAAAATTACTCCCACTCGATCGTCGCTGGTGGCTTCGACGTGATGTCGTACAGCACCCGGTTGACGTGACTGACTTCATTGACGATCCGAACCGAGATCTTTTCGAGCACGTCCCAAGGGATGCGGGCCCAATCCGACGTCATCCCGTCGATCGAGGTGACGGCACGGACGCCGACTGCATAGTCATACGTGCGCTCATCCCCCATGACGCCGACTGAGCGGATTGGTGTGAGAACAGTGAAGTATTGCCAAATATCGCGTTCGAGTCCGGCTTTTTTCACTTCTTCACGGAGAATCGCATCCGATTCACGGACGATTTCGAGCTTCTCTTCTGTGATTTCACCGAGGACACGGATCCCAAGACCTGGACCCGGGAACGGCTGACGCCAGACGATGTAATCCGGGAGACCGAGCTCGGTTCCGAGTTCACGCACTTCATCTTTAAAGAGCGTGTTGAGTGGCTCGATCAACGTAAAGTTCATATCTTCCGGAAGGCCGCCGACGTTATGGTGCGACTTGATCGTCTGCGCCGTGTCTGTTCCACTCTCGATAATGTCCGTGTACAGTGTTCCTTGGGCTAGGAAGTCCATGTCGACAAGTTTAGACGCTTCTTCGTCAAACACGTAGATGAACTCGTTGCCGATGATTTTCCGCTTTTGTTCTGGATCAGAAACACCTGCGAGCTTCGCCATGAAGCGGTCGCGCGCGTCGATTTTAATGACTTTCATGTTGAAGCCGTCAGCGAACGTCTTCATGACACTGTCCGCCTCGTTTTTGCGGAGCAAACCGTGGTCGACGAACATACATGTCAACTGATCGCCAATCGCGCGATGAACGAGCGCCGCGACGACCGATGAGTCGACACCGCCAGACAAGGCACAAAGCACTTGCTTGTTCCCGACGATCTCACGAATCTTCTCGACTTCGATATCGATGAAGTTTTCCATCGACCATTCCCCTTTAGCGCCACATACTTCATAGATGAAGTTCTTCAAAATATCGTTTCCGTATTCCGAATGGCGGACTTCCGGGTGGTATTGAACACCGTACATTTTAAGGTCATCGTTTTTAATCGACGCTACCGGGCAAGACGGGTTCGTTCCGTCAACGACAAATCCTTCTGGCGCTTCCATGACGAGGTCGCCGTGGCTCATCCAGACGGTATGCTCTACTGGGAGGCCTGTGTAGAGTGCTGACGCTTCCGGCGTCGAGAACAATGTCGCTTTTCCGTATTCGCGATGTGCCGCACGTTCGACACGCCCGCCGAAGTGATGTGTCATGAGCTGCATTCCGTAACAAATCCCGAAAATCGGAATGCCGAGCTCGAAGATTTCCGGGTCACAGCTGTAAGCGCCTTCCGCATAAACACTGTTTGGGCCGCCCGAGAAAATGATGCCGGCCGGAGCGAGCTCCCGAATTTCTGCAGCAGTCATCTTGTGTGAATGAAGCTCACTGTATACACCGAGGTCACGTACTCGGCGTGTGATCAACTGGTTGTACTGTCCTCCAAAGTCGAGCACCAAAATCATCTCTTGTTCCATCTTCACAAAACCTCCACCTTTCTGCCTTCTGCTCAAAAAAAGGACGAGCCTCTCCCACGGATTCACCAAACCGAAGAAGAAGCACGCCCAATTCTTTGTATACGAAACGTGCTCCTTCATAGTCGGTCCATTACGGTGGTCCGGTAGAGACTCTCGCGCCAATTCACGAGTATATACGAAGGAATGCATTGTTCAATTATCTAACTAATGCGTCTATCTTACTGTATGCGCCTTGTCACTTCAACTCATAATTCGGCGAATCATGATTTTCCAATATTCTTTATATTTCGAATTCGGCGGCTGATCCGCATAAATGGTTTGCTCAAACAGTCGGGTCAACCGAGTCATGTCTTCGGTTTCATAGTACGCATCGACTTCTTTCGCCAGTTCGGACGGGGTCCGGCCGTCGACTTTGAACCCGGCCGCGCGTAACCGCTTCACGAGATAGCGGTGCATGCCGACGAGACTCGACTCACTGAGGGGGCGACGCATCCACCATTGCAACATGAGTGCCCGTTCGATCGCTTTACGGTTCCAGACGAGGAAAGCGACACCGACCACGATGAGCACCCAGCCCCAAACCGGCATGTTGCGCGCTTGTTCCGGTAGTTCTCCTGTGGCGACATCGTCGATCGCAATATCTTCTTGCGGACGGTTCGTCGGTTCATTATCATCAGACGATTGCGGGTCGTTCGACACCGGGTCAGAACCAGCATCGGACTCTGTCTCGATTTGAAGCAAGTTCGCCTCGGAGAAGCTGATCGTCGCTTCGAGCGGAACCCAACCCGCCCCTTCCACGAAATACTCAATCCATGAATGGGCGTGGCGATTACGGACGGTATGCTCTGTCTGTCCTTGAATCACGCCTCGGGCATCACCCATCGTGAATCCTTTGACCCAACGAGTCGGGACACCGTTCGCGCGGAGCAAGACAGCAGCCGAAGTCGAGAAGTTATCACAATAACCGAGCTGTGTGTCGAACAAAAATTGGTCGACGTAATCCGTGTCGCCTTCCGGGAGCGCCACCTCTTCCGTGTTGTACTCAAAGTCGCCAGACCGGAAGTAGGCTTGAACGGCTTGCGCCTGTTCGTAAGGCGTCTCACTGTCTGCCGTGATCTCAGCGGCCAAGTCCCGGACCCGCTCCGGAAGAGTGTCTGGCAGTTGCAAATACGCCTGTTGCTCTTCATCCGTCAACGTCGTCACCGGTTCGTTCAAGTTCAGCTGGTCTTCCGTGAATGACGGCACGCTGTAGCGCAACTGAATCGTCCGTGGGGTCGCCTGGTTCTCGTTGTCGAACACGATCTTCCCCGAAGGCCGGATATGGATCGTCTCGTTCGGGAACGTCTCTTCGATACTTCCGACTCGGAACTCGGTCCCGTTCTCCGTCTCGGCCGCTTGCGGGTACTCGCCACCGTACGGCACGAACGTCTGTCGGCGGTCGAACCGGAGAAGCGCTTGCTCCGGCGTCGTGTCGACGTCTTGGTCGACAAGTTGGCCTCGGTTATACTCCGAATCAAGCACCGGAGACTCGACCCAGCCTTTTCCGGTATAAATCTCTTTTGCTTCGATGCGCCAATACCGGGCCGGCACACCGCGCGCGATGAAGACGATCCCGTCGTCTTGTTCAAACGGTCCACCGAGCTGTTCATCATTCACACCGTACCCGACACGTCCGGTACTCGATTGCCCTTCATTCACGGCATTTTGAAAACTTGTCGTAATCCGATCCGACCAATCGCCGTCAAGCGTCGGGGAGATACTCGCCAACACAAGAATGACCGTGGTGAGCAATGCGATACTGACGTAACGGACGAGTGACTTGCTCGGCCGTTTCGCCAAATCCGTGACGAATAATAGGAACAACGAGGCAAGAATCGCGAGTACGATTTGGCTTTCCCCGTCATAAAGTGTCCACGTATCAAAGTACGCCATCAATCCAAGCGTCGAGACGACCATCCCTAGCACAAATCCATAGCTCGGGTACGTCCGGCCGACGAGAATGGCGAACAAGACACCGATGAGCGCCATCGCCGAAAAGAAGATGGCTTCTTCCGGCAATCCCCCACTCAAGACACCACTCAAATCTTCGAGCCAAATCCCGAACCAATCGAGCAGACTGCCATGATAGACGTACAAGACGGCCAAAAAGTTAAAGACGACGACGCCGATCAGGCCGTACCAAGGCAAAAGACTCGCAAACATCGGGACGAGTAATAAGAAGTAGAACGGCCACGTCACGTCGAACGTCGTGCTACCGACAATCGGCTCGACCCAAAACGACAACAAATAGGCGGCGAGCGCCGTGTAAACGATCCGTTTGATCCATGCGGTCATGTCGTCACCTCGTTTGCTGTATAGAGGTGGTAGCTACCTTGTGTCTCATGCATGAGTTCGCGCACCCATTTCGTTTCGAACGGACTAATCAAGATGAGGTTACCCGATTGTTGCGGCAAATTCCGTTTTACGCGTTCGACGAGACGCCCTTCCGCTTCCGGCGTCGCTGTCAACAAGTAATGACCGACGTCGGCGCTTTGGTCCGGCAGGTGGAACAAGCGAACTTGCTCTTCAATCACATAAAGTTCAAACGGCAAGTTCTTTCGTTCGAGCTGTCGGATCGCCCCGACGAGGAGCGACAGCGAGCGTTCGAACGCTTCTTCGTGACCGGCAGATGCGGACGGGACGAAAACAAGGGATAGTTTTTTCTCTTGTTCTTGGTCGAACGTCTTCGTCATCAAGTTGCCGCGGCGTGCCGATGCTTTCCAGTCGATGCGGCCGATGCGGTCGCCGGCCGCATATTCGCGCACCCCGCTCGTCGTGTTCGCGACTTCCGTGTACGTCCGTGTCCGACGATACTGTTCGCCCCTCCCCCCGACTTGCTCATCTCTCGGCAAATCGAAAGGCAGTTCGGCCGGCGATACTTCGACGACCGTCTCAAGACGGAGCGTTCTCATCCGGTCGAACAATCCGAACACGTCGCGGACGTGCAACCGCGTTCGATCAAATACGTGGATGCCGCGTTTGATCTGTTCGATCTCATAGTGGACCGTCTCTTTCCGGCGAAAAAAGCGGTCGACCGGCGTGACGATCGGTTCGGTCATATGAGCCAGATTTTCAGGTGGTGTCTCTTCAAGTGTGACGACCCCAACGAGAAACGGATACTTCCGCTCGATTTGAAGCTCGACATCCATCGTTTGTCCGGAAACGAGACGTTTCGTCGTGACACGGCGCGACACGTTCGCAGCTGTGACCGGATAGACCATGAAGAGCGTCCAATACACGGCCAAGACAAGGAACGACCACCAAAGTGTCGAAGCGACGATACTTCCCTCGATTCGCGCGAACGAGTAGAGCCCGAATGCCGCCGCCCAGACAACGAACAGCTTCATCCAGTTTTTCATACTTCTTTGACCTCACGATCCATCGGAACCGGAAGTTCGTCGAGCCATCCTTTCACGAGCTGGTCTGCCGTCCGGCCTTTGTAACGGGCTTCTGCCGTCAGCAAGATCCGATGCCCGAGCACGCTCGTCGCGAGCGCCTTGACGTCGTCCGGCAAAACAAAATCGCGGCCGTGAATATACGCCCACGCTTGGGAAGCCTTCATAAGGGCAAGTGTCGCCCTCGGGCTGCCACCGAGATACGTGTTCGCATCTTTGCGTGTCTCATGGATCAAGCGGACGATATACTGTTTGACAGCGCTCGAGACGTGGACTTGTTTCACCTCGCGTTGCATCAGTTCGACTTCCTGCTTCGTCACGACGCTCTGTAGCGTTTCGAGAGGCTCTGCATTCTCAAAACGTGTCAAAAGCGCCACTTCTTCATTAAACGATGGATACCCCATCTCAATTTTCAGTAGGAAACGGTCAAGTTGCGCTTCAGGGAGCGGATACGTCCCTTCGTGCTCAATCGGATTTTGGGTCGCCATGACGAAGAACGGAGACGGTAATATCTTCACTTCGCCGTCAACCGTCACACTTCGTTCCGCCATCGCTTCAAGCAACGCCGACTGAGTTTTCGGGGACGTCCGATTGATTTCATCCGCTAACACGATATTGCCCATGAGCGGGCCCGGTCGGTATTCAAACTCTTTCGTCTTCTGGTTATACATCGAGATGCCCGTCAAATCGGAAGGCAACATGTCCGGCGTGAACTGGACACGTTTGAATTCGAGGTCGATGGCGCGACTGAACGTACGGACGAGCATCGTTTTCCCGACGCCCGGTACATCTTCTAACAACACGTGTCCGCCCGCAAGTAACGCGGTCAAACTTTTGGCGATGACGTCTTCTTTTCCGACGATCACCGTCTCGATGGCATGAATAATAGATTGAACAGCTGGACGATAGGACATGGCCGACTCCCCTTTTTTTCTCTTGTTCGCTACAGTAATATAATTGAATGTTCTGACTTTATTGTGACACATTCATACGACCGATTGAAAGAAATACACCACGTGAATGGGCTATTCCTTCTTTACCCGAAAAAAGGCGCCCTGCCTCGTAATCTGGCGGACGCATAACTATTTTTACTTTGGTCGTTCGATTTCAAACCTCTCGCCGAGCTTGGCATAGAAATTTCCCGCGAGCCGACTAACTGGCGCCAGTTGCCCCGCATCAATTCGGCCGGCTTGGTAAAGTTGTGGCTCGATGTGAAAACGGACAACGCGGGCAATCAATAAATCGGCCGTGACGACCCCTTCATGCTCAATCGGGACGTGATGGTGCAAGACGCATTCCATCCGGATTTTCGCTTCATTCACACCTGGCGTTTGAATCACGTCGCTTTGAGCGAGTGTGAACGTCGTGCGTTTCAGCTCACTTTCGTCCGGCCCGAGCGACGCCGCCGTTTCATTGACGAGCGTGACGTTCGATTCATCGACGATATGGATGACGAGCTCTTCCGTCGCGACAGCATTGCGCGCCGTGTCTTTCATCACGCCGTTCTTTCGTTGAACCGAGACGGAAACGAGCGGCGGATGTGAGGCGACGATATTGAAATAGCTAAACGGGGCCGCATTCACAATCTCGCCATTTCGAGTCGTGACGAAGGCGATCGGTCGTGGAATGACACTGCCGATCAAGAATTTATACGTATCTCGTTCGGTCAAAGCAAGTGGATCGATGGAAAGCATAATAGCACCTCATTTCTAGTTTTCTCATCTTTACGCTAGTCCTCGTCCCTCGTTTCTGTCAAACGAAAGCACATCGGAATGTGTAGCTTTTTAAAATACGGGGTATATCGCTCTAGATATGCGAATTTTAAAGAAAGAAATGTGGAATGCGCATCCGATGAGCAGTTCGGTTTTCATTGAAGGAAACCTTTTGTATGATTTCGAGTATTAAGATGAATAGTTTGGAGATGGTTTTTGGGATAAGGAAGGAAGTAGAGCGTATTATGGGCAAGTGGATTGAACAATTGAACAGTCGTCAAATCCTCGGTATCCTTTACGGTGTTTGCGCAATGAGCCTCGTCTTGACAGCGATCGGCGCTTGGTTCGTTCGGGATGGGTTGGTCTCGTCGAGTGAGCTGTCGACACTCCGCTGGATTTGGATGATCGGGTTAGTCATGTTTATTAGCGCCATTTTATTGATAGGGCGTCCCCTCATCAAGCGGATGGCCGCACAGAACGAGAACATGCGGGCGAAGCACGATGAGTTGGAGCACGTGCTCGAAGCGTCGAAACAGAATGAGACGAAACTCCAATATCGGAACGAGTTGATCGAAGTATTGGCCTCGAAAGAGTCACTATTTGATTACTCATCGGTCATTGAAAAAATTGCGCTGCTCACGGAAGCTGAATTCGGTGCGCTCCTTCTCATCAAAGATGGGGAAATCAGCTCGGTCGTCCCGAAAGAGATGACCGAGGAACAACAAGAGAGCTTGAAGACGAAGTCACTCCTATTGAAGCGCGTCATGATCTCAAAGTTGCCGGCTGAAACCTCTAAAAAAGTGGCCGAAGATTTGCATGAGTTTCCGTATTATATATATGAAACGGTTATCCCCATCATGGACCCATCCGATGACCAGATGATCGGATGCTTGTATCTCGCCCGTTACGATGAACAGTTCGACGCAAGCGAGAAGTCAGAGTTGAACGCTTTCGCGAGCCAGCTCGCCATTTCATTATTACGGATGCAGCTATACCGTCAAATGCAACAAGACCGTAAAGAGACGGCCCAATTGATCAACTCGGTGCGAGAAGCGATTCTTTATTTGAACTATGAAGAAGAATCCATTGTCGGCAACCGCGCTTTCATTCGTATGTTCAACGATCTTCCATTCAATTACTGTGGCTACGAAGAACTCGCCGACGTTGAGATCGATGTGGAGCAACTCGCCGAACGGGTCGACCAACGCGAACAGTTCATCCGTTACGTCGAGCACGTCTTCGACCGCAAACCACCTGAAGATGGGCTGTTCATCTCACTGGATCAAGGGGATTGCTTCATTCAAGTGTATGCCGAAAGCATCTACCGTGACGGGAAGTTACATGGCACGATGCTCGTCTTGCGTGACGTGACGGCCGAAACCGAAATCGACCGGATGAAGTCCGAGCTCGTATCGACCGTATCACACGAATTGCGGACACCACTATCCTCGATTTACGGATTCACGGAATTAATGCTCGAACGTGATTTGAAAGAAAGTCGTCGTGAGCTTTATTTGAAAACAATTCACGATGAAGCGAAGCGTTTGTCGTTCCTCGTCAGCGACTTCCTCGACCTACAGAAGATGGAGGCCGGGAAGCAGACGTTCGAATGGGAACAGGTTGATTTGTATGAACTCGCCCGCGATAGCATCACGTTCTATCAAGAGACGACGGATCATCATCACATCCACCTCGATGCCGATTCGACGCAAGACTTCACGATTGAAGCAGACCTTGAAGGCATGCGACAGTTGCTCAGCAACTTGCTCAGTAACGCTGTGAAGTATTCACCAGACGGCGGCAACGTACTCGTATCGCTTGAACGGCTCGAAGACCAAGTCGTCATGAAAGTCCGCGACAACGGCATCGGGATTCCTTCTTCCGCCCTTCCAAACTTGTTCGGCAAGTTTTATCGCGTCGACAATTCGGACAGACGAAAAATCGGCGGTACCGGGCTCGGGCTCGCCATCTGTAAAGAAATCGCAAAAGCCCATGAAGGGCATTTGCATGTGGAATCTGTGTACGGCGAAGGCAGTACATTCATCTGTGAATTGCCAACTTCAAAAGAAGTCGTCCATCAATGAACACGGCCGGGGTTCCCGGCCGTGTTTTTTCAACCAATTTTGCTTTTTAGAAGGATTGTTTTGACATAATCTAGAAAAAGACAAACACTAGCCTACGAAGTGTCAACTCGGCGCGACCTATGAGATTATTGTCCTACGCCGACACGAGAAAAACAGCTATACTAAACAGGAAGAGAACGACACGATTGGAGGTCATGAAGTTGGATCATCGCGACCCACCGACATTTTCAGAACTAGGTGATTTTAAACAATGGGGACGTTTTGACGTGACGGTCCCACTGCACGGCGGACAAGCCGAGCTTCAAAAAGCTGTGACGACGGTCCGCAAGCACATCCCGCTCCGTCTTGGCGGCTTCTATATCATCGCGAGCGAGGATGGGATTCTTCATAGCGGCTCCCACGATTCAAACTTGCAGAAACATATCATCCACCTCCTTCAACAAGTACAAAATGGCCACGTTGAGATTGAAGCGCTCCAAAACGAGCCCTATTGGACGGTCCACTACTTCACCACACCTTGAGAGACGATTCGGGCGTCTCTTTTTTTGTGCGCAAAAAAACGCCTCCTATATTTGTAAGAAGCGTTTAATCCCATAAAGACATGATGTTAATTGCCTTTTCATAATATTCTGTTGATAATTTATACTTGCCATTTTTCCGCAACTCTCGCGCTAACCAAAGGGCATATTTGTTCGTGTATAGATATTCATCGTAAGATTCGAAATATCGAACCGCTCTTTTCAAGCTTTCTACTAATTTTTCCTGATTATAATCCTTGTAGTAGTTTTTATACACATCAAAATGCTGCATAAAAATTTTCAAGTCTTCTCTGTCACCTATTAATTCGTCACCTTTTTGTAGCCATTCTAAGACTCCTTTTCGGTCCCCATGATCAGAGTAAACTTCTATTAATGATAAAACACTGAACAACTTACTACTGACTTCTACCTTATATTCAAAACTTTCAATGAAGAACTCTAATGCTTTCTCTTTTTCGCCTAATAAAGAGTATATATCACCCATATTATTATAGAGCATGCCATAGTAATTCTTTAAATCAGTAGCACTCACTATTTTCACAGCTTTTTCATAGAATGTTAATGCGTCTGTATACCGTTTGCGACGTTTATAAGAAAGTCCAATAATCAAGTGACTTTCAACGATTCGTTCTACATAAAAATGTTCTTGAAAGTATGAAAGAGCATATCGAACGTTTTCGATTGCTTGCAAAAAATCAGTGAATTTGTAGTACAGCCCACCCATTATATACCTAATATCCGCCATTTCCCAATCTGGAATATGGGACTGAGGCAATCCTTCATTTAATTGTTCAAGTAGTTTTATAGAATCCTCTCTTTCATTTTGATGAAACATTTGAAGGCTTCTCATCATGATATACCTAAGCTTATTATCGAAGTCTAATTGATCCTCAATCCATCCAATCTCATTTAGATACTTATCATTCCCGCCGGGCATCATACCGAATCGAGCTAAAGTCATTAAGAGCGTAATATATAGCTCCTTAGATTGTGTGACCACTGGATTTGAAAGATATTTTTCAACATCTTTTTGTCCTCCAGCATCTTTTCTTGTTAAAATAGCGTGTTTTAAAATTTCTCTTATTTCATTTTTCACTTTGTCAACTTGCTCGCTGAGATCAAAATAAAGTGGAACTTCGATTTCTAACCTTTCAAAAATCAATTCTAGAACTTCTTCACTAGGCGAAGTTTGGTTATTCTCAATTTTACTCAAATATGATATCGAACAGATACCACGTGCTAATACTGATTGTTTTATACCACGTCGCATTCTCTCTACTTTAATTAGGTTCCCGTAGTTATATTCCATCTTCACAAATAGCTCCTTCGCCCTAATTTTTAATGATTTTTACGTATATCCTTGTTCTTTTAATACTAATCTAGGAAAACGAGTCAAAAATCCTTGAATATTCTACTATTTCATACGCCGATTTTCCCAACCGATAACAGTTCGATGGTCATGCGAGACATGATAAGATTTAACTAATCAAAGAACATTATTAAAGTTTTAATAGGTAAAATGATTCAAATACATTTTTTAAAAGGGATTTATATTCATGGAGGTGAATACATCAAATGGGTAAATTAAACTTTCTTTTAGCAGAAGATTACATCAAACCGAAAATTTATTTCCATTGATGAATTATAAAATTAAGTGCAACACCTGAACGTGAACGCAAAAAAAGCCCACAGCGATGGCCTCGTTTAGAATGAAGT
>NZ_JTLB01000035.1:0-17712 GCF_000798975.1 Exiguobacterium sp. ZOR0005 | reverse complement strand
GAGCCCTGTCGAATACAGGTCTCAAGCCGCCTAGGCTGGTTTTCATTGTTTGTCCTGTCTACTTGACAGGGAGCACTTCACGACGGGTTCAGGCTTTTGGTCATGGACGCTCTTTCAACAAGTCACGAATTTCGGCAAGGAGTTGTTCCTCGCGCGACAGTTCTGGCTCTGGCGTCTCTTCGACGGCTTTCTCTCGCTTCAAGCGGTTGATCACTTTCACCATCATGAACAAGGCGAACGCGATGAGCACGAACGTGACGATCTCTTGAATGAAGTTGCCGTACGCGACGTCGACGTCGAGCACGCTCACCGATAAATCGGAGAAGTTGATGCCGCCGATCAAGATGCCGAGGAGCGGCATGAAGATGTCGTTGACGAGCGAGTTGACGATCGCCGTGAACGCGGCCCCGAGGATGAAGGCGACGGCAAGGTCGATGATGTTACCGCGCATGGCGAACTCTTTGAACTCTTTCCACATAGAATGATGCCTCCTATTCGATGAATACTCTCACGGTAGCATATCCAACTTCGAAGCAATATCCTTTTTTCAGTTTAATGTCTCGAGGTCGAGGCGCTTGTTCGCCATTTCTAGATACGTTACACTAAAAGAGAACTCATGGAACAGTTTTAATACCTGGTACTAATATGTTATAATCAGATGAGCTGAAAGGATGAATGGACGTGGCGAACGAAGAACAGAATGGCTCGGAAGAAAAAGAGTCGAAACAGCGGACGGAACGGAAACGTTTGTCGAACTACCGCCGTTTCCCAATCTTGCTGCGCGTCATCGTTGTCCTCATATTGGCCGTCGCGATGCTTGCCATCGGGGCCATTATCGGGTACAGCGTCATTGGCGGCGGCGAGTGGAGGGACGTGTTCAACATCGACACGTGGCGCCATATCACCGATTTTTGGCTAACCTCATAAGGGTGGTGGAACCATGTACACGATTGAACAGATTAAAGAAGTAATCCCGCATCGGTACCCGTTCTTGCTCATCGACCGCATTCTCGAGGTCGAAGAAGGCAAACGGGCCGTCGGATTAAAAAATGTGACGGCGAACGAAGAGTTCTTCAACGGACACTTCCCAGACTATAACGTCATGCCTGGCGTATTGATCGTCGAGGCGCTCGCACAAGTCGGTGCGTTCGCGATGCTCAAACAAGAGTCAAATCGCGGCAAACTCGCGTTTTTCGCAGGCATCGATGGATGTCGTTTCAAACGTCAAGTCGTCCCGGGCGACCAGTTGCGTCTCGAGGTCGAGATCTTGAAAGTGCGCGGTCCGATCGGCAAAGGCCGTGCCGTGGCGACAGTCGATGGAGAAGTCGCTTGTGAAGCAGAACTAACTTTCGCCCTGAAGTGAGGGGGAACGACATGCGCGTGTTGGTGATTGCTTTAATACTCGGACTGATGGCGGTAGTCGGCTGTCAGCAGTTGCAGACCGAGGAAGTGACCGAAGAGAACGTCGTGTACGAACAGAAAGTCGATGAAGCGATGATCGATAAGCGGGCCGGACAATCGGAAGCGATCGCTGTGTCCCTCGAGCGTACGAACAGCTCGACGATGCTGTTCACGATTCGGATGCTCGAAGACCGGCGCCTCGAACCGACGACCGTCATCAGTTATGAAATTGACGGCAATCGGGTCCCGATCCCGTTCGGTGAACTGACGGCCGAGCGAGAAGGGGACGTGCGGACGTACGTCTATCAACTCGACTTGAACCCGGACTTGTTCGTGCCCGAGACGTTGCCGCTCTTCCACTTTGCGGAAGAAGGGGAAATCGAGGTCTCGATCCCGCTTGAAGTCGTCAATTCGACAAATGAATGAACAGCACGGACGATTTTGTCGAAAATCGTCCGTTTTTGTATGAATTTTTACGCCGTTCGTCCGATACATCCAATAAGGACGAATTGGAGGGGATACGATGAATCGAAACAAGTCACAATCACTACAGACCCGCATTTTGCTGGCGATGCTCGCCTTTGTCACGTTGCTCGTCATCATTTTCATGATGGTGCAGGTCGTCAGTACGAAACAGACGGTGCTCCGTTCGATGCAGGCCGTGTTAGTAGATGACGCGGACCGAATCAGCGAGACGATCGACGCCGACGCATACGCGGCGTTTCTTCAAAATCCGACGAAAGACGCGACGTTCGAGCAGTTTCGGGAACAGCTCGACACGTACCGGACGCAAATCGGGGCGATGTACGTCTATACGCTTGCTGTGGATGGAGATGAGCTAAAAATCATCGTCGACGGGATGAGCGCCGACGATGCGGTCGACATCGGGACACCGACGACGGCGACGTCGCTCGAGGATGCGCGTCCGGCGCTCGAAGGAGAACAGGTCACGACACCGATCGTCGAAGACCCGGAATATGGCGACTACATGACCGTGCTCGTGCCGATCATGCGCGGGAATGAAGTCATCGGCCTTCTCGGCATCGACAAAGGGGCGCGTGACGTCGAAGCGGTGACAAACGACGTGTTGCGAGCAAGTCTGCCGCCAGTGTTGCTCGGACTCCTCGGATTGCTCTTGTTCGCTTCGTTCGCCATCTGGCGCTACCTCGGCTGGAAGTTGCGCCCGCTCCGGGACCTTGAGCGGGTCGCGACACATATCGCCGAAGGCGACTTGTTGACGGCTTCCGAAGAGATGGAGAAGATCCAGATTCGCTCAAACGATGAGATTAAGCGTCTCACCGCGTCGATGGACAAGATGACGAAGATGTTGAAAGAGTTGATTTCAAACCTACAGACGTCGGCACAGACGGTACGCGACGAGAGCGGCAACGTGGCGAGTATCTCGGAAGAAGTGAACGACGCGTCACGGCAAATCGCTTATACGATGGAAGAAATCGCGAGCGGTGTCGAGAACCAGAGCGTGTTGACGATGCGGCTGTACGGCCATATGAACGAGTTCTCAGAGCTCGTCGATCAGACGACCAAGGACGGGGCCGAAGTGAGCGGACAAGCGGAAGACGTCAGCCGCGTGACGACAGAAGGGCTTCATCTTATGGAGGACGCCGTCGGGAAGATGACGAACATCCACGGCCAAGTGCAAGCGTCACAGCGCCAAGTGAAAGATTTCGAGCGCCAGGCCGACGAAGTGACGACGCTCGTCACGATGATTCGTCAAATCTCGGAACAGACGAACTTGCTCGCCTTGAACGCGGCCATCGAAGCGGCCCGCGCCGGGGAGCACGGGAAAGGCTTCGCCGTCGTCGCCTCTGAGATTCGGAACTTATCGACGAGCGTAGCAAAATCGGTCAGTGAAATCTCCGAGATCGTCGGAAGCGTCAAACACAACTCGATCGCACTCGGAGAGACGTTCACGGACAGCATGCGTGCCGCCGAGGACGGCAAACGGACGCTCGAGGAAACGAAACAGGCGTTCAACGCGATTGAACAAAGTGTGCGCGACATGCAACGTCTGACCGATTCGATGCAATCGCAGCTCGACCGGGTGAAGGCGAACCAAACGGATATCAAGCAAGGACTCTCGGACATCGCGTCGATCTCGGAAGAGAGCACGGCCGGCAACGAAGAAGTCGCGGCCTCGACCGAGCAAATGTCGGCCACGAGCGAGATGATGAACCGACTCGTCAAAGAGTTGTCGCATACGGCCGAGGACATGCAACGCATGAGCCGTCAGTTCAAGCTGTGAACAGCTTCAAGTCAGACAGACCTTCCGCGCGTCCGCTATAATGGGCGCAAGGGAGGTTTTTTCATGCAACGCGTCTCAAGTGAACTGACACAATTCCGCGGCAGTCATTACGACTTCGGCCGCTTTCAAGGTAAATACATCAAGCGCAGCAAACTGCTCGAGAACCGGACCGACCAATGGAAGCTCCGCGTCCCGCGTTTTGAGATCGATGAGCGCGAGGCGAAGCAGGCGTTCGACCGGTTCGCCCCAAAAGTGTGGGAAGAACTGCTCGGCCTGCAAGACGAGCTCGAACTGACGCTCGCCGATACGCTCCTTCACTTCGGTCACTTCCGGGTGAACAACCCGGTCAGCGGCTGTTCGATTTTGACGGGCGACAATTTCCTCGTCCGCAACTACGATTATCACCCGATGACGTACGATGGACGGTTCAACGTGTTCCAACCGGACGAAGGCTACGCCGTCATCGGTCCCGTCTCGCGCGTCACCGGACGGATGGACGGGATGAACGAGAAAGGGCTCGCCATGGGCTATAACTTTATCAACCGTAGGCGACCTGGTGACGGCTTCGTCTGTCAGATGATCGGGCGGATGATTCTCGAGACGTGCGCGACGGTCGAGGAGGCGGTCGACTTGTTGAAAGAGATCCCGCATCGCGGCTCGTTCACGTACGTCGTCCATGACAAGTCGTCGAAGACGCGCGTCATCGAGGCGACACCGCGCGACATCCAAGTCCGCGAGTCGAACATTTGCACGAACCATTTCGAGCTGTTGCAGCACGAGAACCGTTACCATCTTGACGACTCGACGCGGCGGATGATGGAGATCAAGATGTATCAACATATCGTCCAAGACGCCGAGAGCGCGTTCCGGCTCATGAACGACTCGGACAAGGGCGTCTTCTCGGAGCTGTATAAGAGCTGGGCCGGCACGATCCATACGGCGGCTTATTTCCCGGAGACGCTCGAGACGTGGTTCGCCCTCGGTGGCGACCGCGACCCGGTCATCTTCGATTTTCAAACGTGGCTCGACGGCGAGGACTTTGACCTTCACGCCCTCGACGGCGAGATCGCGACCGATATCGAGTTCGCCAACACGGTCCAATTGTGGCGCTGACTTCGGTCAGTGCTTTTTAATAAAAAACGGGGAATAGTGATAACAGGAGGGATTTATATGAAACGAATCGGAGTATTGGCCATCATGTTGAGCATGAGTATCGTGCTCGGCGGCTGCGTGCCGGGCGACGGGACGTACACGACCGACCCGGCCGGCTTCTTTTGGGGGATTTGGCACGGCTGGATCGCACCGGTGTCACTCATTTTAGGATTGTTCAATGACACGTATCGCGTGTACGAAGTGAACAACACTGGTTGGTTTTACGACTTAGGCTTTTATATCGCCATCATCAGCGGTTTTGGCGGGGTGGCGGTGACGCGGAAGAGCCGGGGCTAGACACATCTGTCTGGCTCTTTTTTATTGACCTACTTTTCGAAAGTGGCGACTAGTTTATTGAAAATCGTGCTATATTTTTTATTGTTTACTCAGATATTACCAAAAGGAGATAAGAAAGATGGTTGCACTTATAAAGAAGAGTTTTACCGTGTTCATGATAATGATGCTGGTCGGGACGATGATTCCAATGCCATTAGCATCGGCCGCGACGTTAAATCAGACAATAAACAATGTAAGAGGAGTGGAAGGGACGACGGATCAACCGAACCAACACGTCACGATCGTTGCGAATCACCAAGTTGTGACAACGACGAGTGACGCCACTAAAAAATTTACATACACGTTTGATGATGTGCCAGTTGGTCAAATTGCGGTGTATCAGCGAGACCAATATGGGTTTGATCAATTGATTGATGTGACGATACGTCCAGAACCAAAATCCCCAGAGATGTTAGTGAAACCTCAAGATGCGACATTTATAGGGGTGATCGACAACACGTTTGTGTTCGTCACACATCCCGATCATACGATTCATGCGACGTATGAAGGACGGGCGAAAGAAGGGATTGGGCAGTTGCACATCCCTAAAAACAAAGAGGAGACGGTGAGTGTGTACGTCAGCAGCCCAGAAAAGGCTTCGACTCCAATCAAATCTTATGAAGCGGCTCCGGCAAACCCTGATGTGATGCAATTGGACGAACCGCCGCATGAAACATTACGTGTTTCAGGTACCGCACTGCCTTACGTCACGATTTTTATCCGATTAGGCGATCTCGTAAGGACAGGTCAAGCAGATGCGAGTGGAAAGTTCGATTTTCCGTTCACAGGCTGGGAGCAACGGGCGTTTGAGGAACAGACATACACGGTGGAGGCGATGCACTTTGTGAATAAAGCAGAGGGGGCAGTGAAAGAATTCACGATTCCAGCTTTCAACCCAACGGACACGCAACCCGTACTCATTATTGAAGAGTCGCTCACACAGTTTAGTGGTGTGACGTATCCGAACGCAGACATCCTACTTGACGGAGAACGATGTGAAACGAGTAAAGATAATGGCTCTTTTTATTGTGAATACGAGCTGAATGAGCAAGTAAATCGAGTCCTCACCATTCAAAAAGATGGACAGATTTTATTTACGAAACCAGTGAAGGTGAAGCGAAATGACGCGACAATGAAATTTGAAAAAGTGTCTTTCGAGTTAGAGGATGCTCAATTGATCGGAAAAGCGACACCGAATCAAACGTTTAACGTATGGTATTGGGACCGCAAAAATACTAGCTATGATACCTATCAAATTCATATACAAGCGAAGAGTGACGCACAAGGGAACATCGTATTCAACTTACCAAAACAATATGAAGTCGACTATATGGTATCGTATGTCGACGAGGAAGGACTCAAGACGCCAAAAGGAGTGTTCCGTGCCGACGACAACCGTGTGCCGCCGACACCTGTCCTGAAGATGGAGAGCAACCAAGTCGCCATCACGATTCCGCCGTTCCATTACCCGTATCAATTTTTATGGTTTGAAGCGAAGATTGATAAAGCAGATGGACGTTCTTATACGCAAAAGGTTTTCCCAAACAATCCTGTACTTTCACTTGGTGTGAACGACAAGTTCGTCATTCGGACTGTTCTTTACGACGGGCGTGTGTCGGCGTGGGTAACAGGCACGTTCGACGCGATTCAAAAGCCAATCATCTTTGACTTGACGAACGACACGACGTTATTGAAAGGGACGACGGAACCGAACGCATCACTCAAGTTTACAAACGGTGTGGTGAAAGAAGTGAAGGCAGATGCCAACGGAAAGTTTGAGTTTGCCGTCAACTTGAAGAAAGTGAACGCGTTTAACGTGCTCGTCACCGTCCCAGGTAAGACGAGTCAGACGTTCAAATACGAAGTGAAAGATACCGTGCGACCGACGTTACAAATTCACGAGGTATTATCAGAAGACGCAAAAGAGATTATGTTTGATGCGAATGAGTACGTCGGTAACTTCGAGATTGTTTACTACAAAAATAATACAATCGTCCGAAAAAATAAGGTAAACTCGATTCAACCGTATAAGCCTCTCAGTTCTGGTTTCTCGCTTGGCGGGATGTTGCCTGTTTCTGGACTCAAAACAGATGGCATCACACACCTGATCATTCATGCGGAAGATTTGGCCGGTAACCCTTCTGGCGGTAATAAAATCATGGTGAAAGATACGACAGCGCCACGCGTCATTCTCCAAAAACACGTCTTGACGGGAGAACATTTGATTTACGGGAAGACAGAACCGGGATCGACCGTGACGTTCACGTATCGAAGCGACAAAGACAAACCTGTCGTCGTCTCGAGCACGGGGATGTTCACAATCAAGACGACCGATCCAGTCGTGTCTCAAAAATATGGACAAGTGAAAATCACGGCGACGGATAAGGCGGGCAACAAAGGGTATGGCTACATCTCGCCGAATGGAGAGAAGATTCAAGACATCCGTCTAGATGGCGGTCAAAAGGCGTGGTTCTATATGCAAAATGAGTATATGAACCAAAACCACTATGAATTCACGATTAATGGAAAAACGCAAAAGTATACTCAGATTGGTAACGTGATCACTTGGCCGAACGACATCGCATTACCTGCGACCGTGACAGTCAAGCTCATCAATCCAGATAAAACGGTTAAATATGAGATGACAAAAGTGATCACAAAGCCATACGTCACAAAAGCGGTCTCGAACGTCAAATTCCAACAAGGTGTCCGTAAAATCACCGGGAACGGCGATCCGTATGCGACACTTGAAGTATGGAGCGGGACGACACGGATCGGTCATTCGTCGCTGGACGGGACCGGGAGATTCGACTTCAATTTAGTACGCGCCTACACGGAAGGGGAGCAGCTTCGTTTTGTGATGACCCCTCGTATCGGCAAGCAAGTCGTGACGACGATTAAAGCGAAAGACAATACGGCACCGACTGCTCCATCCGTTAATGAAATCACGGCCACTTCGACGCATGTGTCGGGTAAAACAGAAAAAGGGGCGACCGTGTTCATCTCATATAACGGGAAAACATATACGACGAAGGCGACGAGTACGGGGTCATATGCATTTAAGATCAATAAATGGTTGCCGGGGAAAGTTGTATCGGTTCATGTGAAAGATGCTGCCGGCAACCAGTCGCCAGTGAAAAAAGAGACGATTAAGTATGTCTTCAAACAGTTCAGTGTGAATACGCTTCGTTCTAGCCACATCTATGTAACAGGCAAAGGGCATCCGGGTGCGACCGTCCAAGTGTACAATGGTGCATCGAAGGTTGGGAAGGCTGTCAAAGTCGACGCGAAAGGAAACTTCAAAGCGTATGTGAATAAACAACGGCAAGGCAATATGTTGACGGTCGAAATGACGCGTTCTGGTTATGCGACAGAGCGAATCAACGTCACCGTACAACGATAAAAACAGTTTCTCGGGTCTATTATGTCCCGGGAAACTTTTTTGCATATTCAAAACAGAAATGCTAGATCTCTCATCTATATAATGGAAACAGATGTATTCGAAATATGAACGTTCCTCATTGTTACGGGACAGAGACTCAAAACAGGAAAAGGAGTTGATTTCATGCGCTCATTTTGGATTTTCGGCAACCAGCTGTCGCACGAACTTGAGATGTTCGACCACGTTGAAGACGGTGACGTCATCGTCATGATCGAGGCGACGTCACGGGCGATGTGGCGGACGTACCATAAACAAAAGCTTGTCCTCGTCTTCTCGGCGATGCGTCACTTCGCGGACGAGTTGCGTGAGAAAGGCTTCACCGTCGACTATCATGAGGCCGACTCGTTCCAAGACGCGTGGGACGACCACTTCAAGCGATACGACCCGGCAGCGATCCATTACACCGCCGTCACCGACGCCGCCATGGAGAAGAAGTTGAAACAGTTCGGGAAGAAACACACACTCGTCGAACATACGGACGTGCCGCTCTTCTATTTAACGAAGGAGGAGGCCGTCGACGCGATTGGCAACGAGCCGTGGCGGATGGACCGCTTCTACCGTCACATGCGAAAACGGTTCGACGTGTTGCTCGAGGATGGGAAGCCGCGCGGTGGCAAATGGTCGTTTGACGCTGACAACCGGAAACCGCCGAAAGCAGGGTTGACGTTCGCGCCACCGATCCATTTCCGCCCGGACGAAATCACGAAAGCTGTCATCGATAAAGTCGAACGCGACTTTCAAGACAATCCCGGGGACATCACGCCGTTCGTCTGGCCGGTGAGGCGGAGTGAGGCCAGACGTGCGTTGAATCGTTTCATCGAGGAACGTCTCGAGACGTTCGGACCGTATCAGGACGCGATGCTGTCAGACAATCAAGAGATGTCACACAGTCTGTTGTCGGCGGCGATCAACATCGGACTCCTCACGCCACGTGAAGTCGTCGAGGCCGCATGCGCGGCTGACGCGCCGCTCGCCTCAATCGAGGGGTTCGTCCGACAAATCCTCGGCTGGCGGGAATATATGCGTGCCATCTACGTGGCGTCGATGCCCGGTTACGAGTCGGTGAACACGTTCAAGCACGAGCGCGACTTACCCGACTCGTTCTGGGACGCGAAGACGGACATGCATTGTATCCACCAAAGCGTGAAGCCGGTCATCGAGCGGGCGCACAACCACCACATCCAGCGGCTCATGGTGCTCGGTAACTTCGCGACGTTGTTCGAGATTTCACCGCAACAGACGAGCGATTGGTTCAATGAGATGTATATCGACGCTTACGACTGGGTCGTGTTGCCGAACGTGCTCGGGATGGCGCTCCACGCGGACGGCGGCAAGCTCGCGACGAAACCGTATATCGCTTCTGGAAAGTATATCGACCGGATGAGCGACTACTGTAAAGGGTGCAAGTACAATCCGAAACATACGACCGAGGAAGACGCGTGCCCGTTCAATGCCCTCTATTGGCACTTCATCGACAAACACCAGGAACGCTTCAAAGACAATCAGCGGATGAAGATGATGCTCCGGAACTGGCAAGGCCGTGATGATGACGTTAAAGCGGACATCTTGGCGAAGGCGAGACAAACGCTCGACGTAACCGACTCCTTGTGAGTCGGTTTTTTTACATCGTCTTCACAATTATTTTCACACGCTTCACGGACGCTTTACATTCATCCGTTACGATAAGACTTGTGAGACCCCTCATGCCAAGTGAATAGCAAACGGTAGAACATTCGAGAGACCAACAGAAGCCCTTACGTCATTGACGTCTAGTTTCTGTTGGTCCTTTTTTTAGGAAAGGGTGAGTCAAGTGAATGAAACACTTCGCACGATCGGTGAGGAGAAGATGATCGCCTCCATCAAGTCGCCGAAACAATTCGAGAAGTTCCTGCAATCGGACGTTACGACGACGTTCCTCATGATGGGCACGCTCAGCACGCTCGACCGCTACGTGTCGCATCTGAAACGTGAGAACAAGACCGTCTTCTTGCACGCCGAGCGCATCAACGGTATCAGCCTTGACCGGGACGGCATCGACTATTTGGCGAAGCGTGTCGGTGCGGACGGCATCGTCACGACGAAGGCGTCGGTCATCCAGCACGCGAAACGCGCCGGACTCATGACGGTGCAACGCCTCTTCCTCGTCGACTCGGATGCCGTCACGTCTGGCATCAAGATGGCGAACGACCATGAGCCGGACGCGCTCGAACTCATGCCGGGCCTCATCCCGAACGTCATCGAGCACGTCGCCGGGAGCGTGCCGTTTCCGATCGTGACGGGCGGTATGATCCGTAAGCCGATCGAGGTACATCAGGCGCTCTCGCACGGTGCGTTCGCCGTCTCGACGGGGGACGAGCGGCTCTGGGCGTCACAAGGAATGAAGGAGGACATCATATGAAGTCGATTCAATTGCAACAAATCAAAAAGTCGTATGGTGACACCGAGGTCATCCGTGGCATCGACGTCACGATCGAGGCGGGCGAGTTTTTCGCGCTCGTCGGACCGTCCGGCTGCGGCAAGAGCACGATGCTCCGCATGATCGCCGGACTCGAGTCGATCACGGCCGGGACGCTCCGGATTGACGGCGTCGCCGCGAACGAGCTCAAACCGAGCGAGCGCCAATTGTCGATGGTGTTCCAAAACTACGCGCTCTATCCGCATATGACGGTCGAGAAGAACATCACGTTCGGCCTACATACGAAAGGACTGACGAAGCTCGAGCAGCGCGAACGTTGCCATGCGGCCGCCGAGACGCTCGGGCTGACCGATTACTTGAAGCGAAAGCCGCGGGAACTGTCAGGCGGGCAACGCCAACGGGTCGCCCTGGCCCGAGCCATCGTCACCGAGGCGCCGATTTGCCTTATGGACGAGCCGCTCTCGAACCTTGACGCCAAGCTCCGGGCGAAGATGCGTTCCGAGATCCGTCAACTGCAACGGAAGCTCAAGTTGACGATGATTTACGTCACGCACGACCAAGTCGAGGCGATGACGATGGCCGATCGGATGATGCTGTTGAATGAAGGCGAGGTCCAACAAGTCGGCAAGCCGCTCGATCTGTACAACAAGCCGGCGAATACGTTCGTCGCCTCGTTCATCGGCTCACCGCCGATGAACTTGACTGAGGTGTCACGCGTCGAGGGCGGCTGGATCGCCTCAGATGGGCGCGTCTTCCGTCCGAACACAATCACGGCCGCAGACACAGCGACGCTCGGCGTCCGTCCGGAACAAATCCATCCGGCAAAAGATGACGTCACGTTCTACGGGGAGTTGAAAAACATCGAAGTGCTCGGCACAGAGACGATTCTCGCCTTTGATGTCGGCGGTGCCGAATGGCTCGCCAAATGGCCGGGACAGTGGCCGCTCTCGATCGGGGAGAAGGTCGCTTGTTACATCAACCCGAAACAGATGTCGCTCTTTGATACGGCAGGTCAACGGATCGAGCCGCGTCAACCGAAACTGTTTGAGGCGCTGGAGGTGTTCCAATGACGGTCGCACTGCCGAGACAACGGGTGAAGGCCCGACTGTCGGATGCGGCGAGCGGCCTGCTGTACTTGTCGCCGTCCATCGCATTATTCGGGATCTTCCTCGTCTATCCGCTCCTCCGGACGATTTACTTGAGCTTCTTCCGGACGGACACGCAAGGGACGCCGCTCGAATTCGTCGGGATCGGGCACTACGCCCGGCTCTTCACGAGCGCGACGTTTTGGCAAAGCGTTCAGGCGACGGTCGGGTTCGTCGCCTTGACCGTGCCGCTCACGATCCTCATCGCGCTAGGCCTCGCCTTGCTTGCCAACGAGAAGTTGCGCGGCATCGGATTCTTCCGAACGGCGTTCTCGGCGACGATGGGGATGAGCGTCGCCGCCTCATCGGTCATCTGGATGTTCATGTATAACCCGTCGATCGGCATCTTCAACCGCTTTTTAGAAGCGGTCGGGGCGAGCGGGGTACAGTGGCTTCTCGATCCGCAATACGCGCTCCTGTCCGTGTCGCTCGCGACCGTCTGGATGAATATCGGGTTCACGTTTTTGATTCTCCTCGGCGGCCTGCAAAATATCGACCGGACGCTCTATGAGAGTGCGGACATCGCCGGGACGGGGTATTGGACGCAACTCCGGGCCATCACGATCCCGATGCTGTCACCGACGCTGTTCTTCGTCGGCATCATCTCGCTCATCAACGCGTTCCAGACGTTCGGGCAGATCGATTTGCTGACGAAAGGCGGACCGACGAACTCGACGAACGTCATCGTCTACGCCATCTATAAGGACGCGTTCATCAACTATAACGTCGGCGGCGCTAGCGCCCAGGCGGTGCTCTTATTCGTGACGGTGCTCCTGTTGACGTGGCTCCAGTTCAAGCTCGTCGAAAGGAAGGTGCATTACCAATGACGTTACGCAACACGCTCGTCTACGCGCTGCTCGTCTTGAGCGCCGGCGTCATGCTGTTCCCGATTGTCTATGCGTTCTCGATCAGCCTTATGGACGGGGGCGAGGTGCTAAAAGGCAACCTCATCCCGGAAGAACCATCGCTCGCGAACTACGTCGCCGCGTTCGAGCGGATCCCGCTGTTGACGTATCTCGTCAACAGTCTCGTCGTCGCGCTCCTCGTCATGGTCGGACAAGTCGTTTTGTCGAGCCTCGCCGCGTTCGCGTTCGTCTTCATCGACTTCAAAGGGAAAGGGCTCATCTTCATGCTGTTTCTCGCGACGATGATGGTGCCGTGGGAAGCGACGATGGTGCCGAACTTCTTGACCGTGCAGTCGCTCGGTTGGCTCAACTCGGTGTGGGGCTTGTCCGTGCCGTTCTTCGCGCTCGCCTTCGGGACATTCCTACTTCGGCAACAGTTCAAGACGATCCCGCACGAGATGTACGAGGCGTCACAAATCGCCGGCATCAGCCGCTTCCGTTTCTTTTGGAACGTCGTCTTACCGGTCTCGAAGACGCCGCTCGTCACATTGTCGGTGTATAGCTTTTTGACGACATGGAACATGTACTTATGGCCGCTCCTCGTGACGAACACGGAGCAGGCGCGAACGGTGCAAATCGGAATCAAACAGATGCAGTCGAACGAGATTGCCTCGGATTGGGGCGTCGTCATGGCGGCCGTCGTCATGATCATCATCCCGACACTGCTCTTACTGTTCGCGGGACAAAAGCAATTGCAAGAAGGCTTGACGCAAGGTGCCATCAAATAAAAGGAGGAAGTTTACATGAAGAAAAAAGCATTATTCGCAGGATTGGCCAGTTCGGTGTTATTGCTCGGGGCGTGCGGCAGCGAGGAGGCGGCACCAGAAGCAGCGGCGACCGCAGACGGGAAGACGGAAGTCGTGTTCTGGCACGCGATGAGCGGGGACTTGGAGACCGCGCTCAACAACCAAGTCGACGACTTCAACGCTTCGCAAGACGACTATGAAGTGACGCCGATCTTCCAAGGGACGTATGAAGAGGCGCTCACGAAGTTCAACGCAGTCGCCGGCTCGGCGGACGCACCGGCGATCATGCAGACGTTCGAGGTCGGGACGAAGTATATGATCGACACGAACAAGATCACGCCGGTCCAAGAATTCATCGACAAAGAGAATTTCGACACGGGCGTCTGGGAAGAGAACATCTTGAGCTATTACCAAGTCGACGGCAAGCAGTACTCGATGCCGTTCAATTCGTCGACACCGGTGCTCATCTACAACAAGGATGCGTTCAAAGAAGCAGGGCTCGACCCGGAGAAGGCGCCGCGCACGTATGACGAGTTGAAACAAGCGGCGAAGGCACTCACGACCGACGACCAGACTGGATTCACGATTCTCAACTACGGCTGGTTCTTCGAGCAGCTCGTCGCCGCACAGGGCGGTCTTTACGTCGACAACGACAACGGGCGTAGCGGAAATCCGACGAAGGCAGTGTTTGACGGGGAAGAAGGGCAGAACGCCTTCAATTTGATTAAAGACATGTACGACGAGAAGACGTTCATGAACGTCGGTCAAAACTGGGACGACATGCGCGCCGCCTTCCAATCGGGCAACGTCGCCATGTACCTCGACTCGTCGGCCGGTGTAAGAACGGTCGTCGACAACGCGCCGTTTGACGTCGGTGTCTCGTATTTGCCGGTACCGAACGAGTCGGACCGGGAAGGCGTCGTCATCGGAGGCGCCTCGCTCTGGATGGGTGACGGCATCGCCGACGAGACGAAACAAGGGGCGTGGGAGTTCATGAAATTCGCCGCCTCGAAAGAAGCGCAGGCGAAATGGCACGTCGAGACGGGATACTTCGCCATCAACCCGGACGCGTACAACGAGCCGATCGTCGAAGAAGTATGGGCCGAGTATCCGCAGCTCAAAGTGACGGTCGACCAGTTGAGCGAGACGAAGACGTCGCCGGCGACACAAGGTGCGCTCATCTCGTCATTCCCGCAGTCACGCCAGAGCGTCGTCAATGCGATGGAGAGCTTGTATCAAGGCGTGTCGGTCGAGGATGCGTTAAAACGTGCGGCTGACGAGACGACTTCCACCTTGGGGCAATAACATGCACCTGTACGCTCATCGCGGTTATAGCGCCAAATATCCCGAGAACACATTGATAGCGTTCGAGGCGGCGCTCCCGTACGCCGACGGCATCGAGTTCGACGTGCAGCTGTCAAAAGACGGCCGCCTCGTTGTCATCCATGACGAGACGGTCGACCGGACGACGGACGGGAGCGGCTATGTGAAAGACATGACGCTCCGTCAACTGCGCGCGCTTCGAAGTGAAGGGGAACGCATCCCGACGCTCGAGGAAGTGCTCGCGCTCGTCACACCGCACGACGTCACGGTGAACGTTGAACTGAAGACGGACCAATTCGCCTACGCTGGAATCGAATCACTCGCGTGGCTCGCAACGGAAGAGTTCGGCCTCGAGGACCGCGTTGTCTTCTCCTCGTTCAACCCGGACACGCTCGTCCGCTTGCGTGAGGTCGCACCTGAGGCGAGGATTGCCGTGCTGACGGGGGACGGGCATCCCGACTTGGTCGAGTTCGTCGAACACGTTCAAGCCGAGGCCGTTCACGCACAGCCTGCCTTTATCGGGACGCGTGCGTGGCAAACGTTATGTGAAAGAGGGATTCGAACACGCTTGTACACAATCAATGACCCGAGCGAGCTCCCTGACACGATGCATGTCGACGCGGTCATGACGGATGATGTGGAGTTGTTAGCGCCAGTACGCGAATCGATTCGCTGAATAGAAGCGGTGTCCATGAACGAGCGGACGCCGTTTTTTGGTATGCTGATTGGTGAGGTGAATCATATGGACTATAAGATGCTCCACGAGAAGTTCGAGCGCAGGAAGCAGTGGCTCGTCTTCGAAAAAGAAGAGGTCGTTCGCCGTCTGCTCGTCCGTTATAAAGCGCACATCATCCCGAAGACGGACATTATGGACTTGGTGAATGACGACCAACTGTCCTATCCGCACATTTTTTGTTGCATCACGATTGACGACCCGGCCGTCCTCGAGAAAATCTTTAACGCGAAAGAGCGAGCGGACTCTAAGTGGGAACGTGATGACAACGCGCGGCGAGGCATGGTGTATAAGCATAAGGACGAGGCGCATCGACGCTACAACCAATTGATTATCGACGAGCAAGAGGGACGCCGTCTCGACATCGTTCTCGAGAGTCAGGACGGGATATACGTGACCGGCTTTTTGACGCGCGACACGAGTCAAGAAGTCGTGTCGTACATTTATGCACATATGGGCGGTGCGAAATATACAGGACGGATCCCGCGCTCGATGTGGCCGTCTGACGTGACGGAGGAAGAAATAAAAGACGGGTATCGTCGTTATTTGCGAGCGCTTGAGACGTTCGGTAAATTATAAAAGGAGGTCCGCTCATCAGCTTGCGATGAGGAGACCTCCTTTTATCAATTCGGAACGAGCATGCGTGCGTCGGCGTGTAACAGCACGGTCTGGTTTCGTCCATTGTCTTTTGCTTCATAGAGCGCCGTATCGGCAACGTCGCTCATCGATTCGACCGGGAGCGCGCTTCCATGGGCGATGCCGATTGAGACGCTGACTTGAATCGATGTCCCGTCAGATAAGGTAAACGCCTCGGCCTCAATCCGTTTCCGAATCCGCTCGGAAACTTTGGTCACTTTTTCGGGAGACAAGTCATAGATGAGAATGATGAACTCTTCGCCTCCGATTCGTGCGACCACGTCATGGGAACGTGTCTCGATCTTCAACAGTTCGGCGAATCGTTTCAAGACGAGGTCACCGTTCGGATGACCGTACGTGTCGTTCACACGTTTGAAATGATCGATATCAAGCGCGAGCACGTTGTACGTCCTGCTTTCGGACACGAGCGATGTGGTTCGTTCCTCCCACATCCGGCGATTGAACAAACCGGTCAAATGGTCGCGTTCGGCCGAATGTTTATATTCCTTGGAACGTCGAGTCATTTGTTCTAAGTCGATGGCGAGTAGGCTCGCGAGTGTCCCGACGAGCAGTCCGACGATCCAAAACGTCAAGACAATCTCGACGTAAGCACTGTTCCAACCGAGATTGATGAGGATCGAGACCGAGGTGATGAAGAGCGCCCAGACGTGCAACAGCATACTCTGCAACAACAGACGACGGACGTGACGATGAATCCACCACATGCCGACGCCGACGACGAACGTGGCGATAAACGCGACGATGGCCTGGTCGGTCAGCCCGAACAGAAAGCGGGTGCTCGCGATGATGACCGTCGCAATCAAAAGCGGGAAGCGGGCCCCGTAAAAGGCGAGCAGGACGAGCGGCAAGTACCGTAAGTCGACGCGAACCTCATCGTTCGCTTGGACCGCGTTGACCATGAGAAACAGACCGAGTCCCCCGGTCAATAATCCGATTAAGAAGCCACGGGATCGAAAGGAGCCGAAGCGGTCGGAGTGATACAACTTGGAAATCAGGTAGAAGCCTGTGAACGCAACAGAGGCGTTCAATAAAAGAGCGGTAAACGGCAAAATGTCACTTCCTTCGAAAATCACTATACCTAAAACGTAACAGACCGGTGAACTACTCACCACTTGCTTGCTTCGCAACCTGAAGTGGGAGCTTCTTGGGAAGGCCGTGCTTTGACCAGCCACGGTTATGGGCCAAGCTCGTCG